>NZ_JAHQVB010000015.1 GCF_019052655.1 Holdemanella porci
TTTAGAAGAACGCAAAAAGGTAAAATACGCCTGTTCAGACATGTATGAAGTATATCGAGATGTCGTACATAAAGTGTTTCCCGAGTCAAAACATTTGTTAGATTATTTTCATCTTTCACAAGATTTTCACAAAAAAATGAACGAAGTACGTATTAAAGTCATGAAAGGATACAAAGACAACAAGGCTTCAGATGAATATTATCTTCTCAAGAAATTCAACTGGCTTTTATTCAAAAATCCAGAAGATGAAGATAAATATGGAAGACTGTTTGATGTAGAACGTGAGCGTAAATACAACTCTCATTTTAAAAGTTATATGAACTACTACGATTTAAGAAAGAAAATACTCGAAATCAATAATGACTTAACTATTTGTTACTCATTAAAACTAGAACTTGTAGACTTCTATTCAAAATCTACTATCGATAATGCGCAAGTGAATCTGGAACATCTGATTCGCAGCTTCATTGATACAAACATTGAAGAAATGATCAAATTCTCCAATAATCTTATTAACTGGAAACAGGAGATTATCAATTCATTTACGATTGTAGGTACTGAATATAAAGTTGAAGCAGACAAAGGCCAGGTGGTGGTCTGCAATAAAAAAGTGAATAATGCGATCATTGAGAATCGAAACAAGATTATCAAGTGTATCAAGAACAACGCCAATGGCTACACCAACTGGCTTCGCTTCCGCAATCGCGTAATGTATGTACTCGACCCAAATGCAACATTCAGCCTGGAGCCAAGGGAGAAATGATCATGGATGCACAAGATATTATCGAATTGATCGAATACTTCAGAAATCTTCAAAACAATGAAATGAAATTTGAAATTGAAGAACTACGAGGATACATTGACATAAGATTCGAAGAATTATATGACAAGTTAACTGAATACATTGATTCCAATCATTCAGATTCAAATCACCCATTATAAAAAGAGCAGAGATTTCACAATATCTCTGCTCCCTAGTTAATAATCCTTTAAACACTCATAGGGTTTTCAACCCTACAATTTTTAAAGCCAACTTTTAGTCAACCCTATCTAATTGCGGATTACCCTTTAAACAAGGGGCTTTATGTTAGTTCGTAAATTTTTCGTAGAACTCCATACTCTCAAGTACGCTTGTATCCTGGATTGGATTATCATCCAAACGTAAAGCTTCTAATAATTCTAGATCTTTTAATGGAGTTACATCTGTAATGTAGTTTGCCTTCAAAGTTAGTGAACGTAAATATTTAAGTTTAGATAATGGAGTTAAATCTGTAATCGCATTGTGATCCAAACGCAAATAAGAAATAAACTCTAAATGTTCTAATGGTGTTAAATCCTCAATGACATTGTTGTATAGATCCACATCGCAAAGGTTTGTTAATTCTTTTAATGGTGTCAAATCTTTAACATTATTGTTTTCCAAAGAAATGATTTCCAATTGTTTCATATCCTTTAAACAATTAATATCCTTAATATTATTACGACCCACATTCAAATACACCATGTCTTTGGCATCCTTTAAAATACGTATATCCTTGATGCGGTTTGTGAATAAATTTAAATGCTTCAATTGATTCGCATTCTTTAAAAAATTGATCTCTGTTAATTGACAGAACTTCGCATCTACACTTTCCAAATGCTCAACATTTGCAAATTTTTCTAAACTCTTCAAGCGGTTTTTTGAAACATTCAATTCTTTTAAATCACCCAAGTTATTCAATAAAGACATGTCCTTAAATCCAGTCTGCTCCATAGACAAAGATTCTAAATGATTTAATTCCTTCAAGAATGTAAAGTGTTCTGGTTCATTATAAGAAATATTCAAAGATTTAAGATTTGAAAATTCCTTGAGCATAGAATAATCCTTTAAATATGGACAGTTAGAAACATTCAATTTCTTTAAATTTTTCATTGACAACAATGGACTTAGATCCGACATTAAGTTTGTGTTTAAATCCAATTCTTCAACATTAGAAAGATATGTTAAATCTTCAATATTGAATAAACGCATACCACCCATATCCAATTTCTTTAATTTTTTAAGCACACCTAAGATGGCATAACTAAAAGGACCATTTTCAGTATTGATATGAACCTCTTCTAACTTCTTACAGTGCTCTAAATAAATCAAACTATCAACTTTCGCCTTGGAAAGATTCAATACTTCCAAATCAATCATAGCAGCAATACTTGAAATATCCATTGTATATAAATTGTTTCTTGAGATATTTAATTTTTTTAGTTGCCTAAAACCATGTAAAGCCTGCAAATCTCTTAATTGGTTTCGAGAAACATTTAAACAAACTAAATTATGTAAATCTTTGATTGGATCCAATGTCTGCAACTTATTATTGCTCGCATTTAAAGTTTCTAGATTTTCCGCATACTGCAAACCTTCTAGATTCTCTATTTCATGATCTTGTACTTCTAAATGGATCAATTCCTTCATCAAACTTTCGTTTAGTTCTTCTTCTTTAACACGCAAAGTACGCGCAATTACACTACGTAACGCATCATCTTGAATAAGCATAAAACAAATGCCCTCCTTTATATATTCATTATAATCAAAATATAACATAATAACTATATAAAAATAGTTTTTTTAATGACAATGTTGTTAGAAAATGCTAAAATGAAAGCAGTTAAGGATTAGACTCGTATTCTGATTGTGATAAATGCTATTGTATGCAAATACTTTCTATTTTAACGGTCAAAGGATATTGGCTTAGTCCAGGAGGTATAGGCATGAGCACAGGTAAAGTAAAATGGTTTAACGCTGAAAAGGGTTATGGATTCATTACCAGTGAAGATGGAAAAGATGTATTCGTACACTACTCATCAATTAATTCTGAAGGATTTAAAACTTTAGAAGAAGGACAAACTGTTACTTATGACGTTGTTGAAAGCAATCGTGGACAACAGGCTAACAATGTCACAGTTGTAGATACAGCTGCGTAGAAATTTGTTCGAATCAAGCGCACAATGTGCGCTTTTTTCATGAAAGAGAGGGATTTTATGTTAGAGCGATATGAAAAAGTAAAAGAATATGTATATTCTCAATATGCCAAAATTTATAATGAAGATTTAAAAGTATCCGCCCTTACCCATACAGCTAGTGTGGACCTTTCCATTACATTTATTGCCATGGCAAGAGGCACAAATCTAGAACGAGCTAAAGTAGCTGCTCTATTTCATGACTACGCTCAATTTATTGATAACTGCCCACATTCTCAACATGCTAAATTATCAAGTCTTCACGCCTATAAGTACTTAAAAGAAAGTGGCTTATTTAAAACTACAGAAATAGATGATATTACTTATGCGATTCGTCAACATTCCAAAAAAGAATCTTTTGACTCACCACTTTGTGAAGCCTTAAAAGACGCTGACGTATTAGCTCGTTTCTTAGAAAATCCCGAAAAAGAAATCACAGGAATGAAAAGACAGCGCCTGCTTAACGCTTGCGCTGACATTCAAAGTCATTAAAATTTTTGATAATACAGTTCGACACTCGCATCGAGCTGTTTTTTTAATTGGTTAAACACCTTCATAAATACGTCTTTATCATACACAATCCAGTCAATATAGGAAAAGCTCTTACCAATAGCTCCCCCAACCACTTTACCTGCATGCACCTTAGAAATAGTTTCATCCAATTGTTTCGATAATTTCTGACGATACAAAGCATCTTCTTTATTATGGAAAGGATTCGAATAATACACATAGCCAAACTCACCATCTTTACTCGATAGATCTGCAAGCACTTCTTCCTTTTCCTCAATCGTTTGTTCCACCAATAAAGGATGCGTAGTAAAAATAAGCTTCATATCTTTTCTTAAGGCATCGTGCGCAAAATCCTGAATTGGCTGATATACCGAATAAATATCAATTGGCTTATCATACACTTTCCAATGATTCTTCTCAACAAGAGCCATAATCACTTCATAAAAATCAATCATTTGACAGAACTTCATATCTGAGTCTGGCGTATCGATAAAATCAACACGACAAATATATGCCTCATACGCAAGCTGGCCAATCGCAAGCTCCATGAGATACATACTCATTTCTTTTTTATTTTCCGGATTACCAATCAAATTAAATCCAGGACAATATACTTTACAATCCAACATATCATTTTCAATTTGATAGAATACATGAAAATCTGCTAAAGTATATTCCTCATTTTTGATTTGAACCATGGCCTGAATCGCCTTTTGCGACATAGGCGGTAAAGTCGCATTCATGATCCACTTTTGTTTCACACTCTTAGGTGCAATGTCACAAAGCATCTGACACAAATATTGCGTTGTCTTATTTGGACCTGTGTCAAAGGTCATCTCAAAAGAATCATAAAAGCTTTCGACAAAGAAATGGGCACCACTAATTTCCATTACCTCTTCATCCAATTCTTGAATCAATTCGTTTAATTCCTCATATTGTTCGGCCTTTAAACAATTAATAATTGCACCCTGTTTTTCTTCAAAATGCTTCCATAACGCTAAACCATTTGTATAAGCACTCATTGATGATCTCCCTTCTTATAATTCTTTAATCATAGATATCAAGGCATCCGCCACAAGTTTATGACCCTTCTCATCCATATGGATTCCATCCAAGCTTCCAGCTACAGCACTCGTATCAATCACTTCTACATTCAAACCAGAACAACCTTTTTCTAAGTATGGCTTTGTATTCGCTAAGATATCAAATCCAGCTTGACCAAAATTACTAACTGTTCTTTCATTCTTTAAGCCATCCACATTCATTTTAGGTGGACACACCACAAAAAATTTAGGTAGTTTAGATCCATCACGATAGTTTTCCGGATTTAAAGCTCTATACATCAAAGTACGAATCCCTTTCTCTAAAGAAATGGAATTCGTTGAAAATTGACACTTCGCATCATTCGTTCCCAACATAATAAACACAACATCAATGGGAGCATGCGTTTTTAAAACCATCGAAATCATTTTAGCTCCATTACGATCTGCATCATACGGATCATCCAAGCACAATGTTCGACCACATAAGCCTTCCTCAATAATTTCATGTTCACTAAATACCTTTTTAACAAGCTGCGTAAAACGATTTGGTTGTCTAGACGCATTTTTGGTATCATAGCCCCACGTATTACTATCCCCAAAAATAATATCTTCATCGTAATATCCTCGATTCTGTAATGATCATATCTAACTTTACATCGGTTGGTTTTACATCAAATTCCATTTCCTGCACATCAAATGCTACCCCAATCTTCAATGCAGAACTTTTACTTAAATACCGATCATAATAGCCTTTTCCATACCCCATTCGATACGTACCAAAGAATCCAACGAGCGGTACTAGAATCACATCTAAATCTTTTACCTCATGCATCCCAATGGGTTCAATTGTTGAAAATGGACCCTTACTTTTTTCTTCGTAATCCGAATAAAAGGCAATCGTAGTATCATCTAACGTCTTAGGTATATATAAATCAAATTCATCACGAAACTTTGCATATACATCCACTTCATTTCGAATTGGAATATATGTTCCTATTTTTCCTTTTAAAAAAGGCAAAACACAATTAGTGATTGCCTTTTCCTTTTCAAATCTTTTTGAATTTGATAATGAACTACGCCTTTGAATGCACAACTTTCGCTTATCCAATGCTGTCACTCATATCCAGTTTCAACATTTGATTCAATTCAACCGCATATTCCATTGGAAGTTCACGCGTAAATGGTTCTAAGAATCCCATAACGATCATTTCCGTAGCTTGAGAACGAGTTAAACCACGAGACATTAAATAGAACAATTGTTCTTCACTAATGTTTGAAACTGTCGCCTCATGTTCAATTTGAGACGTATCATTATAAGATACATTCATCGGAACTGTATCACTACGTGATTTCTTATCTAAAATCAGAGTATCACATTCTACTTTACTCTTGGCATATGCTGCATTTTTAGAATGTGTTACCCAACCACGATAGTTTACTTCACCACCATTACGTGCAATAGATTTAGAAATAATTGTACTAGAAGTATGAGGAGCTAAATGAATCATTTTACTTCCTGCATCCTGAATCTGGTTTTCACCGGCTACCGCAATCGAAATCGTTGTTCCCTTTGCGTATGGCTCAGCCAAAATACAAGCTGGATACTTCATATTTACATGGGAACCAACATTTCCATCAATCCATTCCATGTGTCCATTTTCAAATACTTTTGCACGCTTAGTCACTAAGTTCAAGATATTGCTTGACCAGTTTTGTACCGTTGAATAACGACACTTCGCATTCCTATGTACATAAATTTCTACAACTGCCGCATGTAAAGAATCTTTTGAATACGTTGGCGCAGTACATCCTTCTACATAATGTACATCAGCACCCTCATCTACAATGATCAACGTTCTTTCAAACTGTCCCATCTGCATGGAGTTGATACGGAAATAGGATTGAAGTGGTTTTTCCAACCTCACACCCTTCGGTACATAAATAAAGGATCCACCAGACCATACTGCTGTATTTAAAGCTGCATATTTATTGTCTGTATAAGGAACAAGTTTACCAAAATATTCCTTTAATAAATCTGGACATGCCTTTAATGCAGAATCCGTATCCAAGAAGATAACACCCTTCTCTTCCACTTCCTCTAACATATTGTGATATACAACTTCACTCTCATATTGTGTAGATACACCGGCCAAGAATTTTTGTTCCGCTTCCGGAATTCCTAGCTTATCAAACGTATTACGAATCGTATCTGGAACTTCATCCCATGACTTTTCCTGCTTATCACTTGGTTTGATGTAGTATGTATAGTCATCAAAGTTGATTTCACTTAAATCTGGACCCCAATTTGGATTTTGTTGCTTTTCAAAAGAATGGTATGCATCAAGTCTTAGCTGCAACATCCATTCAGGCTCATTTTTGATTTTAGAGATCGTACGAACTGTTTCTTCATTCAATCCCTTTTGGGTTTTATAAACACTGACATCTTCATCATGAAAACCATATTCATATTCACTAGAAAGTGTGATATCTTTTTCGTTACTCATCTTTTCCATCCTCACTTTCCTTAATCATTTCACGCATAGCCTTCCATCCAATTGTGGCACAATTGATACGATTGGCTTGTTTTCCAACATTTTGAAACGCTATGGCCTCATCTAAAGCATCTTCATCATATTCTTTTTGATCAATCATTTTGAAATAATTGTCCATGATTTCTTTTGCTTCTTCTGTTGTCTTTCCTATTAATAGTTCAGACATAATTGAAGTCGAAGCTGTTGAAATTGTACAGGCAACCCCATCAAAACGAATATCATCAATTTTTCCATCTGAAATTTTTGTCTGCACCGTAATATCATCAATACAAGAATCACTCGCCATATGACGTGACATGTAACCATTGTCTTTTGTCAATTCTTTATTACGAGGATAGTCATAATGATCCATAATAATCTGGCGCATCAACATTGGATCAATATTTGACATAATTAAGCTTCCTTCCTAAAAGAAAATGCTGACACAGTTTTCCACTGTCGCATTCTTCAAAGCATCAATCAATTGATCGACTTCTTCTTTTGTGTTGTACAAATAGAAACTTGCACGACAAGTACCCGGAGTCTTCAACACTTCCGGAAGTAATTTAGCACAATGCTGTCCTGAACGAACGGCAATGCCAAATGTATTTAAATAGCTAGCGACATCTTGTGCAAAAATCATTTGATCTTTATCCTTCACATTAAATGTCACAATTCCACTCTTCGCATTTTCGTTATATACAACAATATTCCCTAAAGCTTCTGCTTTTTTTAAGAAATATTCCTTTAATTCTACTTCATGCGCATGAATATTCTCTTTTCCAATCGCATCCAAATAATCCATGGCAGCTGCCATACCAATTACACCTTCAATTGGTTGTGTTCCAGATTCAAACTTTAATGGCGTTTCCCTTAAAGTTAATGAACAAGACTTGTCAAAGCGCGCATTACTTTCACCACCATAGAAAATTGGTTCTAGTTGATCCAACCATTTTTTCTTGCCATATAAAGCACCTACGCCTGTAGGACCACACATCTTGTGAGCACTAAACGCATAGAAATCACAATCTAAATCCTGCACATCAATATTTAAATGAGGAGTACTCTGCGCTCCATCAATCACTAACAAAATGCCTCGTTCATGACAGATCTTGGCGATTTCCTTAACGGGAGCCACAAAACCCAAAACATTAGAAACCATCGCCATCGCAACAACTTTAACTTGATCAGTTAAGACACGTTTAAAGTTTTCAACTGTAATCTTACCCTCTTCATCCAAAGGAATGTAATCGATTTTAGTCCCTTTTTTCTTTCCCGCCTGCATCCAAGGCAAGATACTTGAGGCATGTTCACTTTCGTCACTTAAAATGATATCACCTTCATGTAAAAGCTGTTCTGTAACCATCATAGCTACAAGATTCAAGCCTTCACTCGAGCCTGAAGTAAAAACGATTTCTTCTTTGTGTTTCGCATTTAAGAATTTTTGAGTACGAACACGAGCCCCTTCAAAAGCCGCATCGACCTGTGCACTCATTTCATAATCACCACGGTGAGCATTAGCACCAAGGTATGTATAATAATTCACTACGGCATCAATCACGGGTTGAGGCTTTAATGTCGTAGCCCCATTATCTAAATACACTAGAGGTTTATCAGACATCTTACGCGTTAAAATCGGAAAATCTTTACGAATTTTACTGATGTCCATATAATCCAACCTTACTTTCCATTTCTTGACGAAGACTATCTTTCAATTCTTCATCTTCTACTAAATCAATAACTGGCAAGAAATAACCAACACTTAACAATCCAACAGCTTGTTTTGTGCTCAATCCACGAGACTGTAGATAATATAGCTGATCAGCATCTGGCTGTCCAATTGTTAGAGCGTGGCTTGCCTTTACATCATTTTCATCAATTAATAACAGTGGAATAACTTTTGTCTTATGTCCCTGACCCAAAGTTAATACACGCGTTGCCTGATGAGACTGAGCATCGAAACATCCTTTTTTGATATTTCCATTGGCAACCATTTGATATTGTCCATGATCAAATAAAACGGCAAAGTTTTTCATTTGACCATTTGTATGAGGCGCATTATGTCTTACTTCCATATCGCATACTTTTTCGATGTGTTCCTGACATAATTGACCACTTAAAATTTCATATTCAGCCCCCTGCTCTTTTAGATCCACATAGTGATTCCATTTCAATGGGCTTTTTTCTAGATCCAAGACACCCATTTGGCAGTTGGCATCTTGTTTAAGTACCATATTAATGTTTAATTCGCACGCACTTTCAGCATGGTTTAAAATAAAGAATTTTGAAAAAGAATTTTCTAAACACTCCACATTCAAATCAAATTTTGTACAATCTTTACTCAATTCAATTAAATATGATTTTTGATCATGACGATCAATTTGAATGTTTAAAGTTTCGCTATTGTGTACTTCCTTGCGATTAAGCATATTTTTTAGCTCCACAAGAACCTAAAGAAATAGGTTGTTTATCTTCTTCTTTATTTGCGGTTACGTGGTACTCTTTTTCAATCCATTCATATCCATCCTGGTCAACTTTTTCAACTAAACTTGCATCACCAGATACAACAATTTGTCCATCCATTAATACGTGAGCATGTGTTGGCTGTAAATATTCATAGAAACGTGCATAGTGAGATACGATTAATAAACCAAGATCTGTTTGTTGCTGACATTGGTTGATGGCATCAGAAACAATACGCAATGCATCGACATCAAGTCCAGAGTCAATTTCATCCAACATCGCAATTGCCGGTTTTAACATCATCATTTGAACGATTTCATTACGTTTCTTTTCACCACCACTAAAACCATCATTTAAGAAACGATGAGCCAAGTCTGGTTTCATTTCTAATTGTTCAATAGCTTTATCCATTTCTTTGATAAATTTAAATAATGAGATTGGTTTTTCTAAACGCGCATTGATTGCACTTCTTAAAAAGTCAGAGTTTGTAACACCAGAAACAACACTAGGATATTGCATACCCAAGAAAAGTCCTGCCTTACTTCTTTCATCGACTGACATTTGTAGTACATCCTTTCCATCTAATGTAATCGAACCAGATGTAACTGTATATTTTGGATTACCCATAATGGCTGCAAGCAATGTAGACTTACCATTTCCATTAGGTCCCATTAGAGCATGACGCTCACCTGATTTTACAGTTAAGCTCAACCCTTTTAAAATTTCTTTATTCTCCACGGATACATGAAGATCCTTAATGACCAAATCTGCCATACCTTCTACCTCTTTTCACTGCAATATAATACCAAATAATTATTAAAATCTCAATTAATACATCTCGAGCCTTCATTGCAATTTAAAAAGATATCTCGTATAATTGAAAAGACATTCTCAAGGAGGTTAATTATGACTGATATTTTACGAAATAACTGGTTTGTTGTACTTATTGCCATCATCATTATTGGTTTTATTGGCTACTTCATCTACGACACCAATAAAGATAATGTTTCCGCAAAAACAACCAACAATGAACAAGTTATTGCTTCTATTAATAAGGATGACATTACCGCTGATGATTTATATGATGAATCCACACCTTATGATGGCTCTACTATCTACAATATGTATAAAAATGCCGTTATCGATCAATCTATCAAAACTACAAAAGATTTAAAGAAACAGGCAAGCACATTAGAGTCTAATATTAAATCTAACGCATCTAGTCAAAGTGATGACTATGAATCTACACTAACAACAGAGCTTGCCAAATATGGTTATGCATCCTATGAAGAACTTAATGATTATTGCTTAACAAGTGTAAAAGAAAAAGAAATGAATAAAAAATATATCACTAAACATTTTGATGAAGTGAAAAAAGCTTGGGAAGATAAAAGCCCAAGAACCGTATCCATTATTAAAATGGATGTTAGTGATGCCGATAATCTAACAGAAACAGAAACTAAAAAGAAAAGTAATATTGATAAGGCTTTAGAAAAAGAAAGCTTTGCGGATGTCGCTAAAGCCTTCTCTGAAGATTCAAATACCGCTAATAAAAATGGATTTGCAGGATATGTAGATTCAAACTCAACAAGTTCAGGCTCAAATTCAACATCAACTGTTCCTGCTGATGTAGTGACAGCTGCAATCGGCCTTAAAAAAGGTGAAACAAGTGACTGGATCACAGTTACAAGTTCAAGTGGAACAAGCTTATATAAGGTATATGTAAAAGAAACAAATTCAAAGAAGATTTTTAACGCAAAAAGTGACACCGTTTCAAACCAAGCATTGTATGCCATCTTAAACAGCGATTCTTCTCTTTCATACAAGATTTTAGATTCGTATGCAAAAAAATTAGATATTAAATTCAACGATAAAGACACAAAGAAAAAATTCGACAGCTATGTAAAAACAACTTATGGAGGTGATCAATAATGAAAAAGACACCTATATTATTCGTATGTGCTGCCATGATGTTGACAGGATGCTCTGGAGCAACCGCAACTATTAAGGATAAAGATGAAACAATTATGACTATTGGTGACACAAAATACACTAAGGGTGATGAATATGATTTGTTAAAAATATCTACTGGTACAGATCTTACAATGGAACTTGTAAAACAGGCTATCTACAAACAAGAAGTCAAAGTTACAAAGGAAATGAAGGAAAAAGCACAAGAACAAGTTAACAACTACAAAGAAAACATGGAAAACTTTGATGAACAAATTCAATCATTGGGATATAAAAACAGCACACAATATATGAATAAAGTTCTAATCCCAAGTTTACAAGCAAGTGAATTAACCGAAAAATACTTCACAGACGCAAAGAAAGACATCCAAAAAACATATAAACCAAGTAAAGCTCGTATCATTCAATGTGAGAATAAGGCAACTGCTAAAAAAGCTTTGAAGGCATTAAAGAACGGAACAGATCCAGAAGAAGTAGCTCAACAATACATGGTTGATTCTGCAAAATATTCTGGAAAAGAAACATTGGTAACGACAAAGACAACGGATTTATCAACTCGTTTGATCAATACATTGTCAAAGACAAAAAAAGCCGGAGTCATTGACGAAGTCTTCACAAACGAAAGCAGTGGAACAACATATGCATATGTTGCCGTATTAGTATCTAATACATATAAAGACATTAAAGATGATGTATATACAACATTGAGCAGTGATGATGACGTCACAAAAGCTTGTCTTGTTTATTATTTAAAGAAATATAATTTTGAAGTACACGATCAAGATGTATTCAATAATTTAAAGGCAAACAATCCTGAATATCTAGTTTCTAGACCAGATTTATCTGAATCAGACGACTAAATAAAAGGCCATTAGACAATAGTCTAGTGGCCCATTTTTTTCATCATTTCATCCAGTTCAAATCGAAAATTAAATTCTTCTATATCCTGTAACCCTATGTAAAATAAACAATCTATATCCTCATGATCAAATACGTAACAATGCTCCTTATCCATATAGCCTTCTGGCCATAAACATCCCGCATAATCATAGAGTTTTTTTGTCTTCATATTTTGTTGAAGACGCCCCATGATCATTAACTTCTTTGTCCCCTCTTTTAAAGTGACAACACTGCCAATCGGTAATAAATCTTTCATGCCGACTCCTTTCTAATAACTTACGTTGATTTTAAAGCCCAGTCCCGCAATAAAGCCAAGTTTTGAGCCGATTTCCCACTCCCTGCTAGAAAAATGATAAGAGAAATTGGCCTCTGCACTACCTACACTTCCTTGTGCTGTTAAAGTGACTTTCGCCCCAAGAATGTTCAATACACAACGTGTTTCGCCTCGTAAGGCTGCAACACCAACTCCAGCTTCAAACGACTGTTCTTTCCTAGAAAAAGCAGCTTTACAAGTCGCATACGCAACACCAACTTGCCCTGTTGCTCGAGCGCTCGCATAGACTTTTGAATTTCCAATACGCGCATTTACTGTAGAAGATAATAACGCTAGACTTGACTCTGCATTTAATACTATACGCGGATCAAATTTCTTGTTCTTCCATATTCTTGCACTGATACTCGATTTAATTTCTCCATCAAGAAGTGTGGCATTGGCCCCTACATGGAAATAAGGCTTTGTGTAATTTTTATTCCATTCTTTAAATGACTTTGTATAACGAATCGAACCATACGAATAGCGACTCTGTTTTGTCAATTGTGAAACTAAATTCAAGTTTGTATACTTGATCAAATTCACCTTTCCAGGTTTCCAAGCACTTTGTTTGTGCTCGCAAGACTCAATTAAAGATGCGCTCTTCGATAAATAATTCGCAATATCCATTATTTCTTTTGCGATGCGATATTGCCTTTCATTAATTGTCGGATCTTTTGAAGATAGAGGCCTAGAAGCGAGCGCCTTATATTCAAGACTTAGATTTTGACAAGCTATACTATCGCCGTTCACGATTCATAATCCCCTGCATCTGAATTTGAATTAAATATTGAATTCGACTGACCTTTTGATTCACATAGACAAACTCTTCATTCGATACAATATTTTTTGTCTGATTTAACAACGCATTTAAATCACTAGACAAGGCATTGTAGAAATTTATCTCATTCATAACGCATCAAAGATTGTTCGTTTTCCTGATATAGATTTGCGGTTTGATGTAAATACGTAGAAAAGCGTGCTAACGTATCTAAATACGACATCATTGCTGGATTCAACGTTTGAAATTGTTCCATAAAGTATTTCGAAGCTGGAGATTGCCAAATAGATTCCACATAATACATTCTGGATTCAATTTCGTTAAATACAGTTCGAATCTCATTGGCATACGTATCCACCTGCTTAGAATATGCCATTACATCTTCACTTGATATTTGAATTTGTGCCATACTTTTCTCCTTCTACAACAACAATCTAGCTTGTGCAACACGATCTTGTTGAAGCTGTTCGTAAACCGAAGCTGTCTGCTTCAATACATTGCTGTATTCTAGAATTACTTGATACATTTCATTTAATGAAGGTCTAAATTCTTCTAGCTGATTTTGAAAAGCTAAATGATCCACCCCCTGCCAGATACTTTGCATCTGCTCCACTTTTTTATAAAGATTCTGAATTAGATCATTATAGCTATCCGCTTTGTTTTTCACATAGACACTTGCCTGATATACTTCGGAATAATCCACTGATATTTTCATTTTTACCTCCCGTAGATTAAGATATCGCCATAAGCGATTTGATTTTCTTGAAACGTTTTATTTAAATCTAAAAAATAATTTCCTGTCACATTAAACACATACTGTATTTCATAACCTAAAAACTCATTCAAAAACATTTTTACAACATACAATTGAGATACATATACCATTCTTAGATCAAGTGACAAATATATACCAACCTCATTCACAAATACCAACCCCTTCATTTTGATCTTTAAAAAAGACACAATCAAAATGTTCATATGGAAGCTTTCGCTTTAACATATATCCATATTCTTTTAAACCATAACCAACCCATACAATTTGAGCATTGTATAGTTTCTTTTGAAATGCATCCTCATTCAATAAACTCACATCTACACACACGACATATACATCACTCTCTTGATGCCAATCACTCGTAATTTTTAAATGTGCTAAACTCTCACATATACAATTTACTACATGCACATAATCCGTATGCATATATAAAATGAATAACTTTTTTGTTTCATCCATAAAAACCGGTCGATCGCCTTTACATTCAAAACCAATACAATTTTTATCCTTATTAAATATCATCGATTTTGTAGCTCTTGTTTTAAGATCTGTTTCTTTTATCTTTCGATATAAAATTTCAACATATGCATTGTGATACAGCGTCATATTTAGATACGAAGGCAGATGGTAGGTGTCAAAGAATATCCGTTTATCATCTAAACTCTCTATATCAAATACATACTTATTTAAGATCCATTTCAAATTTGTGGTTTCATTATTCGTAACCACAAACGAAATTACATGTTCATCCAATTCAGAAAGATCCAAATTCTCATCTTCGAAAATGATACAAACACCTTCATGAATCTTTGAAAAATAGCGAGATTGAAAGAAACTAAAATCTACATAGGAATCCAACATATTTGTTCCATAGACATAGATCGTTTCATTTTCAAAATATTTGATCAAACGATATACAATATCTAGACTTTTTGTATAAAACAACTGTATTGACATAAATTCAATTTCACATTGTCTTTGTTCAAAAGGAAGATCTAACACACCAAATACATATTCAGGAATATCTTTAGGCAACAACACCCATTCTCTTGCTTCCTTTAAATCATGAATTTGATCCTTTAATACATCCATGACACGCTTACCCGCATGATGTTTTGAATGCAGTACTTCTTTTTTCTCATTGATTTCACGCCAACATATTTCATCTATTGAACTTTGTAAATAAAAACTTCGACAAGATTGATTCTTTTGTTGGTGCTGAAGAATCATATCTCCTGGATTTTTTAAATGATACGCCATTTCATTTTGAAGTATTTCCCGACTATCTTGTACACTACTCACATGAAAACAGGCCCGCCAAGTTGTATTGGACCAAACTTGATCATCAATGATACCAGAAGGTTTTTGTGTGCTTAAAACCAAATGGATGCCTAGTGATCTTCCAATTCGTGCAATTTCCTGCAGTTGTGACATAAATTGTGGAAATCGCATTTTCAATTGGGCAAATTCATCCACAAAGATCCATAAATGTGACATTGTACAGATCTTATTGTAGGAATGAATATCCGATACTTTTTCTTTTAAGAACAAGCGCTGTCTTTTCTCCAATTCATAATTCATGCTCTGAAAAAAACGTTCCATAGATTGTGCATCTAAATTGGTCACAATTCCTGCACAATGCGCAAATTCATAAAAGGGTTGTCCAAAAGCACCGCCCTTAAAATCAATCAATACATATTGAAATTGTTGAGGTGTATTATGCCATATCAGCATCATCAAAAGAAAACTAATAAATTCACTCTTGCCAAAACCTGTCATTCCTGCAACTAAGCCATGAGGCCCATACTCTTGAAAATCCATAACAACAATTTGTTGGGACTCATCAATACCTACTGGAACTTTCATTACATACTCAGATTTTCGAACAGGACCTATTTTGATTAGTTGATCATAGAAATTTGAATCTTCATTCCGCAATACAAATCGTTTTCGATCCAAGCCTAATTCTGTTATCGCAATTGTTTCAATTTGGTAGTCATAATGGAAAGATGGTTTTTGTTTTCCCACATAAATCAAACAATAATACGACTTAGGAAGATATTTTCCTTCTATATCAACGACTATTGTATCGGCATCGATTTTTTCACAAATAGCACAATAGGGATTTAAAAGAATTTGTTTCATTCCATCAAACTCCTGAAGCCATACCCATTTACGTTTTTGTTTGGAATACCACAAATAATTTTCAAATAAAATAACACTTGACTTCACATCTCCTTGAATCCAACAAGCTTCGCCTTGTCTTAAAAATATAGGAAATTGTACAAATTGATTTAAGTTTGAGATTAACTGTTCTCTTTTTTGCATCAACTCATCAAGTGCATATTCATACGAAACTTCACGATAACTTATTTTGCACCATGCATTGTATGCACACCCTACATAAATCACATCTCTGTTTTCGTGTTGGTATGTATCGATATATTTAGTAATATATTCATCCATCTGTTTTTTAAATGTACCTTTAGATATAACACCCTTTTCATACATCTTCTCTATGTAGGCATTATACATATCGATACTTTTTTTGCTCTCTTTTACACTTAATTTGTATTGATAATTCCGGTTGTAAAGGCCATACACCATAAAAGTAAATGCCATTGTCAAAGAGCTGATCATACTTGTGAAGAGTGATTCTATTCTTTGTTTTTGAAGATATCCAATCAAAATGGAGGAGACAAAACCAGAACTTGCGATCATACAACTCGGTCCTATCGCACTAAATAGACTTTGTTTTTGAACTGTACGCATAATTTGTGGCATCTGAATATCAAATTTTTGAACCTTTGGCATTTCAATATTTAAACAGTACGGATAATATGTTGCATTTTTACGATCTAGCTCTACATTACTATAAGGATTGTTGACCATATCCAAAAGTACATAATCTTTAAAATAAATCATGCGAATGTTCGCAAACACAATCTCATCCTGCATACAAAGGCTGCATCTTTTAACTCGTTTCGAATTGACATACGTACCGTTTAAACTATCAAAATCCTGTAATACACCTTCTTCAATTTGAAAATGATACCTGGACACTCCATTCGTACATAATTGAATATCACATGCTTCACTTCTTCCAACCTTTATCTTTTTAGAAATTGGAAAATGGCACATTGTACTTTCTATTTCTTCTAAATAAAATAAAACTTCATCTAGAATACACGATTCGCCATATCTCAATATTTTTTTAGATTGGTTCCATACAATACACACACCATTCCTTCTTTTTTCAAAGAAGTACTTTGAAAATGACTTTGTGCAGTTCAAGTCAAAGTAGTGGCAGGATTTGTCTGTGTATAGCCATAGTTTGATCATAATTTAAAGATTTGTTTGAGCCACATTCTTATTTTCTGTATAGAGGTGATTCTCACAGCTGACCTTTTGATTTCTTCTTTTTTTAATACTTTGCGATGCTTTGTCTTTACCTCAATTGAGGTCTTTTTCTTTTTTAATGAAATCTCGACAAAATCATGTCCCATCACATCTTTTTCAATCTGTACACGCTTACCATTGACTAAAACATACTCGATCTTATCTTCAGACCATATTTGTACCTTATTCTTTTTACGCGTATAGTGAATTTTGGGCTTAGAAACCTTTTGAATATGTTTCTTATTCTTTTTTAAGACCACTTCATTATCGTCATTTACAACCCAGACACGTTCAAATTCAACCACTTCATCTTTTTCTAGAACTTGTTCACTTTTTGAAACCATTTCAATCTCTTTATCGGGACTAAATACAAATTCATATTCTTTCTTTTCTAGGTTCATCAGCACATCATTTGTATATGTCACAATTTTTAATACATCATCTTTGACCATACGATTAAAGACTTTCTCAAAATCCATATCCATGAAAGTATCATTTAAATAGTATTCCACCCGCATATACGCATTTGAAGCATCATACTTGTATTCTAGGCTGGGGCGTTTCTTTATATTCATGCGATCCACAACCCTTTCATTATTCATAAACAACTGACTTGAAGGGGCTTTTTTATCGATTTGAACATAAATTTGATCACTTACCTCATGTCCATATATATCTTTGGCATACGCACTCACACAATAGATGACATCCTGATTATGTATGGCCGGTAAATGAATCGTTTCATTGAGCGCATAGCGCGTTTTAATACCATTGAGATCCACATCTATATATCCTATTTCTAATTTAGATACATTACGGATTGCTTTCACAATGACATCCTCATTAGATAGCTTACTTGAAGGAGTTAATGTGATTATTGGCAAAATATTGGAATATTCAATAGAGCCTTCGATACTTTTTTTAAATTGTGGATACTCTTTATGTTCTAACTCAAATGTATACTTTCCATTTTTTGAATGATCAATCAACACTTGATTTTTGTCTTCTAAATCAAGTGAATAGTAATATATACCATCACAATACACATGCAGGTTAAAAGCCTGTTTACATACAGATTCAAATTGCATGTTAGAATGATTTTCTTTTGTGTACACGACAGAATTTAATAAACATTCAGGATATTTAATAGGTAAAATTTTAATTTCTCTTTCCAACTTATTTTGTGCAATATCTGTACAGATTATTCGTAATGATTGATTTTTGGATGTAACATCCACATCAAATTCAAGTTCTTCACAATCCATTTGTTCATCATCTAAATAAACTTCAATACTTTTCAAATTTTGTTCGAATATCTTTACATGAACGGTTTCTTTATCTTCTAAAGGAAGTACATCCAGAATCTTTTGATTATTTGTATTAAATACAATATCTGGCATTGTCGTATCTAATAGAATTGTCTTTTCACCTTCCTGTAACGCATAGCCATCTACATCTTTTAAAATATATACAAGCTGTGTGATTCCTTCTTTTTGAATATCGATAAAAGTATGTTCGTTGTTTAAATCAATTTCTTTGCCATCATAAATAACTAAACTGGAATCTCGATCCACTTTTTCATCAAAGAACAACTCAATATTCCCTGTCGCAGAGGCCACACCATTTATAAAGTTTTCTGTTTCCTGCCAATATATAAAATCTGTATATTCAACATCTTGTAGAGAAATCATAAACTCCTCCAAAATTCATAAAGATCTTTCCATCTTTCACTTTTTAAATTGTCAATAAAAACCACTGGAATTTCCATATTTTCACTCTCCTTATTTCGTAATAAAAGTACATATTCCAAGTAATTACATCCTAGATTTTCAAATTCGGCTTGATACGTTTTTAATGTCTCTGGACTTATACTTTCAATCCAGTCTTTAATCGGTTGAATCGAAATTTTGATTTCTTTATGTAGACCAAACTGAAGACATTGATTTAACACGTTCAATTTATCTTTTAGAAGCAAGTTATTTGAATTAACCAGCTTAACACACGTATCAATATGTGCGGCATCCGGATTTAAATACACCAGCACAAGTGCTTGAAGCTCTGGCCATTTATTTAAAGAAACACGATCATATACATATCGAATCAAAGTAGCATCTTTTGTCGCTATTGCCTCCTCCATTAAAAATAAAGATGCTTGTTCATTGACATATACTTCATCCAAGATCCATCCATTAGAGATCCACGTATATAAACGATCTTGTTTATCAGACTCTTTATACGCTTTTTCAAATAAGGCAATTTGATGATGGGTGTAGTACGCATCAAAGACACTTTTTGGACTTGTACTGAAGACAGACAGAATACATATAGAAAGTACAAGCAAGATTCGAATGATGATATGTATAAAGATCAAGTTCTTAAATGTAGATAATCGAGATATTCTTCGCTCTTGTTTTTGATGACACAAAAGAACTATGGGCATCATACTTATGCCGAAAAGTTCTTGAATCAAAGAACCAAGTGCATAGATATCACAACGAATATCCTTTTCACTCAATGTTAATAATTCAGGTGCACAATTAGATTTTGAAGCCATCACTGCCACATGTGAGTGATTTTCAATACATGCGTTAAAATCAATTAAATAAAAATGGTTCTGATAATAAATAATATTTTCAAGTTTTAAATCAATATAGAGATAGCCAATCTGATGCAGGTCTTGCAAGACTTTTAAAACATCAATTAGCAAACGATACTTTTTGAATAAACAACGATGGTTTTGAAAGTATTGTCTTGCGTTGATTCCTGGAATATACGTTTCGACAAAATATTGTGCAAAGTCTTCTTCAAAACAAGTGATCAAGCTAGGGACATGGATCGAATTTAAGTTAGAGAGCACATTGATCTCTGTTTTAAATTGATGTTTATATCGTTCTGTTTCATAATCTGGACAGATTTTTAAAATATAAACACATGTACTAAATTCATCCATAACACGATAAACATTGGCATTATAGGTATGTACGACCTTATATCTATTGTTCTTTAAATTCACACACGACATCACCAAATCTTATCGTCATTCCATCTTTTAATCGCATCTTGCGTTTCACTTCTTTTTCGTTCAGATACGTCTTATTCGTACTCTTTAGATCTTGTATATAGTACCGATCATTTTCACATACGATCTTGGCATGTTTTAAAGATATACTCGCATCCTGTATACGGACATCACATACCATCGCTCTTCCTACTAGATTGATTTCATTGCACAATGCATATTTTTCCTGATCGCATAATAGGTAGGCATAAAAATCTATTTTTACTTGTAAAAGCTGTGTTTTTTCTTCCAAAACAGATTCAACAGGCTTCTCTTTATGGAAAGCTTGTATGGGTTCTTTGACTTTAAATGTCTGCATTCTCTTGTTTTTAAAGAAAAATAACTTTTTCGGATAATATAAATTTCGTATATTATCCAGACCTAAGACAAGATTGGGTAAACTAAACTCAGCACTCTTTAAAAACTTCAATAAAAATCCAGGAATTTCAAAAGCGGTTGTAGTCTGCATCGTTTTTGCGATATACTCCACCCATTTTTCTGACATATCCTTTTGAAACATCCAGTTCGATATTTGAATGGGCACCACGACAAACGCAAAGCGATCTCCAAAACTAGAGACAAATACGTAGTCTGGATCAAATAGAACTGGTTTATTGCGATTGGATGCGATGGCTTGTTCAAATAACTGATGCAAGAATATATAGCCTTCTTCTTTTTCAAACACATACTGACTTAAAAAATCATGTAAAGGAATATAGCCTTCTATCGCATACACCATCGATGCCGTTTTTTCGTTTGTCAACATACAAGGCAGACAAAAATCATCGTTCGATAATCGATCAAAAATGGATAGGTCGAGTAATTCTGGATTTTTCAAATGAACATACAAGTGATTATCATCCATGTGATCTTGTTCAATCCATTCGGACATCTCATCACCTCCATACTCTTAAACGTTTTTTTTAATACTTTTTCCAGAAAACTTTCATTATTTTTTTGATTTTTTGAGTTTTTTTGTCTAAAATGAAACAATGATGAAATTTATAACATATATTCACGTTTATTTAATTCAAACCATCCTGAATTTCCTTCCATTTTGCTGGATTGACATCTTCTATGACAATCAGACGTATATAGGAAATCAACTACATCACCCCATATATTTATTTCTATGGGCGTTTAGTTCGGCAATTGGATTTTATTATTATTCAAAAAAAATATGGGAAAAATATAACGTAAATTACAATAAAAAAAATCATGTCTTAATCTGTTTAGGCATGATTCTTTCATGTAGTATTCCCTATAACGATATAACACTTTTAAAAGACCTTCACGTATGGCTTTCCATTCTTTTTGTAGCCTGTTTTATCCTTGAATGGTTTCTTTATATTCCGGTTCACTTAAATAAAAACTCAATCCTGTTTTTTATCAACATTGGATTGAGTTTTGTGTTCACATTTATGTTTGGCCACATTACTGGCTTTTGCGAAATCTATTTTTCATTTACTACGAATATTCTACTTCATCACTGGATGTTTCAGGATTGATCTTTTCAATCTTATCTAAGTAGTTTTTCGCTTTTTTCACAAAATACATACGATTTCCAAGCTCAAGTACTTTTTCAAAATATAAGCGAGCCAATTTATAATCTTCTTCTACAAAGGAGATCAAAGCAATATAGTAACATGAATCTACTTGCTGGAAAGGAAAATTCGCTCTTTGTAGACCTTGTAAATAATATTTCTTACAAGTATTCAAATCCCCATCCATAAGATGAATCTTATTTTCAATGGCCGCCATTTCTTCACTTTGAATCATGACACCAGCACGTCCATAATGAAGACGAATATTTTGCGCCTCTTCTTTACAACGAGATAAAGCCTCTTCATCCTTCAACATATAATAAATATACGACATCAATGACCAATATTGTAAAGAACTCGCAGCATCCTTACGCGGATAACTGATCAATACATCTTGAGCAAGTTCAGCATCATTTAAATAAATCAAGCATTGTGCAAGCAATGTATGCTGGCTCAAGCGCGTATGTCCCTTTGAATTTGTGCAATAGTAAATAATGGCACTCGCACAAGCCTCAGGATTACAATCTTCATATAATAATTTTGTGATTGGTAAAAGGGATACAGCACGATAACGTAACACTAAATTAAACGCAAATAAGTAGAACATCAATAATACAGCTAGAAGCATCATATTATTTACGGCAATTAAAATTGCAAATAAGGCAACAATGCCTAACGCATAGATACCTGTTAATTTACGAACATTTTTACGACAAGTCTTTGCAAGATCCTTATAAGACTCATCCAATTCATGATGAATCTTATATATACGAACCAATTCATCATCGCTTGTAAAATTAAATTCGCGACGTTCTTTCGAAATGCTTTTGCGCAAACTTAACATTCCATAAATACATACAACAAATGCAGGCACAACCAAAATGGCACCAATATAGATCATGTATTCAGGTAAAAAGAAAATCAAACACATAACGATCCATGGGCTAATGTTGAATCGCGCTGTTACATATTGTCCAATATAAATGATATTGATGATTCCTGAAATCAATAAGGCATCACCTACATATAAGATCCACATATTATTTTGCAGATACGTTAAAACCTGTTTCAGTGATTCTGTATCTACACCTGGTACAGAACTTAATGAACTCGACAACATATCCGAACTCATATCGATACCACTCGCAAATACAACCGCACATAAGCAAAGTCCAACTAAAAAAGCTACAACTAAAGCTATTAAATGGGATTTACAACGATATTTCCACATACAACCACCTATTTCTTCTCTATAATTCTTGCAGGAATTCCTACTGCAGTTGCCCCTTCAGGAACATCTTCTAAGACGACCGCATTTGCCCCTACACGACATCCCTTTTTCAAAGTGATATTTCCTAAACATTTTGCTCCACAGCCAATATATACACCATCCTCTAAAGTTGGATGTCTTTTGACATGTTGCTTTCCTGTACCACCAAGTGTGACACCATGATAAAGCTGACAATCATCCCCGATAATTGCCGTTTCACCAATCACAACTCCGATACCATGATCAATCATCAAACCACGACCAATCACAGCACCAGGGTGAATTTCAATTCCTGTCCAATGCCTTGCTCGATTACTTACCCAACGCGCAATAAATGTATGATTACGCACCCAAAACCAATGGGCAATACGATGTAAACCAATTGCCTTAATATGTGGATACAACCAAAACACTTCCCATTTTGAATGTGCTGCTGGGTCTAACTGCATTGTTCTTTCTATGTTATATAATCCATCACGGATAAAAGATTTCTTGTTTCTTTCTGACATGATAAAATTTTAGTTTATTTATGTCTAAATTTCAAGTTTAGTGTTTATTTCACATAAACTTCACATAGTGAATCATCTAAAACCTTACCAATCGAATCATGAATAACAAGATCCGCCTTTGAATCCATATTTGTACTGTCTTTATTGATCAAAACCAAATGTTTGCCATGAAAATAGTTAATTAAACCAGCCGCAGGATATACGACAAGACTTGTACCACCTACAATTAAAAGATCTGCCTGCTCAATCGCATGAATAGCCGAATACAATGTATATTCATCTAAGCCTTCTTCATACAAAACAACATCTGGCTTAATGATGGCACCACACTTGCTACATCTAGGAATACCTTCATTATCTCTTAGTTTCATCATATCCTCTAGAGAATATTTTGTTTGACAATGCGTACAAGTATTTCTTAAAACACTTCCATGCAATTCATAGACCTTTTTAGAACCTGCCATCTGATGTAAGCCATCAATATTCTGTGTCACAATCCCTTTTAGCTTTCCCATTTTTTCAAGCTTTGAAAGAGCATGATGCGCCTTATTAGGTTGGGCATCTGGATAAATCATCTGATTAAAATAAAAATCAAAGAATTCTTTAGGATGACTTAAATAAAAACTATGTGACAACATAATCTCAGCCGGATATGGATACTTCTTTTTATATAATCCATTATCACTACGAAAATCTGGAATGTTACTTTCTGTAGACACACCAGCACCACCAAAAAATACTATATTATGACTTTCTTGAATCCAATCTTTTAAAGACATAACATCGTCGAGTAGACTTTGTCTCGACCTTCACCCCTTTCATCAATATAAAATAATTTCGCGATGAGAGGTTCAAGTCTCAAAAGCCCCTCACAGAACCGCACGTGCCCTATTAAGGCATACGGCTCTTCAACAAATTATTCACCTAATAAGCACTATTTAAATATATCTTAGGACACTCCAGTAGATGTATCTTTAGGATATTTATATATTTATTCCAAGTTAACCAGTTAGTCTGGTCTCTGCGTCTCTTGCTTTTACGCAATTCTACTAGAACATATTTATAGAACTTTAGTAGACCGACATAGTTACCATAAATTCCATAATATCTGTAATGTCCTGTTAATCTCACATTCAACGCTTCAATGGTATCCTTAATGCTTTCGTGCATATGTTCCCATAACCATCTCTTAATGGCTTCTCTTTTCATTTTCAACTTCTTCTTGCTTGTTCTATGCAGTACACAATATTTGCCCCAATGACTTTTCGCATTGTAATGTGTAAATCCAAGAAAATCAAAGGATTCCTTTGTTCCCTTGTATCTGCCAAAGGGTAGTATTCTGCTTTTATCTTCTGCAATTTCAAGACCAAACTTCTTTAGTCTCTCTATTAAAAGCTGATAAAACTTTTGCGCTTCATTCTCGTATTGAAACAGACATACAAAATCATCTGCATAGCGTACCATATACATTTCGCCCCTGAATTCACGTTTCTTTACATAATCGAACCATGTATCAAGTACATAATGTAGATACACATTTCCAGTACTGGTGATATTAATCCTCCCTGTACTTTTCCTGAATCTGTAGCCAGTCGTTTTACCATCTTCCATAACTCCACCAATCAGAAATCGTTTGATGTATCTGATAAAATTCTTGTCTGCTATGTCATGCTCTAAAAAATTTATCATCCAATCATGGTCGATGTTGTCGAAGAATCCTTTAATATCTGCGTCTAAGATGTAATTAACCTTATTAGCCATGATATGTTTGTTCACTCTCTGTATTGCATCGTGACAACTCCTGTTTGGACGAAACCCAAAAGAGAAATCTTTGAATTTGGGTTCATAGATTGCCTCTAGAATCTCCTTGAAGACTCCTTGCACAACTTTATCCTCAAATGATGGAATGCCTAGTCCGCGCATTTTCCCATTTCCTTTCGGTATAAAGGCTCTGCACACTGGATAAGGCCTATAAGAAAATTTCTTCATTCTGATTAACAGATTTTCAATATTTTCGTCTATGTTTTCTCCATATTGCTCCTTGGTTACCCCGTCAACTCCAACCGCTTTTCCTTTCGGTTGCTTTTTGTAGGATTCCTTGAGTGTGTCATTGTTTACATATTTCATTAACGACTGTACTCTGTCATATCTTGCTACGAGATTGGCTATTTCTGCTTTCTCTTTTTCCATAGATTACTTGCCTCCTGTGCTTTCTATGTTTTGATTGCAAAAGCAACTTATTGTCCGTCCCTTCCCTCTAGCGTCATTACTGCTTTCCATGGTACTATAGACGAATCCGACTCCTCAATGGTCTTCGTTCATACTCATCATTGCATTGACCGATACTCCCTACTGTCTCATGTACAGAACCATCCAGGCCTCCCAGGTATTTCAAATATAACAATATCAGGTATGCCGTGCTCTAGGACTCCGGTGTGTTTTCATAGTCTCGCTTTAGCGACTAATCCTTGTTGGTGACCCAAGAAAGTAGTAGACCACCCCACACAATCGATAATTCTAACGGAGCTCAATCACTTCACGCTTACGCATTACGGCGTTCCTGTTTCCTGTCCTACGCTTAAACACCGTTGTTAGCCTTTGGTGCTCCAAGGACTTGGTACTGGCAACTTGCTAGGTTTTACCAGACTGGATTCCCACCAGTTATATATTTGGCACCGAACTGGCGCACACTTCCTGAAACTATTATACCTCTAAATAAGAAAAGAAAGGAAGATAATTCACTATCTTCCTTGAATATCAAATGTATACTCGCCATTTTGACAATCTACATGGATTACATCCCCTTGCATAGCGCCAGTCTTAATCATTTCCTTGGCAATCTGTGTCTCAAGATTTCTTTGGATATAACGCTTCATAGGACGAGCACCATATACAGGATCTACCCCCATCTTTGCGATCTGATTGTATACAGCATCACTTACATTCAATGTAATGTCACGTTCAGCCAAACGTTTTTGTAGCAAGCCGACAAACTTGTGGGCAATCTTAATAAAGGCCGAATCATCTAATGCGTTGAACACAATAATTTCATCGATACGGTTAATGAATTCTGGTTTAAAGTGACGCTTTACTTCTTCCATATATTTATCATGTACATCACCAGATTCAAAGGCATATTGGCTACCTAAGTTAGATGTTAAGATAATAATTGTATTCTTAAAATCTACCGTAACACCTTTCGAGTCTGTAATACGACCATCATCAAGAATTTGAAGTAACACATTGAATACATCTGGATGCGCCTTTTCGATTTCATCAAACAAGACAATACTATATGGATTACGACGAACAGCTTCCGTTAATTGACCTCCCTCATCGTATCCTACATATCCAGGAGGTGCACCAATTAATCGTGCCACACTGTGTTTTTCCATGTATTCACTCATATCAATACGCACAATATGTCTTTCATCGTCAAATAACTGTTCAGCCAAAGCCTTGGCAACCTCCGTTTTACCAACACCAGTTGGACCTAAGAACATGAACGATCCAATTGGACGATTCTCATCTTGAATCTGTGCTTTAGAACGCAAGATTGCATCTGTTACAAGTTCTAGAGCTTCATTTTGACCAACAACACGTTTTTCAAGTTCTTCCTTCAAATTCAATAATTTATCTCTTTCAGAGGCAACCAAACGAGTCACTTCAACGCCTGTCCATCTAGAAACGATTTTCGCAATCAATTCTTCATTGACCGTTTCTTGAATCAAAGCATCCTCTTTTTGACTTGCCTGCTCTTTTTGAATACGAGCCTCTAATTCTGGAATCGTGCCATATTGAAGTTTAGCAGCATCTTCGTAACGAGCTTCATTACGCGCTTGCTCTAAATCCAAACGAGCTTTCTCCAAACGTTGTTTATCCTCTTTTTCATTAGCCAAGCCATGTTTTTCGTCTTCCCACTTAGAATGCATTTCATCACGCTTTGATTGTAAAGAAGCTAATTCACTTTCAATTTCTTCACGACGCTCAATAGCCCTTTTATCTTCTTCTTTTTGTAGAGAAGTCTTTTCAATTTGAAGTTGTAAAATCTTACGCTGTAATTCATCCAACTCTTGAGGCATACTTTCCATTTCAACCTTTAACGTAGCACAAGCCTCATCCACTAAGTCAATTGCCTTATCTGGTAAGAAACGATCCGTGATATAACGATCGGACATAGTAGCTGCCGCAATTAAAGCTTCATCCAAAATACGTACACCATGATAACTTTCAAAACGATCTTTTAATCCACGCAAAATACTGATTGTATCCTCTACACTTGGCTGAGCAACTTGTACTTTTTGGAAACGACGCTCTAAAGCGGCATCCTTTTCAATATATTTACGATATTCATTGAAAGTTGTTGCACCAATACAATGTAGTTCACCACGCGCTAACATTGGCTTTAATAAGTTAGCCGCATCCATACTACCTTCGGTTTTACCTGCACCAACCAAGTTATGAATTTCATCAATAAACAAGATGATTTGTCCATCCGATTTTTTAACTTCATCCAAAATGGATTTTAAACGCTCCTCAAATTCACCACGATACTTAGCACCGGCAATCAAAGATCCCATATCCAATTCAATCAAGCGTTTCTCTTTTAATGACTCAGGCACATCCCCCTTCATAATACGCCATGCGATCCCTTCAACAACAGCTGTCTTACCAACACCAGGTTCACCAATCAAAACAGGGTTGTTCTTTGTCTTACGAGATAAAATCTGCATAACACGTCGAATTTCATCATCACGTCCAATAATTGGATCAATCTTACCATCACGCACATCCTGAACTAGATCACGACCATATTTCTTTAAAGCTTCTACATTCTCTTCTGAATTTGGCGTATCAAATTTTTTACCATTACGACGCTCTAATTCAGCTTTGTAGCAAGCATCCTTATTCAAGTTAAAAGTTCTTACCAATTCTTTAGAAATATAAGAACGATTAAACAATAGAGCTAAGAATACACTAGCTACTGAAAGATAAGTTTCATCATGTTGACTCGCCCAGTTTTGCGCATCTTCAAACGATTTCTGCACTTCATTGGATAAATTTATATTACTTGTTGAGCTCTTTGCGACACGATTAGATTCTTGTTGAGCCATCTGTAAAGCACGACCTTTATCCAAGCCAATACGCTCAAACAAGCCGTCCAATACATCATCCTTAAAAATCGTTTCCAACATATCCACAGTATCTACACTTGGATGTTGGTTGGATTTTGCCAAATTAATGGCATCCATTAAAATCTTCTGCAAACGCTCTGACATTTGATCGATATTCATAAATAAGCACCTCCTTGCGCTTAGCACTCACTCTTTGTGATTGCTAATGATAGTATAACACCATTTTTGGCACTGTCAACACTTAAGTGCTAATTATTTTTTAAAAAGAAAAGTAGATTTCTCTACTTTTCCAATGTATTACGATTATAAGCTCTTTGCCAATTTACGCTAAATTCACCCACCGCAATCTTTGTTCCTGGATGATCAATCATTTGATATAAAACATCACAAGGAACAGTTACAGCTTGAATTCCAGCCTTGATCAATTCATGTACTTGATATGTATTTTTAAAGCTTGCCGCAATCACTTTAGCCGGCATATGATTCACTCTCAACATTTCAATCAAGTCTTTTACATTCTGAACACCATCTCCATAATTACACATTCGATTTGTATAAGGTGCTAAATATTCAGCTCCATCCATTGCAGCTAAAAAAGCCTGATCCGCTGTATAAATGGCAGTAGCCAATGTGTGAATTCCTAACTTTTTACATTCTTTAATAGCTCTTAAGCCCTCATGTGTAACCGGAATCTTTACATACATATTTTTATTACGAATGGAAGAAATCATTTTTGCCTCTTCCATAATACCTTCAAAAGAGGTCTGTACCGTTTGAATAAACAACAATTGATCTTCGCTCAACACCTCACAAAGATCTTTTACTACATCCATTGCTTCTCTATTCGATTTTGTTAATATTGTAGGGTTTGTCGTAACACCCGTAATTGTTAATAACTCATTTAGTTCTTTAATTTGTTCAATATTTGATGAATCGATAATTAATTCCATAATAGATCCTCCTTAAGTTCATCTGTATACTAACACCAGAAAAATTTTGATTCAATAACCTTTTCACATCAAACAATTTATTTCAAAAGAACACAAATAAACATGTTCCCTTCTGTTTCTTTTTGTGCTTTAATAGAATCATGAACACAACACAAAGAAGATATGAAATCTATGAAAAACTAAAAAAAGATAAAACCGTACAAGTAAGTGAACTCGCAAAAGTATACTCCGTTTCCTTAATGACCATACGAAGAGATTTAGATAGTCTAGAAAACCAAGGACTCGCCACAAAGCGCTATGGAGGAGCCACACTCAATGAGTCTAGTTCAACTGAGCCTTCCTTTGAAATCAAAGAAGGTATATCACAATCGGATAAAAAAGAAATCGCGATTTATGCTAGTACACTCATTCAAGATGGAGATTCTATCTATTTGGATTGTGGTACAACCTGCCTTGAGCTCTTTAAACGTATACACCATAAAAAAATCACAATCTTTACAAATTTCTGGAAGATTCTTCACTATGTAGATCGAAATACCAAGGCGAAAATCATTATGGCTCCAGGCACCTATAATCCTGTAACTCAGGCAGCTCTATCTGAAAGCACCATTCAATTCTTTCAAAACTATTATATCGATAAAGCCTTTATTTCCGTATTAGGCCTTGACTTAGACTATGGCGTATCCATTCCCAGCATGAGTGATGCTTTAGTTAAAAAAGCGATTCTTGATTCTTCCAATAAAAAAATTTGTATGGCAGACCATACAAAATTCCATAAGAAGTATATGTCAAAAATAGCCAATATTGATGATTTTGACATGATTATCACCGATAATAAACTAGATGATACTATAAAACACGAAAACATAATAAAAGCACATTAAATGTGCTTTTATTATATTAGAATGCTTTTTGACCTTTTACATATGTCATTTCAACAGAATAGTCATCATTTAATACAACTAAATCTGCATCTTTTCCAGTTTGAATCGATCCTTTACGATCATCTACATTCAACATACGAGCCGGGTTCAATGTACAAGCATTGATAGCTGTTTGCCAAGGAACCATTGCTTTTTCTACTAAAATACGAAGTCCATCGTTGACATGCAATGTAGATCCCGCAAGACCTTTCGTATCTGTTAAGTGTGCACTTCCATCTGGATATAATTCGATTTCATTTCCACCAAACAATACTTTTGTACCAACAGGTAGTCCCTTAACCATTAATGAGTCAGTGATCATAATACAGTGGTTTGCTCCTTTAGCTGTAAAGAAGTCGTTTAATGCTTCATAAGTTGAGTGGTTTCCATCACAGATGATTTCACCATATACATCTCTATAACGCATTGCAGCACCAACTAATCCTGGTTCACGGTGATGGAATTTAGTCATACCATTGAATACGTGAGTCATTGAGTTTGCACCATTCGCAATGGCTAAACGAGCCTGTTCAAAAGTGGCTCCTGAGTGACCTTGACTACACACAATTCCATTTGCGCGTAAGAATTTAGTTAATTCATAGTTATCATCGTGTTCACAAGCCATAGTCACGATTTTAATTAAATTATTAGAAGCTGCCAAGTAACGTTTGAATTGTTCAAGATCTGGTTTTACACAATACTGTTCAGGTTGTGCTCCCTTATATACTTGATCCAAATAAGGTCCTTCAAAGTGAATACCTAAAATTTCTGCACCTTCATACCCTTCTTCAACAACTTTCGCAACATTTTTAACCGCATTTGTCAAAACTTCTTCAGACTGTGTGATTGTTGTTGGAAGAATACCTGTAACCCCTTCTTTAACAATATTTTTCATCCAGTTACGAAGGCCTTCTTCATTCGCATCATTAGTATCAAATCCATAAGCACCATGTGTGTGTACATCGATAAATCCTGGGATAATTCGTTTATCTCCATAATCCTCATCCACTTCTTTTTCGCCATATGGATAGATATTAACAATCTTTCCTTCTTCTACTTCAACTTGGGCTGCCAACCATGTATTTACGACCCAAATTCTTTTACTTTGAATAATCATATCGACAATTCCTCCTAACTATTATTATACTCTTTATAAAAGAAAACACTTACACTTTTTAGTTGACTTTTTATATTTTTTATTCAAAAAATATAAAAGATGCAAATGAATAGACATATTCTCTAAATAATTATACAATAAAAAGAAGAGGTGAACAAAAATGAAAAGAGCTAAAAAAATTATAGATAACGTGTACTGGGTTGGGGTTAGAGACTTAAATAACCGCCACTTCCATGGTGATTTATATCCAATTGATGAAGGTTGTACATATAATGCCTACTTAGTTGTAGATGATGAAGTCACACTTTTTGATACAGTCGAAGAAGAATTCACAGAAGAACTATTGGAAAGAGTTGAATCTGTACTTCAAGGAAGAGAAATTGACAATATTGTTGTTCAACATACAGAACCAGATCATTCGGGTGGATTTAAAAAAGTATATGCCAAATATCCAAACGCAAAAGTTTACGCATCTATTTCTGGAAAGAAGAATATGATTGAACAATACTTTGATCAAGTTCCATATCAGGTCGTAAAGACAAATGATACAATCAACACAGGAAAATATGACTTTGTCTTTGTCGAAATGCAAATGATTCACTGGCCAGACAACATGTTGACATATTGTCCACAGTTAAAAACAGTATTCTCAAACGATGCCTTTGGACAGCACATTGTAAACTTTAATCTAACCGATGAAGGATTGGATAAAGCATATTGTTTAAAACAAGCCAAAGAATACTTTGCGAATATTGTTTTACCATATACAACACCAGTGCAGGCTAAATTAAATCTAATTCTAGGCATGAATTTAGACATTGAATATATCATGCCGGCACATGGTATTATCTGGAAAGATTATATTGCAGATATTATTGAAACATATAAAGATATCGCAACACAAAAAGCCGCAAACAAAGCTGTTATTGTATATGAATCCGTATGGAAACATACGCAACAGATTGCTGAAAGCTTAGCCGAAGGATTCAGCGATGCTGATATGGATGTAAAAGTCTATCAATTATCGGATACAAAATCTAGTATTGTGATGCGCGAAATCATGGATGCCAAAGTTGTATGTATTGGATCTGGAACCTACAACAATGTCATGGCACCAAGTGTAGCCGCTTTCCTTGAACACATTCGTCCATGTAAATTTAAGAACAAAAAAGGGTTGGCCTTTGCTGCATACGGATGGTTTAACCAAGTTGCCAAAGAAATCGATACAAGAATGCAACAATCTGGAATCGAATCATGTCACGATGTGATCAATCAATGTTACACACCAAGTGACGATCAATTAGAAGACTATTTTAATGTCGCAAAAGAAATCGCAAAAAAATGCCAGGAATAAATTTCCTGGCATTTTTAGTCTATATTTACACGTGAATTTGGCAATAAACGAAGTCCTTTAGGAATCTTGTTTTTAATTTGTTTTCCATCACTCTTGCCAAAGCCAAACGGATGTCCCTTAAAACATACAGCCACATACCCTTTTTCGCATTCCTTTTGTAAAACTTCACCATGCATAAAAAGGTCCATTTCTTCTAGAGTTACATCCACTTTTCTTTTATAGTCAAAATCTGCAACCATATAAAAAGAATGACATGGCTCAAAACGATTCTTAATGACATCCCCTAAATATACGCCTTGACGTAATACTTTTATCTTTTTAAAATCCACAAACGGAACATCCATACCATATACTCTATCCTTATCTATATAGTAATAGTTTGGTAATGTATTCAATTGTTCCTTTAAAAATTTCTGAGTCACATTATCTATTTTTTTTAATTTTAGAACTGGAAGTTTACCTGCAACACCTGATTGTTTCTTGAATTTCGCAATGAAATGACCCTCACCACCATCCATCGGAAAGATACGACGCACATTCAAGTCTTTTAACCCTTTTCTTCCCCACGAAACTTCAGGATCCATCAAGACCATATCCTCATGTTTTTCTAAAAAATCTATGACAACATCTTCATCTTCTTCTAAAGCATATGTACAGGTTGAATACACCAAAGTACCGCCCGGTTTCAACATGGAATAGGCATGTTCTAATATTTCTTTTTGACGAGTCGCACAAAGTTCAATATTTTCAATGCTCCAATTATTTAGGGCAATATCATGCTTTTTGATCATCCCCTCACCACTACAAGGGGCGTCCACTAAAATCTTGTCAAAACAAGCATCAAACACCTTCGTAAGCTTATCTACACTTGTATTAGTTACTGCCACATTTTTCACACCCATACGCTCTATATTAGACAAAAGGATCTGGGCACGCTTCGCATCAATTTCATTTGATACTAAATAGCCACTTTTTAAATGTGATGCGATCTGCGTACTCTTTCCCCCTGGTGCTGCACATAAATCCAATACATAATCATCTTCTTGTACATCTAAAATTTCAACAGCACTTGAAGCACTTGGTTCTTGCAGATAAAAACAGCCACAAATATGGAAAGGATGATTTCCCAACGGCTTATCTACATAATAGCTTTCCTTACAGAACTGACTCGGATTATCCAAATAATCAAATTCATTCAATTCTGCCTTCTTTAAATTAATACGCATACCACGATATAAAGGTTTCGATAAAGATTCAATATAGGCATTATATTCATCTTTTAATAATTCTTGCATGCGAGAAAAATACATTTCTTGACTCATACACCCTCCAAAACGGTCTCAGGATCAATGCGACAAGCATAGCCTGAGCATGTTGCAGCCTCACTATAGCCACATCCAAAAGAAAAATCAGCACCGCTGTTTCTAAAATATTCTACGATTGAATTGAGATCCTGTTTTAATTCAAATACCTCTACATGCGTATGAGGCCCCGTTGAATTGCCACTGTTCCCACTTTTCGCTATAACTGTACCTTGACTGACTTGCTGGCCACTTGTCACATAGATTTCATTGGATAAATGCGCATAACTAATCGCATAAAGTCTATCATTTACGGCAACCACCATACAAATGGTATTTCCACCACCATTTGGCCATCCACACCAGTTTCCTAAATATCCATTGTTCGAATCCACTGGTGCATGGGCATACAATATGATACCATTGGCAACCGCTAACACATCACTATACATGGCACTTGCGATATCCAAACCTAAATGAAGACCTCCATCCGGATAGGACCAGCATCCAGCACTGATTGTACCATTTTCAACCGGATTTTGCCAAAAAGAACTATATGAATCAATTTCATAATTTCCATCCACCAAACAAGACATACCATTTTGTTGCCACGATTCATAACCACCAAAATCTGGCAATTGCTCAGTTCCTGAAATCATAGAATCTTCATTATGTTGCCCAGATTCATTGATTTGTGCTAAATGTGAAAATCGTTTTAATAAACGACTTTGACAATTCGATAATCTTTCAAGATATTCATCATATAACAATAACGTATTTTGATTCTTATCGAACTGTTTTTTATGTTTCAAATATTCTAATTCAACATTTCTATATTCATCAAAGTACAACGTCAAATTCTTTTGAATCTTATATGGATACAAGATAGAGTTGTTTCTTTGAATCGCTTGTAATTCCAAGCCATATTCCATTTTTTTCAATTCATAATAATTCTTTTTTTGTTTGGCTCTGTCACAACAAATGGTTGATTTTTGACGAGAAATAGCGTATAATAATAGT
>NZ_JAHQVB010000144.1 GCF_019052655.1 Holdemanella porci
TCAAATTTAAAGGTGGTACAAATAAACTGCTGACGAATATATAATAAAGCCATCCTTGCTGGATCACACTTGTGAATTAGCTTCATTAAGGATGGCTTTTATTTCGCTCTTTGATAATGTTCGGATATAGCTTGGTAGTTCTCGACTGTATGGCAAATACTTTCTCAGTTCTTCTTTATTTGTTAAATCTAATTTTGGTAGATTTTCAAATAAATGAGTAAAGTACATGTATGGATTCTGTTTATTTTCTATACAGCTGATTACTAATGAATAGATCATGGCACTCGCTTGTGCTCCATGTACGCTTACGCTGAATTTGCATCGATTTCGTATGACTACAAATGGGCGTATACTTCTTTCACAGCTTGTATTGTCATGTGGGATGATCGCATCATTTGTAAATTCCATAAGTCCTTCTTTGTTGTTCAATACATACTGGATTGCTTTGCTCATGGAATATTTGCCTTTGTTTCTTGGTTCGATTTCTTCAAGCCACGATAAAAACTTCTCAAACTTTGGCTTGAGTTCTTCTTTTCGTCTCTTTGTGATATATTCCATTCGCTTTTCAGGATTCGAATATTTTTCAACTGCTTTTTCATCAATAAGATTTGAATGGTGGATGATTTCGTCATATTTCTGTATGGCTTTTGCCTCATCGCTCGTTTTTCGTTCCTTATTGTTTGGAAGCAGTTTATATGAATCCTTGAATTTCCTTAAGGCATGGACATTACACAGACATCGAATCACGTTTTCGACTTTATTGTATCCGCCGTATGCGTCTGATTCTAGATATCCGCTATATCCTTTTAGGAATTCTTTTGGACAGTCTCCTGATCTTGTAGAATGGTAATCATACAGTACAATCGGCACTTCATGCTTATTGGAACGATATACCCACATATAGGATGTGGATGTACTTG
>NZ_JAHQVB010000145.1 GCF_019052655.1 Holdemanella porci
TATGAAAACAACATTAATTATTATGGCGGCTGGAATTGGTTCTCGTTTTGGTGGTGGAATCAAACAGTTAGCTAAAATGGGGCCAAATGGTGAAATCATTATGGATTACTCAATTTATGATGCCAAAGAGGCTGGCTTTGATAAAGTCGTGTTTATTATTCGTAAGGATATTGAAAAGGAATTTAAAGAAGTGATTGGAAATCGTATCCAAAATTATATGGATGTAGAATATGTATTCCAAGATATTAATGATTTACCAGAAGGGTTTACTTGTCCTGAAGGTCGTACAAAACCTTGGGGAACAGGGCAGGCTGTACTATGTGCGAAAAGTGTTGTAGATACACCATATGTGATTATTAATGCGGATGATTATTATGGAAAAGAAGCATTTGTGAAGTTACATGATTTCCTGGTTGAACATGCGAAAATGGGAAAAGAATTTGACATGGGCATGGCTGGATTCATTTTAAAGAACACTTTAAGTGAGAATGGAACTGTAACTCGTGGTGTATGTAAAGTGGATGATAATAATTTATTAAAAGAAGTTTATGAAACAACTGGAATCAAGGCTGAAGGGGATAAAATCGTATGTGATAATCCGGAAGTAGAGGCTTGGGCAAAACCAGAAAGTAATGTTTCTATGAATATGTGGGCTGGGTATCCAGATTTCTTAGACTATTTAGAAAAGGATTTTAGTACGTTCTTATCAAATATTTCAGATAATCCGATGAAGAAGGAATATTTGCTTCCAAATATTGTGGCTGAATTATTGAGAGAAAATCGTATCAATGTGAAGGTACTTGAAACGCATGATAAATGGTTTGGTGTAACATATGCTGAAGATAAGGAATATGTACAAAATGCCTTTAAACAATTGATTGAAGATGGTGTATATCCTGAAAAATTATGGAAATAG
>NZ_JAHQVB010000146.1 GCF_019052655.1 Holdemanella porci
TTTCCTGTTCAGTTTTCAAAGATCATCTGCACCTCAGCAGTGCTCATCTATATTACCAAATACTTTTCACTTCGTCAAATGTTTTTTTAATTTTTTTCATATTTTTTTACTATAAACGCTTACTTCGATGAAATAGACATTTCAAATCTATTTATACTATGCCTACCCATTGGGCGGATTTGGCTCAAGTTGCATAATCAACGATATGCTCGTTCCTATACCTGTACAAATTATCGTAAAGCAAAGACGACAAAATGGGCTTTTTAAATTTTGAAAAGTTGAAATATATACGTAAATATATTTAATAAACGTGATAACACTAAACTTAATAACAACTGTAATAGATCTAATATGATTTTCTTATTCTTTTTCAGTCTTATATAAATCACTATTTGTACTACGACAAGTATAACGTATATCAAAATGTTAAATTCCCAAAATTTTGTGTACTTATCTGCAATATACTACAAGATACTGAAGCATTGGCAGCAATCCTAAGTCCTCCTTTGTGTTTCACAGTTAAGCCTAACATTAATATAAACACACAAAAACATATAATAAAATTCATATCAATATCTTTAAGTTAAGAAATAACGAACCGTCCAGATACTATTGTCTGGATGGTATTTTTATTTGAAAGCACGACGAAATTTGTAGTATTGCTACTACATTTTAAAAATATATAATATTAGTTGTTAATCATATCTATAGTTAAAAGATACCGGTGATTTGGCTTTCACTTTCCGTTCATTCTGGCGATTAGGACGGATTGGCAGTATTTCTTTAGCTATCAGTGATTCAATATCAGGTGGATTCTTTCCGCCTTTTTCTTTGATTTTTATATTGTTACTTACTCTGCTGCAGAAATTATATAACACTAGCTTTGCAT
>NZ_JAHQVB010000147.1 GCF_019052655.1 Holdemanella porci
AAAAAAAAAAGAGGGTTCTCTCTTCTATATGCTTTCGATTCGGCCACACCCTAGGTGCGAGAGCCTATGTCTTGTCGGTGTCTTATCTTGTTGGTTTCGGGTATGCGAAAGCCCCTTGGGGCGTGTGCTCCGAGGGGCTTCCTGTACGTGTGATGCGGCGGCGTGCTACTCTCCCACACCCTGTCGGGTGCAGTACCATCGCCGTGCCAGGCCTTAGCTTCCGGGTTCGGAATGGGACCGGGCGTCTCACCTGGGCCATGGCCGCCGCAAATCTTCTCTTGTACGGTCAGACGCTGGGGTCTGCCGGCCTGTGGCGGCCTGGGAACCGGACAGCGGACGCGGATATGTCGATGTTTCGTCTTGTGGCCAGACAATGCTCATTGCCGTCTGGTGCCGTTTGCAGGAGGAAGATGCGGTCCAACCGCCAGGGGTTGGAATGTTAGTGTTGCCTTTCGTCCGTTAGTACCGGTCGGCTCCACCCCTCGCGGGGCTTCCACGTCCGGCCTATCAACCACGTGTTCTGCATGGGGACTACAGGAACTCGAAGGTTCCACGGAATGCTTATCTTGGAGCAGGCTTCCCGCTTAGATGCTTTCAGCGGTTATCCCTTCCGAACGTAGCCAACCGGCCGTGCCACTGGCGTGACAACCGGCATACCAGAGGTTCGTCCACCCAGGTCCTCTCGTACTATGGGCAGGCCTCCTCAGCATTCCAACGAGCGCAGAGGATAGAGACCAAACTGTCTCACGACGTTCTGAACCCAGCTCGCGTGCCGCTTTAATCGGCGAACAGCCGAACCCTTGGGACCTGCTCCAGCCCCAGGATGCGACGAGCCGACATCGAG
>NZ_JAHQVB010000199.1 GCF_019052655.1 Holdemanella porci
TTCATAAGGCATTCAAGATCTGTTTTGATCGTGCCTATAAGGATGTTACTTATTCAGAAACAGATCAAAGAATGATCAAGTCCTTTTATGGTACAAATGATTATTTTCCTTTGTCTGCCATTTATGAGGCCAAGGCTTTGGTGAAAAGTCTTAAATGTCTTGAAAAAGAAAATCAAGATATGATTAAGACTCGTCTTAAAAAGATAAACAAGAAAATCAAAAAGAACGAGAAACAATTGAAGAAGGCTTTAAAGGAAAAAGAGAAACTGATCAACAGATCCAAGAAAAAGAAATATACAGAAGAAGATTAT
>NZ_JAHQVB010000148.1 GCF_019052655.1 Holdemanella porci
AAAGATGAAAGTAAGACCATCTGTTAAACCAATCTGCGACAAGTGTCGAGTAATTCGACGCAAAGGACGTGTGATGGTAATTTGTGAAAACCCAAAACACAAACAGAGACAAGGAAACTAAAGTAGGAGGAAACTAAATGGCTCGTATAGCAGGAGTAGATATTCCAAACGATAAACGAGTTGTCATTTCATTGACATACATCTATGGTATTGGATTGACAACATCAAAGAAAGTATTGGAAGAAGCAGGCATCAGTGAAGATGTTCGAGTAAAAGATTTAACTGAAGAACAATTAAATGCAATTCGTAAAACAATCGATGCGATCAAAGTCGAAGGAGACTTAAGAAGAGAAGTACAATTAAACATCAAGAGATTGATGGAAATTGGATGCTACAGAGGAATGCGTCACAGAAAAGGATTGCCAGTACGTGGACAAAGAACAAAGACAAACGCAAGAACACGTAAAGGAAAAGCCAAGACAGTGGCTAACAAGAAGAAGTAGTAGGGAAGGAGAGTAAAGAATGGCAAAAGTACAAAAGACACGTAAAAGACGTGTTAAAAAGAATATTGCGCGAGGATGTGCACACATTCACTCGACTTTCAATAATACAATCGTAACAATCACAGACGAAAGTGGAAATGCAGTAGCATGGAGCAGTGCTGGAGCATTAGGATTCAAGGGAAGTCGTAAATCAACACCATATGCAGCCCAGTTAGCAGGAGAAGCAGCTGGAAAAGCAGCAATGGATCACGGAATGAAGACAGTATCCGTAGATGTAAAAGGACCTGGACCTGGACGTGAAGCAGCTGTCAGAGCATTACAGGTAGCTGGTTTAGAAATTACAATGATCAATGATGTAACACCAATTCCACA
>NZ_JAHQVB010000016.1 GCF_019052655.1 Holdemanella porci
TGCTTAAAAACCACAATCTAGCCCAGTCTATATCGGATGTATCCTGGTCAAAGTTCACCACACAGCTAGAATATAAAGCCCAGTGGTATGGAAAAGTAATCAAGAAAGTAGATACATTCTATGCGAGCAGCCAAATCTGTCATTGTTGCGGATATAAGAATGAAGGAACAAAAGATTTAAAAGTAAGAGAATGGACATGCCCAAAATGCCATTCAAATCATGACAGAGATATAAATGCATCCATCAATATATTGATGCAAGGCATATTAGCAAATTAGCAAAAAATAAAAAGAACCGCAGGAACTGCGGGGATAGCTTGGTAAGAAAGGTTTCGATAGAAACCTGTTCCCAAGAATCTCGTCACTTCAGGGATGAGAGGTTCAATATAATGTATGATAATCGATTGCGTATGTAAGTACATTGACTTATAATAAAGAAAAAGGAGCTTATTTTATGTCAAAAACATCAAATGTATACGCAAGAATTGAACCAGAAACAAAAGAACAAGCAGAAGCAATTTTATCAAAATTAGGAATACCATCTTCTGTCGCAATTAACATGTTCTATAATCAAATTATATTAAATAATGGATTACCTTTTGATGTGAAAATTCCATCAAATAAAATTTTAAATGAAGATGAACTTACAAAAGAGGAATTAGCTAAAGAGTTATTAGCTGCTCATGATGAAGTTTTAAAAGGGAATACAATTCCTTTTGATCAGTTTTATGAATCATTGAAAACGGATTTAAAACTATGAATTTTGAAGTAGAAATATCCTATAAGGCAAATTTGGATATTCGACACATTTATGAGTATTATGTCATGAATAATTTTGATTTGAATTATGTGAAGCACTTAATTAACGGAATTGTTTCACTCATTAAATCTTTAGAATATTTGCCAGAAAGATATCCAAAATTTGAATTATTAAAAAAAGAAACTAATGTTAGATATGCAATATACAAAAAATATAAAATAATCTATGAAATAATAGGTGATAAAGTTTATATATTAAGAGTGATTCATCATTCGCAAAATATGACAACTAATTTTTTTCTTGCAGAAAATGAAATCCCTTATGTGGTAGAATCTGATTAAGAAATAGTTGAACAGGCTAAAAAATAGTCTGTTCTTTTAAATGTCTAAAAGATTTGAGAATGAAATGATTTTGGTGTATGAGTATGTTAAAATGAAGCCCTAAAAAGGAGTGTTGAGCTTATGAAAAAAACAACACCTCGTATTATGAATTTATTAATGCTTACAATAAGAAATATGTGAAGCATTAAGTGATATATTTGGAAGTGGTGTTACTCGTGTGGATGCCACGGGTGGTTATTCAAAAAGGTCTAAATCCATAGTTTATTTTGGGTCAATCGATATCAAGTTAATCGAATGAAAGAACAAGTTCATGAAATCGATTCGGGTGCTTATATAATCATGAGTGAAGTTGCAGATATCTTTTCAAATAACATCGATAAATAAAAAATGTGGAGGATTAAATTTCCTCCACTTGTTTTGTCCATAGATTTCTTGATGCGTCGCTTGGCATTCTCCAGTCACCTCTAGGTGAAAAACAAATAGATCCAACCTTAACACCATCTGGCATACAGTTTCTTTTAAATTGTTGGGTAAAGAAACGATTATAGAATGTTGTGATGGCCTTTTTAATTGTTTCCTTTTCTACATCTTTAAATGCAACACAAGCTAAATCATAGATTTTCTTAGGCTCATCGTGATGTCTTAACATTTGATATAAGAAGAAATCATGAAGATCATAAGAACCTAATACTTCTTCTGTTTTTTGAGCAATTTTACCATTTTTATCTGGTGGTAAAAGCTCTGGAGATACTGGTGTATCACAAATATCCATCAATACATCATGTAATATTTCATCTTTTAAGGCAACACTTTCAACAATATAACGAACAAGTGTCTTAGGCACACTGGCGTTTACCGCATACATACTCATGTGATCTCCATTATATGTACACCATCCTAAGGCAAGTTCACTTAAGTCTCCAGTACCAACAACAATCGCATTATAGGCATTGCTTAAATCCATCAGAATTTGTGTTCTTTCACGAGCTTGTGAGTTTTCATATGTAATATTATGAACTTCTGGATTATGGTGAATATCTTTAAAATGTTGATTTACACCATCCACAATAGAAATTTCTTCACTAGATACATGAAGCAGGTCCATTAAAATTTGCGCATTAGATTTAGTACGTTTTGTCGTTCCAAAACCAGGCATTGTGATTGCATGAATTCCTTTTGAATCATAATTGTTGATTTTAAAGGCTTCATGACATACAAGCAAAGCTAAAGTAGAATCAAGTCCACCACTAATTCCAATCACAACGTCTTTACAGTGAATCTTAGAAAGACGTGTTGCCAAGCCTTGTGCTTGAATGTGTAATATTTCTAAACAGCGAACAATTCTTTCATCTTGATTGTTTGGGACAAAAGGATAGGCATCGATATAGCGATCAAATTCAATTTCTTCGATTGGTTTTGATGTGAATTCCACGGTTGTATAGTTTACATGGAATAAATCCTGCATACTAGTTTTATAGTGTAAGCGATCATGATTTAAATGGTCTAAATCGATTTGTCCATAAATGATTTTGTCTGTTTTAGTTTCACTTAATATAGCCCCGTTTTCACAAATTAAATTGTGTCCCGAGAAAACCAAGTCACTCGAACTTTCTGCAGGTCCTGCACTGGCATATACGTAACCCGCATAACATTTAGCACTTTGATCTTTGACTAGATTTCTTCTGTAATTTGCTTTTGAGATGATTTCATTGGAGGCACTTAGATTACATAATACATTCGCTCCAGCTAATGCATGTGTTGAACTTACTGGAATTGTCACCCATAGATCTTCACAGATTTCAATACCTAAACAAGCCGATGTTGTTGTATCTTTAAATACGATATGATTTGAAACGGGAACCTTTTTATCTTTGTATGTAAAAGTTGTGTTTTCTTTCAATTCACTAGCACTCGAGAACCACCTTGTTTCATAGAATTCATTGTAGCTTGGAATATATGTTTTTACTTGAATACCTAGAATATCATGGTTGAAACAAATAGCGGCACAGTTATAAAGCTTGTTTTCGATTTCTAAAGGTAAGCCTAAAACTGTAACTAGGTTTTCTGGTAGTTCTTCTACAATTTCAAATAGAACTTGTTTTGCTCTATTTAATAATGTATGTTCATAGAATAAATCCTGACATGTATATCCTGTAACACATAGTTCTGGAAATACTACAAGTTGTGTATCTGAATCCAATTCTTGGATACATTTTAAAATTTCTTCTTTATTTGCCTGTGGATCTCCAATTGAAACATTTAAAGTACAGGCAGCCGTTTTATAATATGAATAACGATGCATGTTCATACCTCATTTCCAAACATGATTATATCAAAAAAAGACGTCCATTTTAAGGACGTCTTTGATTAATGTTCACTTAGTTCGTGAAGACGATCTCCATATGCAGATTCATCTGCATCTTTCTTATCGCTTTCAGTAGCATATTTTTTAACTAATGCACTTGATTTATTGATTGGTTGTAAAGTACCAGCACCGGCAACACATCCACCAGGACAAGCCATACCTTCAAGTAGGTATCCGTTTAGTCTTCCAGCTTTAGCCATCATCAACATTGTCTTACAGTTCTTTAATCCTTCTGCAGCCTGAACTTTTACTTCTGTTCCAGGATGTTCTTTTTGAATCAAGTCTTTAACGGCTTTGGCAACACCACCACTGACAGCAAATCCACGACCAGCATTTGTTCCTTCTGTTAATGGATCAGAAGTAGTAATTTGGTCTAATGCAATACCTTTCGCATTGAACATACCCATAACTTCTTCAAAAGTTAATACGAAGTCAATATCACTACGGATTGATTTACGGCTTGCTTCCAATTTCTTAGCAGCACAAGGACCGATGAATACAACTTTGGCGTTTGGCTTTTCTTTTTTGATTAAACGACCCGTTAATACCATTGGAGTTAATGCCATTGAAATGTATGGTGCAAAGTCAGGGAAGTTTTTCTTCGCCATAACGGACCATGCAGGACAGCAACTTGTAGCCATAAATGGTTGTTTTTCAGGAACTTTATCTAAGAAGTCTTCAGCTTCTTCAATTGTACATAAGTCAGCACCAATCGCAACTTCCACAACATCCGCAAAACCTACAGCTTTTAATGCTGCTTTTACTTTGTCTGGCGTTACGGCTGGACCAAATTGACCAACGAAAGCAGGGGCAACAGCTGCAATGACGTCATAGCCTTCTTTCATGGCATAGATTGTTTGGAAAATTTGTCCTTTATCTACAATAGCTCCAAATGGACAGTTAACTAGACACATTCCGCAGCTAACGCATTTATCGTAATCGATTTCTGCTTTTCCATCTGCATCGGATTTGATTGCGTCCATTCCACAGCTTGCAGCACATGGACGTTCTAATTTAGTGATTGCGTGATAAGGACATGCATCCATACAACGTCCACACTTAATACATTTTTCTTGATCAATACAGCTTTTACCATTTACGATATGAATCGCATCTTTTGGACAAACTTCTGTACATTGGTGTGATAAACATCCTTGACAAGCGTTTGTTACAAATACTTTCTTTTCTGGACACGCATTACATGCGAACTTGATAATATTGATAAGGGGATCATCATAATATTTTTTCGCAATTGTACTTTCTTCAATTCCATCTGAAATGTTTGTATATTCAGTAATATCACGAACAGGCAAGCCCATACCCAAACGCAATCTTTCCCCGATAATTGCACGTTCTAGAAAAATACTATCACGATATTTTGCTTTTGTACCAGGTAAGATTTCATATGGGATTTCTTCCATACGCTTAGAATAATCTGTATTGTCATCGTACGCCATTGAAGCGATGGCAGTAAAGACCTGACGACGAAGGTCAGTTACTGAGTTATAAATTCCTCTCATATTTCCTCCTAATTCAATTCCTCATATATACTCATATAATATTATATAGTAAAAACTACATTTGTGAAAGTTTTAATTAGTATAAAATGTTATTATTTTTTTCTAATAGTGATATAATACCGTGCGGGGTGAATTGTTTGGTAAAAATTGTATGGGATTGGAATGGAACTTTATTGAATGATGTTGACTTATGTTTTTCTTGTATCAACCGTCTTTTAGTCAGTCATGATTTGAAACCTTTGGATACTCTAAGTCAATATCGTGAAGTATTTACTTTTCCAATAGAAGATTATTATAAAAGGGTAGGCTTTGATTTTGACAAAATACCTTTTTCCATGTTGGCTCACGAATATATGGAGGATTATCAAGAAAAAAGCTATGCTTGTAACTTACATTCAGATGTATTGGATGTTGTGAATAAGGCAAAGAATCTTGGCTTTTCGCAAACCGTGCTTTCTGCAAGTAAAATGGATTATCTTCTTAAACAAATGGAAACCTTGCATGTAGATGATTTATTCGATTCGATATACGGAATCAATGACATCTATGCAAAAAGTAAAGTGGAATTAGCTCATGCGTTTAAACAAACATGCAGCCAAGATGATGAAATTTATTTTGTAGGAGATAGCGTTCATGATTATGAAGTTGCAAAAAGTATTGGTGCTAAATGTATCTTGGTGACTACTGGGCATCAAAATCGAGCAACTTTAGAAAGTGTAAATGTACCAGTTATGGACAGTTTAATGGAAAGTTTGGATTTAATTTATGAAAGAGATTAGAATCAATTCAAATGATGCAAATCAAAGACTGGATAAGTTTTTGATGAAGACTTTTCCAAAATTGAGCAAATCAATGATGTATAAGGCGATTCGAAATAAGAAAATAAAAGTGAATCGTAAACGTTGTACTTTTGATCAGAAAATTCAGGAGAATGATAGTATTTTATTGTTTTTACCTCCGGATGTTTTAGAAGAGAAACAAGTAGATACGCAATATATATCATCACAGTTGGATGTTATTTATGAAGATGAAAATATCTTGATTGCGAATAAACCATATGGCTTATTGTCACAGAGTGATCAAAGCAAAACTCAAGATTGTTTGGTAAATCGTGTACAAGCATACTTAATGGAAAAAAACGAGTATGATCCAAATAAGGAACATTCTTTTGCTCCAAGTATTTGTCATAGACTGGATCGAAATACGACAGGTCTAGTGATTGCTGCAAAGAATGCGAATGCTTTAAGAAAAGTAAACGAAGCAATCGCAAATCGTAAAATCCAGAAGATGTATCGGGCATATGTTACTGGTACTTTTAAAGAAAAAGATTTTAGTATGTGCTATTACATTCGCAAAGAAAATACTGTTGCGAAAGTAAGTGATAAAAAATTAGAGGGCTATCAAAAAGCATTGATGGATGTGCATGTTGAAAGAAATGATGGCGAGAATTCAATATGTGCAATTACACTTCATACAGGAAGATTTCATCAGATTCGTGCCCTGATGGGGCATATAAAGCATCCTTTGTTGGGTGACGTCAAATATGGATATCATGGAAAGAAAAGGCCGATAAAATTGATGGCATATCGGTTGGAGTTTCATGATGTAGATTTGCCACTTCAACAAACGGTGTTTGAACTTCCAAGAGCATAGTAGGAGGTATGAATATGCAAGAATATCGATATCTATTAGATATTGCCTTAATTTTATTAATGACAAAAGCCTTTGGACTTTTTTCTCGTCGTTTACGTATGCCATCTGTAGTAGGTGCATTGATCGCAGGTATTGTTTTAGGGCCTGCGGTGTTAAATATAGTTGGGCCAAGTAAATTGATTGAATCTTTATCAGAAATTGGTGTTATTGTCTTAATGTTTGCGGCTGGTCTAGAAACAAGTATTACAGATTTAAAAAAGGCTGGGTTAAAAGCTTTTATCATCGCAACACTGGGTGTATTAGTTCCATTAGCTGTTGGATATGTAGTTGGTGGATTCTATAATGTTGGGCCAGACGCTTGGTTACACAACCTATTCTTAGGTGTTATTTTAACAGCTACAAGTGTTGGTATTACGGTAGAAACATTGAAAGAAATGGGTTGTATGTCTACAGAAAGTGGAAATGCGATTTTAGCTGCAGCTGTAATTGATGATGTTTTAGGTATTGTTTGTTTGACATTAGTAACAGGAATGGCTGACAGTTCAGTGAACATCGGCGCTGTCATGTTTAAAATTTTACTATTCTTTGTGTTTGCCGTTGTTGTTGGGGTGATTTTACACAAAGTATTTTCATGGTGGTTTGAACATGATTCATGCGGTGGACTACAAAGATATTCAATTGTATCATTTGCGTTCGCATTGATCATGGCATTCTGTTCAGAAGCATTCTTTGGTGTAGCGGATATCACAGGAAGTTTTGTGGCAGGTTTGATTCTTTCGGGTACACGACAATGTGATTATGTCACTAAACGTATTTCAACATTATCTTATATGTTGATTACACCTGTATTCTTTGCGAGTATTGGATTAAAGCTTTCACCAATTACATGGAGTGCTGAACTTATCGAATTAGTAATTGTTTTATGTATCATATCTGTTTTGACAAAAATTATTGGATGTGGTTTGGGTGCTATTGTATGTAAATATACACCTACACAAGCTATCCGAATTGGATGCGGTATGATTAGTCGTGGAGAAGTTGCCTTGATTGTCGCAAATAAAGGTATGGCATTAGGAATCTTACCAGAAGTCTTTGTGACTCCAGTATTATTGTGTGTCGTATTCACAACGGTTATTACACCAATCTTATTGAAAATTGTATACAAAAAGAAACCTAACGATGCAGATTTTGTACAAACTGCAAATTGTTAATAATATTTTCACATTGGGTCTTTATACTTAAAGTATGAAGACTCTTTTTTTTATGCTTATCATTACTTTTTTGATCAAACCATTTCAATTATCGACTTTGTATGTTGTACTCTTTTTATACTTTTTGGCGAAAAAGGACTATGCAACAATGTATATTGAAAAGTACTGGATTTTTCCATCTATACTTCTTTTATGTTTTTGTTCTAATTATGTGCCATTATTCAATCGAGTATGTACAAGTCTTGTTTTTCTATTGGTCAGTGGAACCATTAAAATTATTAGAACTGAATGGATAGGCAGTGCCGATGTATGTTTTTTAACTTTTTTTGGCTTTTATTTAGGAATGGAAAGAATGCTCGTGGCTTTATATATTAGTGTTTTACTAGGCTTTTTGTGGATTTTATATAAAAAAAAGCATATTCTTCCGTATTTATCCTGTTTATCAATAGGTGTCTGGATCGCTTATCTGAAAGGATATACATTTTTTTATTTTCTAATAAATCTTTTTTCTTGAGGACAAATTACATCAATGTCATTAAATTGAATATGATGACTTTGAAGTAAGAGTCCCGTATTATCAATTCTTTTACCTCCATATAAGGAATCATTTAAAATGGGATGCTTCAAAGAAGCACATTGAACACGGATTTGATGTTTTCTTCCCGTTAGAATCGTTACTTGAATCAGCGAATAATCTTTATAGTTTTTAAGTGTGTTAAATATTGAAATACTTTCTTTTCCATTTGGATGGATGAACATTTTCTTGGCATTATGACGATCTCTTGCGATATTTGAAACAATCTTTTTGTTTTTATAATTCGTGTGACCTTGAACTAAGGCAATATAGTCTTTTTTAATGTGATGCTCTTCCATGTTTTTGTCACAATATGCCTGGAAGAATGGATGCTTACAAAATAAGACTAAACCACTCGTTTCATAATCAATACGATGAATGGCTTGAGCCGGATATTTATTTCCATTTAATTGCAGATACCCGTTAATACGAGCTTGTAAAGTATCTTGGCTGTTTCCATCATCGTGTACTAATAAAAATGGAGGTTTAAAGGCTGCTATTAAAAAAGCATCTTCATATAAAATGTTTACAGGCTCATAGTTGATTTCAACTTCTTTTTCAGGATAGTTAAAGTAGATAGTTTTATTGTTTTCATCTATTTTTAAATGTTTTTTATGGTTTTTTGAAATACAAAAAGTCTCAAAAATCTCTTGAGAAGTTGCTGTATATTGCATGTAGTTTTCATTTAAATTTTTTATGAGCATATCAATAGAATATTTTAATGATGCGTGTCATAATGTCAATAGAAGAACAGGAGGAATACTTATGAAAATCTATAAGAATTTAGAAACTGGTAGCGTTGTTGAAGGATTGTTGATGGATGTAGTTCCTAGTGGATATCGTGAATTAAAAGCTGGTGAAGTGGATGCAGCGCAAGAAAAACATGTTCCACAAGTAAGTGTAGAAGATAACAAACTTAAAGTTGTAGTTGGAAGTGTTGAACATCCTATGTTAGAGGCACACTATATCACTAATATTTGGGTTGAATATAGTGATGGAACTGTGGATCGTGCAGGTTTAGTCCCAGGAATGAAACCAGAATATGTTTTTGATTCGAAAGGACGAACAGGTAAAGTAACTGTGTATGAGTATTGTAACTTGCATGGTTTGTGGAAAAATGAAATAGAATTGTAATTAAAATGTAAAAATAAAGACAGATTGTTGAAATAAACAATCTGTTTTTCTATAATAATCACATGTATAAAGAAAAGTTGAGAGAATCGTTTAAAGTTTATGATGAAATTGTTTTAAAGTGTTTTTGTGGTATTTTTATTGGTGCTATTGTTGCGATCTGTGAAGTCATTTTTGGTAAAGGATTAGAATGGATCTTGAATTTTAGAGAGCATATGGGATGCATTATGTTGCTTGGACTTCCTTTTGCAGGATTAGCTATTGTGTTCTTATTTGATCATTGGGGAAGAATATCTAGAAAAGGTATGGGACTTGTTTTTGAGGTTGATCAAGGAAAGAGTGATTGGATTCCACTTCGTATGGCACCGTTTATGGTCGTGTCGACATGGATTACCCATTTCTTTGGTGGTAGTGCGGGTAGAGAAGGTGTTGCGATGCAGATTGGAGCTACCGTATCGCATTATTTTGGTAAGTATTTCCGCTTTAAAAACAGTGGTGTTATCTTTATGGTTGCAGGTATGGCAGCTGGTTTTGCCGGATTGTTTGGTACGCCAATTACGGCAATTTTCTTTGCCTTAGAAGTTTTAGTGGCTGGAACTTTGAAATATCGAGCTATGTCTTGTGCAATTCCGGCTAGTTTTACGGCAACTTATGTTTCTAGCTTATTTGGATTACACAAGAGTACTTTTAAGATAGGAAATGTTGCTGAGCCAAATATGGAATTATCTATAAAATTATTGGTGTTAGGTATTTTATTCGGCATGATAGGTGGTTTATTTGCGTTTTTTTTGAAACACACAAAAGCTTTTGTCACAAATAAAATCACAAATCCCTATAAACGTATTTTTATGATGGGTGTTTTCGTGGCGTTTATGTTGTTTATGTTTGGCCAATGTCGTTATTCAGGTGTGGGTGAAAACTTGATTGTAGCATCTTTTACATCGGAAAAGATTTATGGATATGACTGGATCCTAAAGCTTGTCTTAACGATTTTAACTTTATCTGCAGGATTCCAAGGTGGAGAAGTTACGCCATTATTTGCGATTGGATCGAGTCTCGGGGTTATAATTGCACCTGTATTTGGTTTAGATCCATTGTTTGTAGCTGCACTAGGGTATAGTGGTGTGTTTGGAGCTGCCACAAATACATTTTTAGCGCCTATTGCGATAGGCATGGAAGTTTTTGGATATCAGTATTTTCCGTTCTTCTTTATTGTATGTGCTATATCTTATATCGCAAATCAAAACGAATCAATTTATGCTTTGCAAAGACAAGTCAGAGAATGATTTGTCTTTTTTTGCAGTGTTTTGAAAACGCATACAAATTTAATGAAACAAGTAGATTTTATTTGAAAAAGTGATATACTTTAGTTATATAAAGAGTATTATTAGGAGGATGATTATGAAACAGAATAATATGCTCGCCATGATTTTAGCAGGTGGCCGTGGAACACGTCTTTTGGAACTAACTAAAAAGAATGCGAAACCGGCTGTTTATTTCGGAGGAAAATATCGTATTATTGATTTCCCACTAAGTAACTGTGCAAATTCAGATATCAACGTTGTAGGCGTTTTAACACAGTATGAATCAGTAGAATTAAACGCATACGCTGGTGCTGGTCAAAGATGGGGACTTGATGCACGTGGAAGTGGTGTTTATGTTTTGCCACCACGTGAAAAGGATGGTACAAAATTTGACGTCTATCAAGGAACAGCAGATGCCATCACACAAAACATTGACTTTATTGATAAGTTTGATCCTGAATACGTTTTAATTCTTTCAGGCGACCACATCTATAAGATGGATTATGCGGATATGTTATCTTGTCACAAGGCAAATAATGCCGATTGTACAATTGCGGTACTTCCAGTGCCAATTAAGGAAGCTAGCCGTTTCGGTATTATGAATACAGATGATGAAGGAAGAATTGTTGAATTCGAGGAAAAACCAGAACATCCAAAGAGCAATTTAGCTAGTATGGGTATTTATATCTTTAACTGGAAACAATTACGCAAAGAATTGATTTCAGATATGACTGCAGAAGGTAGTCACCATGACTTTGGTAAAGATATTATTCCTAACTTCTTAAACGCAAATAAACGTTTGTATGCTTATAAGTTTGAAGGATATTGGAAAGATGTTGGAACAATCGATTCATTGTGGGAAGCAAATATGGACTTATTAAATAAAAACAATGAATTGAATTTAGATGATCCAAACTGGAAAATCTATACAGAAGATATTCCAACTTTACCTCACTATGTAGGTCCAACTGGAAAAGTTGAACATTGCTATATCAACCAGGGAGCTATCATTCGTGGTGAAGCAGTAGATTCAGTATTATTCAATAATGTTGAAATTGATGAAGATGCATATGTATCTCAAGCTGTGTTAATGCCAAATGTTAAAGTTGGTAAAGGTGCAAAAATCTATCGTGCTATCGTTGCTGATGGTGTGAAGATTGATGATGGTGCTGTTGTTGGTAGTCCAGACAGTGATGAAATCGAATTGATTTCTAAGAGAGTAAAGAAGGGTGAATAATTATGTGTAACGCTTTAGGAATAATTACTTACAATGATTCTTCTGTATATGTAGAAGGTATGCAAAAATATCGTCCAATCGCTGGATTCAGTTTTTTAGGACGTTATCGTTTAGTTGACTTTGCGATTTCAAATATGTCAAATTCAGGAATTGATGATATTCAAATATATGTAAATGGAAATCCTCGTTCTTTAATTGATCACATTGGTACTGGTCGTCACTATAATATCAACTCTAAACATGGACACTTATCTTTAGTGCCTGTATATTCTGAAGGTGGAACTTCACGTTTTACCACAGATGTTTCATGTTATGCAGAAAACATTCATACAGTTATGGAAAACCACAATGATTATGTTGTGATTGCTCCTGTTAATATGCTTTATAAAGGAAACTATGAAGAATTGTTGAAACAACATATCGAAAGTGGTGCTGAAGTATCAGTGTTGTATCAACATGTAGATAACGCAAAAGAAAACTACATTGGATGTGATGTACTTCAAATGAATAAACAACGTGGTGTATTAAGTATTGATCAAAACTTAGGTAACTATAAATCTAGATATTTATCTTTACAGACTTACATCATGTCAAAAGAAATTTTTAAAACATTAGTTGAAGAAGCGCAAGAAACAAGTTCAATGTATTGGTTTAAAGATATCTTAAATGATAAATGTGTAGATATGGATATCCGTGGATTGAATTATCGTGGACACATTTATGTAATTAATGATTTGAAATCCTATTATGAAAGTAATATGCAATTCTTAACGGAAGAAAAAATGAAAGATATCGCAGATCCAGAATGGCCTGTATATACTCGTACAAGCGATTCAGCTCCAGCCATTTATTTGAATGGTGGTACTGCAACAGGTTCATTGATTTCGAATGGTTGTGAAATCAGAGGTGTAGTTAAGAATTCTATTGTTGGTCGTTCTTGTAAAATTGGAAAAGATGCATTGATCGAAAATTGCATCATTATGCCAGATGTAGAAATTGCAGATGGTGCTCACTTAAAGAATGTGATTGTAGATAAACATTCTAGAATCGCAAAGAAAAAAGATTTAGCAGGGTTAGAAGAACAACCTTTGTATATTGGTAGAAGGGAGAACGTTTAATGGCATCAATTTTGATGGTTGCTGGGGAAGGATTACCATTCATTAAGACAGGTGGACTTGCCGATGTAATTGGTTCTTTGCCAAAGGCACTTACTGAAAGAGGACATGAAGTAAAGGTTGTCATGCCTTTATATAAGAAAATTAGTGAAAAATACTATAATGAACTTCATTTTGATTGTGAATATTCAGTTTCAATTAATTATCATGAAGTACCCGTACGTGTATTCTCAAAAGTAGTAGATAATGTATGTTTCTTCTTCATTCAACATCAAGGTTACTTTGAAAGAGATTCATTATACGGTTATCAAGATGATGGTGAGCGTTTTGGTTATTTCCAAAAGGCTGTTATTGAAATGTTGAACCAGTTGAATTACTGGCCAAATATTATCCATTGCCACGACTGGCATACAGGTATGATTCCTTGTATGGTTAAAGAAACTCACGATGCAGATCCTAGATATCGTGCAATTCGTTTTGTGTATACAATCCACAACATGGCTTATCAAGGAAATTTCGGCCCTGAAATGCTAGATAGTTGTTTAGGATTACCATACTATTTGTTAGACAATGGTAATGTACGTTTTGATGGTGGTATTTCATTTATGAAGTCTGGTATTTTATATGCGGACAAAGTTACAACTGTATCACCAACTTATGCACAAGAAATTTTATCGCCTCAATATGGTGAACACTTAGAAGCTGTATTGAATATGCGTAAATATGATCTATGGGGTATTGTAAACGGTATTGATATCGAGTTATGGAACCCTAACACAGATCCAGAAATTCCATATCACTTTAATAAAGTGAATATTGCGGCTCAAAAGAAAAAGGCAAAAATGGCTCTACAAGAAGAACTAGGATTAGAAAAGAATCCTGATGTTATGATGGTAGGTGTTGTTTCTCGTTTGACTTGGCAAAAAGGATTCTATCTATTGATGGAACAATTAGACGCATTGTGTGCAGCTCCAATCCAATTGGTTATTTTGGGTAGTGGTGAAAGTCAAATTGAAAACAAGTTCCATGAACTAGAAGATGGAAATAAAGGAAAGATTTGTTTCTATTATGGATACAATGAAAGCTTGGCACACCGCATCTATGCGGCAAGTGATTTGTTCTTGATGCCTAGTTTATTTGAACCATGTGGAATTTCACAATTGTGTTCTATGCGTTATGGTACTTTACCTCTTGTTCGTGAAACGGGTGGTTTAAAAGATATGGTTGATGCATACAATGAATATGAAAAATCAGGAAATGGATTTAGTTTTGAAAACTACGATTCGAATGAATTGATTCATACTTTATATTATGCTTGTGACGTTTATTACAATCGTAAAGAGGATTGGGAAATGTTACAAAGAAATGCATTGAATACAGATGTGTCATGGCAACAAAGTGCTAAAACATATTCTTTGTTGTATGATGAATTAGTTGACTAATGAGAATTCTTGTTAGCGCATGTTTATTAGGATATAACTGTAAGTATAACGGAAAAAACAATTTAAATAAAAAAATTGTAGAGCTTTTAAAAGATCATGAAGTGATTCCTGTATGTCCAGAGATGCTTGGAGGACTTTGTTGTCCTCGTATTCCTTGTGAAAAAGTAGGAGATAGAATTTTGGATAAAGAGGGAAATGATTGTACAAAACAGTTTATCAAAGGGGCAGAAATTGCTCTGAATATAGCGAAAGAAAAACAAGTAGATATTGCGATTTTACAAAGAAGATCACCTAGTTGTGGATATTCTGTTATTTATGATGGGACTTTTACAGGTAATCTAGTAACTGGTAGTGGTGTCTTTGCACAAATGTTGCAAGATTTAAATATACCGATTATGGAAGCGGAATCAGAAAAATTCGTTTAGGTATTGTTTTCTTTGGCAAAATGTCATAAAATACATTTAGATTTGATTTAGGAGGATAATTATGAAACAAGTAACTGTAACTGTAGTAGATCCAGTAGGTCTTCACGCACGTCCAGCAACTGTAGCTGTTAACGCTGCTAGTAAATTTAAAAGTGAAATCAATGTAGCTTTCAAAGGACGTGAAGTAAACATGAAATCTATCATGGGAGTTATGTCTTTAGGCATTCCTACACAGTCAGAAATCACAATTAGCTGCTCAGGCGAAGATGAAGATGCTGCTGTAGCTGCAATCGAAGAAGTATTGCGTGCTCAAAAGATCATTGCTTAATTAAAGAAAGTCTCATAGTTTTATGAGACTTTTTTATTTCAAAGTTAGAAAAGAAGGAGAATAAATAATGTCTATTGTTGAAGAAAGATATTCAAAATGGTTAAACCATGAAAATTTAGCCCCTCAATACAAACCTGTTTTAGAAGCAATGAATGCAGAAGAAAAAAATGATGCATTCTATACAACAATTGAGTTTGGTACAGCAGGTATGCGTGGTCTTTTAGGTCCGGGAACAAACCGAATTAATATTCATACAATTCGTAAGGCAACTCAAGGATACGCAAATTACATAAATGAAAATAATGGTGGTAAAGCTGGTATTGCGATTGGTTATGATAACCGTCACATGTCAAAAGAGTTTGCGTTTGATTGTGCTGACTTATTAGCAAAAAACAACATTAAATCATATGTGTTTGAATCATTACGTCCAACTCCAGAATTGAGTTTTGCAGTACGTCACTTAAATTGCTTTGGTGGCATTATGATTACTGCCAGTCACAACCCTAAAGAATACAATGGATATAAATTGTATGATGATAAAGGATGTCAGTTGATTCCATGTTTGGCTAGTCAGGTTATTGATAAGGTTAACGCAATTGAAGATGAATTGGCAATTGATGCAAACTGTACAGAAGAACAAAAGAAATTAATTACAGTTATTGGTAAAGATGTGGATGAAGAATATTACAAAAATGTATTAAGTATCCAATTGAATCCTGAAGTTAAAAAAGATATTAAAATCGTATTTTCACCAGAACATGGAACTGCTAATATTCCTGTTCAAGAAGTTTATAAACGTGCAGGATATACTTGCATTCCAGTTGTAGAGCAATGTAGTCCAGATCCTGATTTCTCAAATACACCTACACCAAACCCAGAACAAGCAGGTGCTTATGAATTGTCATTAAAATACGCAAAAGAAAATCAAGCAGACTTAATTTTAGTTTGTGACCCAGATGCTGACCGTATGGGAGTTGGAGTCTTGCACAATGGTGAATATGTTGTATTAACAGGAAACCAATCTGGTTCTGTTGAAATTGAATATATTTGTTCACAACTTCAAAAACAAGGTAAAATGCCCGAAAATCCTGTAATGTTCAATACGGTTGTTACAAGTGATCTAGGAGAAAAAGTAGCTTCTGATTATGGTGTTACAACAGAAAAAACTTTAACTGGATTCAAATTCATTGGTGAAAAAGTTGCGAAATATGAAAAAACGCACGAAAAGAACTATGTATTTGGATATGAAGAAAGCTATGGTTCATTAATTAAACCTTTCGTACGTGATAAAGATGCTCCTCAAGCTTGTTTAATGCTGGCAGAAGCTTGTGCATTCTACAAAGAACAAGGTAAAGATTTAGTTGATGTATTAGATAGCTTGTATGACCGTCATGGTACATATGAAGAAAGTCAAATTGCGTTATCATTAGCTGGTGAAGCTGGTGCTAAGCGTATTAAAGAAATCTTAGCTAACTTAAGAAAAGAGGCTCCAACACAAATTGGTGGCACAAAAGTAGTTCGTAGTGAAGACTATAAAGAATGTGTAATCAAAGAAGGGGATACAGTAACTGAACTTACTGGATTCACTAAATCGGATGTATTAAAATACTATCTTGAAGATGGAAGCTGGATTGCGGTACGTCCTAGTGGAACAGAACCAAAATGTAAATTCTACTATTGTATCAAGGGAGCTTCAAAAGAGGATGCTCACAACAAAACGGTTCATTTCCAAAAGGCAATGGATGATTTGATTGCCAAGTAGTATTAAAGGATGTCAAAATGGCATCCTTTTTTCTGTTTATTTGAAAAAAAGATCTAGACTGATTTGTCTAAATCCTTCAAGAATTGTTCTAAGCGAACAACAGCTTCTTTAATGTGATCTATGCTATATGCATAAGAGATACGAATGTATCCTTCACCACTTGGACCAAAGGCGTTTCCTGGAACACAGGCAACTTTTTGTTCTTGTAGTAATCTTTCGCAGAATGTTTCGGAATCAAGGCCTGTCGATTGAATATTACAGAATACATAGAATGTACCATGAGGCATATTTGTCTTTAGTCCCATACGATTGAGCCTGTTGACTAAGAAGTTTCTTCTTTTTAGATAATCATCTTTCATCATCAATACATCATCATAGCCGTTTTTAATGGCTTCGATACCTGCGTATTGAGACATAACAGGAGCTGACATGATCACATATTGGTGAATCTTATTCATAACAGAAGAAAGTTCTTTGTTGGCCATACAATAGCCTAGACGCCATCCTGTCATCGCATATGCTTTAGAAAAACCATTTACGACAATAATTTGAGATTTGATTTCGTCAAATTGGGCTAATGATGCAAAAGGCTGATCAAAGCTTAGTTCGGCATAGATTTCATCACTCACAACATATATACCTGATTCTTTGATGATATCAACAATTTTTGCGTAGTCCTCTTTTGTCATGACACCACCTGTAGGGTTGCTAGGATAATTGATGATCATCGCTTTTGTCTTTGGTGTGATGACTTTCTTTAAATCTTCTGGAAAAATTTTAAAGTCATTTTCTTCTTTTAACTGTAAAGGGACAACAACACCATCACTTAGTGTAACACTTGGTGCATAAGCAACGTAGTTAGGGTCTAATACAATAACTTCATCGCCAGGATTCAACAGGGCACGCATACATAAGTCAATGGCTTCACTACCACCAATTGTGACAATAACTTCATTTTCAGGATCATATGTTTGATTGTAATGTTCCTTATGGAATTTACAGATTTCTTCACGAAGCTCCAACAACCCACGATTGGCTGTATAGTGAGTATGTCCTGTGCTCATGTAGTGAATCGCATTTTCACAAATGTGCCATGGCGTAGCGAAATCGGGTTCACCAACACCTAAAGAGATAACGCCTTCCATTGTGTTTGCTAAATCAAAGAATTTACGGATTCCACTTGGCTTGATAGATGTTGCTTTTGTAGATAAACTCTTCATTATGGAGTCACAACCAATCTTGATTCTTTATCTTCTGGTTTGTCAATCATGACAATACCACTTTGCTTATATTGTTTTAAGACAAATAATGTCTTTGTGGAACGAACATCTTCAACACAGGCAATCTTATCTGAAACAAAGCGAGCCACTTCAAACATGGTTTTACCTTGTACTAAACATAAGAAATCACAATCTCCACTTAATAGATACATTGTATCTACTTCTGGATAGTTGGCAATCAATGCTGCTGTCTTGTCATAGCCTCTATTTCTTGTAGGTGTACAACTTACTTCAATATATGCTAAAACTTTTTGATCTTTTAACGCTTTATTGTAGTTGATAATTGTGTGATAGCCACAAATAATTTTGTTTTTTTCTAAAGATTGAATCTCTGATTTTATACTTGCTTCATCTTCATTCAAAATATCCGCTAGATCTTGTGAAGTTAGACGAGCATTATTTTCTAGTAAATCTAGGATTAAACTTTGGTTCATTTTTAATTCCTCCTTTTGAATATAATAGCACAATTAAGGTTATGTAAAAAGTGTGAAAATGCTTGAGAATGAATTGTAAATAGTCTAATATATAAGTGTTGTTAGTTGTAAAAAGTTTTACTTGTTAGAGAATTGACAAATCAACAGTAGGCTTTTATAATAACAATGGTATTTAAAGGAGGATTTACTGACATGACAGTAAAAGTTGCGATTAACGGTTTTGGACGTATCGGACGTTTGGCATTCCGTCAAATGTTTGGTGCTGAAGGCTACGAAGTAGTAGCTATCAATGACTTGACTAGCCCTAAGATGTTAGCTCACTTGTTGAAATATGATTCAACTCAAGGAACTTACGCTAAGGCTGACACAGTTGTTGCTGGTGAAAATTCAATTACAGTAGATGGAAAAGAAATCACTATCTACGCAGAAGCTGATGCTTCTAAATTACCTTGGGGTGAATTAGGCGTTGACGTAGTATTAGAATGTACAGGATTCTATACTTCAAAAGCTAAAGCAGAAGCACACATTAAAGCAGGTGCTCGTAAAGTTGTTATCTCTGCTCCAGCAGGAAATGACTTACCAACAATCGTTTACAATGTAAACCACGAAACATTAAAACCAGAAGATACAGTAATTTCTGCAGCTTCTTGTACAACAAACTGTTTAGCTCCAATGGCTAACGCTTTGAACCAATTAGCTCCAGTTAAATCAGGTATCATGACTACAGTTCACGCTTACACAGGTGACCAAATGACATTAGACGGACCTCAACGTAAAGGTGATTTACGTCGTAGCCGTGCTGCTGCAGTTAACATTGTTCCTAACTCAACAGGTGCTGCAAAAGCTATCGGATTAGTTATCCCTGAATTAAACGGAAAATTAATCGGATCTGCTCAACGTGTTCCAACTCCTACAGGATCAACTACTATTTTAGTAGCTGTTGTTGAAGGTGACGTAACTGTTGATCAAATTAACGCTGCTATGAAAGCTGCTACAACTGAATCGTTCGGATACACTGAAGAACAATTAGTATCTAGTGATATTATTGGTATGCGTTACGGATCATTGTTCGATGCAACTCAAACAATGGCTCACTCATTAGGTGACGGAACTACTCACGTACAAGTTGTTTCTTGGTACGACAACGAAAACTCTTATACAAGCCAAATGGTTCGTACAATTAAGTACTTCTCAGAATTAGCTTAATAATTGTAAGACTTTTAAAGGAATCCAATAGGGTTCCTTTTTTTGTATACTTTACTAAAAAGTGCAAATCAAAACCTTGAAATAAATATATAAATCATGTATGCTAACCTTTAGAGATTGTGAGGTGTTAGCGGTGGGTATTCGACATCGTTTGACGGATTCTGAGCGTGATGATTTAACAAAAGATGTAGACGATTTAGATGCTGTTTACATGGAAAAATTAAGAAAAGATGGAATTGACGAAGATTTATTAGCTCAGTTTCGTGATTTAACTTTAGAATTAGAAAAGGATAAGGAACAAAATGGATAGTAAGACAATGAATGTAATGATCATAATTATATTGACATTAGTATTTATCTTAGTGCCAATAATTATGAAAAAAGTTGTATGGAAGAAGTTATTAGTTCAATTGAACAATGAACAATATGACGAATTCTACAAAACATTAGATACAGGAATATGTAAATTCTCATATCAGGCATTTAACCGTGAGTATATGCGATTAAGTGGCTATTTGGCACAAAGAAATGATACGAAAATCGAAGAACAATTTGAATTGTTGAAAAATATGCGTATTTCAAATAAACAAAAGGCTAGTGTCGCAACTCGTGGATTTTATTATTATTTAGAAAAAGGAAAAATCAAAAAAGCAGAGGGCATGCTTTCTTATGGAAAAAGCTATGTTGATGAAAAGACATTCAAGAATATGCAGATTCAATTCAGCATATTAATGAAGAAAGAAGCCAAATATATTGATGACTGTAAAGAAATTTTAAATGGTATGTGGGATGGTAAGTCAGAACTAGACAACAATAAAAAATTCCCTGTTGGAACCATTCAATATTTAATTGGGCTTCAATATTCTTATTTAAAAGATGTGGATCATATGATGGAATACTTTAATCCTGCATTAGAAAATTTAGTAGGTACACCATATGAAGAAGATATTCGTCGTATCATGACTAAATTACATGTAGGCTGACCATTTGGTTAGCTTTTTTTTTCATGTTTTGTATTGTATAATAAAAAATATGAATTGGAGGACATTTTATTATGAAATTATATAATAGTTATTCTCAAACCATTGAAGAATTAAAACCAATCGAACCAGGAAAGATTTCCATGTACGTATGTGGACCAACGGTCTATAACTATCCACATATTGGAAATGCTCGTCCTATCGTTGTATTTGATACATTAAAAAAAGCATTGTCTGCACAAGGTTATGAAGTGACTTTTGCTTCAAACTATACAGATGTAGACGATAAGATCATTAAAACGGCTATTGAACAAAATGTTACTGAAAAGGAAATCACTGACAAATTTATTGTTGCCTATAACGATGTACGTAAAGGTTTACATGCAGATCTTCCAGCCTATGCACCTCGCGTTACAGAAACAATGGATCGTATTATCGAATTTATTGATAAGATGGTTAAAAATGGTTCAGCTTATCAAGTGGGAGGCGATGTTTATTTCCGAGTTAATAGTGATAAAAAATATGGAGAACTGTCTCATCAAAGTATTGATGATCTAATGGTTGGTGCTCGTATTGATGAAAATGAAAAGAAGGAGAATCCATTAGATTTTACTTTATGGAAAGAGACAACGGAAGGAATTAAATGGGATTCACCTTGGTCGAAAGGACGTCCAGGATGGCATACAGAATGTGTGGTTATGATACAGGATGTATTTAAGAAAACATTGATTGATATCCATGGTGGTGGTTTAGATTTAAAATTTCCTCACCACGAAAATGAGATTGCCCAATGTGAAGTATGCAACGATACACACTTGGCAAATATCTGGGTACACAATGGTATGATCAATATCAATGGTATCAAGATGTCAAAATCATTAGGTAATGTATGGTGGGCTAAAGACTTGATCGCAAACCATGGAGGAAACTTAACTCGTTGGTTGATGATTTCTACACATTATCGCGCTCCACTAAACTTAAATGAAGAAGCATTTTCAACTTCAAAGAAAGAATTAGATAAGATTGCAGCTGCTTATAAACAGGCTTGTGTAAAACTTGCTTTATCAAATGCTAAAGAAACAACTGCATTTGATGAAACGTATACTTCATTTATTGATGCATTAAATGATGATTTAAATACACCTAATGCGATCAGTGTTGTTTATGAAGTCGTTAAAAAAATCAATCAGGTGGTTCGTCAAAGAGAAATCGATGTTGAAAATTTAGCTGTTTTAGTACATACATTAGAAAAGATGCTTTATATTTTAGGTATTGAATTTGATAAGATTACAATGAGTGATGAAGATAAAGAAATGTATCAAAACTGGAGAAGTGCAGTTAAAGAAAAAGATTTTGAAACAGCGGATACACTTCGTGCTGCATTGATTGAAAAAGGGATTCTGTAATGGAAATTGTAACGGAAAATGCGACAAGTCTAGCATGGATTGGTGATGCCGTTATGTCTTTGGCTGTGCGCGAACACCTTCTAAGTTTAGGGTATCGCAAGGCCCATGTTCTTCAGAAGAAAAACGCTGTAATTTGTAGTGCTAAAGGGCAATCTGTTATGTTGAATACAATGATGGATGAAGATTTCTTTACTGAGGATGAGAAAACGATTCTTGCACGTGGAAGAAATGCGACGATTCATTCAAAGGCTAAAAATGCGACACACAAAACATACTTAGAAGCAACCGCATTAGAATCTATGTTGGGATATTTATATTTATATGGACATCAGGATAGACTTAAGGTTTGTCTAGATAGAATAATTGATATAGGGGACAGTCTATGATCGTATATGGAAAAAATGTGTATTCTACACTTCAAAATGATCCGGATTCAATCGAAAAAGTATATGTACTTCAGGGATTGAAAGACGCAAAGCTTTTAAAATCGATTCAAAAATCAAATTTAAAGGTAGAATATTGTAATCGTGCAAAATTAGATAAAATTGCGAATTCAACACATCATAATGGAGTTGCGGTAAAAGTAAGTGAAATTGAAACATATAGTATTGAAGAATTAGTTAGACGAGCTAAAAAGCCTGGCTTATTAGTGGCTTTGGACGGTGTTCAAGATCCACATAATGTAGGTGCTATTTTAAGAACTTGTGATTGTACGGGTGTTGATGGTGTCATCTTGACGAAACACAATAGTTGTGGATTAACTCCAACGGTTGTTAAGGCAAGTACAGGAGCTGCTTATACTGTACCTGTTTCGATTGTGACGAATTTATCGCAGACATTAAGAAACTTGAAACAAGAAGGATATTGGGTTGTTGGTACAGATATGAAGGATGCAAGAGAATATCGTGAAGGTATGTATGATTCACCAACTGTATTAGTTATAGGATCTGAGGGTCAGGGTATTTCAAATCTTGTAAAGAAACAATGTGACTATATGGTGTATCTACCAATGGTCGGAAGTATCACTTCATTAAATGCGAGTGTTGCAGCAGCTGTCTTGATGTATGAGGTATACAACCAAAGAAATCCAATCAAATAAGTCGATTTTTTATAAAATCGGCTTTTTTAATGTCTTTTTCACATTGCCTCGTTATAATGGATTTAGGTGATAAAGATGAATATATATGAATGTATATACATGGTTCAAATGAATGATTTTACAGAAATGAAAAATTTGATTCAATACTATAGACCTATGGTGACGGACATATGGGCGGATGTCTTTGTACGAAAGGCAAACACAATTCTTTGCGAAAAAGAAGAATTCTATCGTCATGCCGATTTATTGTTGTATCATTGTATATTTGAATATCGAATGGATCGTGCACTTTCGTTTTCAGGATTTTATAGGCGTTGCACTAAAAATAAGGCCTATGATATTTTGCGTCATAGCATAAGAAAGCAGTGTTACTCAAATCAAACCTGTATTAGTTTAGACCAAAGAATTCGTGAGGATACAAAACTATACTATGGTGATGTGAACATGTTCGATTCATTAGAAGTTCATGATGTTGTTTTAGATAAACTCATGTGGGAATATACAAAAAATCGTATAAACCGTGTTTTTGGTAAAGATTATGTACAGATCATTGACTATCGAATGGAGGGCTATACTTTAAAAAATATAGCGGAAGAACTTGGCTTAAGTGCTTCAAAGGTAAGTTTTATGTTTGAAAAGGTAAAAAAGTGGTATACGACAATTGACAGTTGACTGGATAAAATGGTACATTTATTGAGTTAAGGAGCGTGAAGGAATTGGCAGATAAAGTTGTTTTGACGTGTACAGAGTGTTTATCAAGAAATTATACGACCCCAAAGAATAAGAAGACCAACACGCAACGTCTTGAAATTAAAAAGTATTGTCCAAAGTGTGGCAAGCATACTTTGCATAAGGAAACAAAGTGAGGAATCCATATGAGTAAAGAAAAAAAAGAAAGAACATATTCACCATCAAAAGTGTTCAAAGAATTAAAAACTGTTAAATGGCCAACATTTAAAGAATTAATGTCATCAAGTGGTTTGGTAATCGTATTTACAGTATTATTTGGTTTGTATTTCTTTGTTTGTGAGGTTTTATCAAGCGGTCTTGTGAAAGTGATCGTTGGCGCATAGGGAGGAAAATATGTCAGAGTTAAAAAAAGAATGGTATGTAGTAAATACATATGCAGGTCAAGAAAATCGTGTAAAAGAAAACTTGGAACGTCGTGTAAAAACTATGGGTCTTGAAGATTCTTTGTTCCAGATCGTTGTTGCTGAAGAAAAAGAAATTGAATATAAAAATGGTAAACCAGTAGAAAAAACACACAATCTATTCTCTGGTTATTTATTAGTGCAAATGATCATGACAGATGAAGCTTGGTATGTTGTACGTAATACACCAGGTGTAACTGGATTTATTGGATCAAGCGGAAAGGGTGCTAAACCATTCCCAGTAGCTCAAGAAGAAGTTGATGCTGTATTACGTCGTCTAGGACGTCAGGATGTAAATGTTCAAGTTGATTTTGAAGTGGGAGACCGTGTAGAAATCACAAATGGAGCTTTCAAAAACTCCGAAGGTGTTATTGAAGCTATGGACGAAGAAAAGAAAGAAGCTACAGTTCTATTAATCTTATTTGGTCGTGAAACACCAACAGAAATTCCATATATGGATTTAAAGAAAGTCGACTAAGACTTTCTTTTTTTAGGTGAATTATGAAAACTTTAGTATTTGACTTAGATGGCACAATGTATCGTGGGACGCAGATTATTGAGAGTGCTCATCAATTTTTAGATTATTGTATCCAAAAGGACATTCCATTTATTTTTTTGACAAACAATTCGATGCGTACCCCACAAGAAAATGTAAAGCATATGGAAGAGATGGGATATACAAATATTAAGCCAGAGATGTTTTATAATAGTGCCATGGCAGCTAGCCAATATGTTAAGAAACATTATGAAGGGAATAAAGCTTATTACATTGGAAAACAAGGCATGAAAGATGCATTGAATCAAGAAGGTTTTATTATTGATGATGAAAATCCAGATTTTGTCTTTATAGGATTGGATAAAGATGCCACATATGCATCTTACTCAAAAGCTCTATCTTTGATTTTAAATGGAGCCAAAATTATTGGGACAAATAATGATCGTATTTTAGCAAAACCAGGTGGATTTGAAGTTGGTAATGGCAGTGTCGTAGATATGTTTGAATATGCAGCTAATCAAAAATCCCCTCGTATTGGTAAGCCAAATCGAGCGATTCTTGATTTGTGTTTAGAATATTTTGGCTTAAAAGAAGATGAAATTGTATTAATTGGTGATAATCTAGAAACGGATATTAAACTTGGGTATGAACAAAATATTGAAACGGTGCTTGTACAGACGGGGGTTCACAACAAGGAAGATATTGAACGACTAAAAATTTATCCAACTCATGTAGTGAATACGTTGATGGATTTAGTAGGCTATAATTTTGACTAGTATTTTTATTGAATTATTGGTATAATCGAAATATCGTAGAAGGTGTGATGAAAAAATGAAAGATATATTAAATGTGGTTTTAATGACATTATCTGGTGTTATTATTATATTGACATTATTACAAAGTGGTAAATCAGACGGGTTGTCTGCTGCCTTTACAGGAAGTGGAGATTTGAACTTGTTTGCGGTACAAAAAGAAAGAGGTCCTGAAAAAGTTATCTCTCGTTTAACTTTGTTTTGTGGAATTTTGTTCTTTGCGATTGTAATCGCATTGCAGATTGTGTAATTAAAAGACCGTTAAGGTCTTTTTTCTGTTTTAAAGGAGGAAAAAATGAAAGAAAAGATCATTCAATATCTAGAAGAAAAAAAAGAATGTAAAATACGCGATTTAGAAAAAATAGTAAGACCTAAATCAAGTAAAGAATTTACAGAAATGGTGAAGTCTTTAAATGAATTAGAAGATGAAAAATTGATTTATAACGATCATACAAGCCTATATTTGATTGATGATATACATTTTATGGCTGGAAGTGCAAAAGATATTTCCAGATATGAAATTGCTGTATTTAATGAAAATAATAAGGTGTATGTTCCGAAAAATAAAAAGATGAAGATCTTTGATAAAGATGAAGTTTTAGTGCGCTTAAAGCCAGAACCGTCTTTAATCAAAGTGTTTAATCATGGATTGACAAATATTACAGGAGTTATGATTCTTAAAAAGAAGAAAACATTCTTCTATAGCGATTTAGATTTACACTGTTCAATTCGTGTAGTCAATGAAAAAGAATTTAGTTTTAAAAAACGTACAAAAGTTGTATGCCAAATTGTGAAGTATGCAGATCCTCTAGAAGTAAGGATCATCCAAGTCTTAGGACATCCAGACGATGCAGGCGTAGATATTAGTGCTATGCTTACGAGCAACCAAGTTCGTCAGGTATTTAATGGGAAAATTGTAAAGGAGTGTAAAAGAACCCCGGCAAAAGTACAAAAGGATGAACTTGAAAATCGTAAAGATTTAAGAAATCTATTAACTGTCACAATTGATGGGGATGACGCCAAGGATTTTGATGATGCGATATCGATTGTGAAAAATGAAAAGGGATATTTATTGTATGTACATATTGCCGATGTTTCACATTATGTAAAAGAAAATAGTGCCCTTGATCAAGAAGCCTATTTACGAGGAAACTCTATATATGTTTGTGATCGAGTTGTGCCTATGCTTCCATTTGATTTGAGTAACGGTATTTGTTCATTAAATCCAAATGTAGACCGTTTAACGATTACTTGTGCTATGCAAGTGGATGAGAGGGGAAATCTATTAACATATAATGTCTTCCCGAGTGTGATTCATTCCGATAAGCGCTGCACATATAAAAAGGTAAACGCATGTTTAGCTGCAGATGAAACTATACTGGAAGAGTATTCAGAAGTTAAAGATTTATTGTTTACTCTAGAATCTTTAGCTAAATTATTAAAGAAACAGTCACACAATCGTGGATGTATTGATTTTAATACCAAAGAAGCAAAGATCATTATGGATAAAAATGGTTATCCTGTAGATGTAACAGTTTTAGAGCGCGGTTTTGCCGAACAAATGATTGAAGAATGTATGATCTTAGCCAATGTTTGTGTGGCTCACCATATGCATGTGAATAAAATTCCAAGCATGTATCGTGTGCATGAAAATCCAGATCCTAAAAAAGTGGCGACAATCTGTACCGTTGCGAATTCTTTACGTATTCCATTTGATTTCTATCCAGATGAAGTAAATGCTAGCCAAATCCAAAAATTCTTAGAATCGATTCAAGATGAAAATTCATATGAAGTCTTGTCTATGGTAGCTTTGCGTTCTATGCAAAAGGCGCGTTATGATGCGCATTGTTTAGGACATTTTGGTTTGGCACTTGAAGAGTATTGTCATTTTACAAGTCCAATTCGTCGTTATTCAGACTTAGTTGTACACCGTATGCTGCATGCATATTGTTTTAATGAACAAAAGCGTACACCATCAAATGATGAAAAGAAAATCGAAAAACAGGCTTTCCATATTTCTGAAAAAGAAAGAGATGCGATTATGATGGAAAGAATGGTGAATGACTATAAGAAGGCGCAGTTCATGGAGAAAAGAATTGGTCAAGTTTTTGAAGGAACAATTGTTGGTGTGATGAGTTTTGGTTTCTTTGTGGAAATGGATAATACAGTGGAAGGACTTGTTCCAGTTCATACTTTATCAAATGACTTCTACGATTATGATGAGGATACAATGACTTTAAAGGGACAGACGCATGGTAAAGTGTTCCAAATGGGAATGCGTGTACGTGTTGTTTGTACGGATGTCCAAAGAGAAAAAGGACAAGTGACATTTAGTTTGTTAGAAAGAAGAAATCATGATTAAGGGAATTCACCATGTTGCATTTAAATGTGAGACCCAAGAACAATATGATGAAATGATTTGTTTCTATCATGAATTATTAGAACTTCCCGTATTGAGAAAGTGGGATACAGGCATTCATTTAAATTGTTTTAATAGTTGTATTGAAATATTTTTGGATGGCACAAAGTCAGTTGGGGAAGGATGTATTCGTGATTTTGCGTTTGCGACAGATCATGTGGATGAACTTGTTGAAAAAGTTCGTAATGCTGGCTATAGAGTGAGTGTGGAGCCTAAAAATGTAGATATGAAAACAAATCCAGTTTCTCCAATTCGAGTGGCTTTTATTGAAGGTCCGCTTCATGAATCTATTGAATTATTTTGTGAAAAGGCATAATTGGTAGGTTTTCTGTCCAAGTTGGTACTTGATTTGCACTAAATATTTTCTTTGTTAGAATGGAATCAGTTAAACAAAGGAGTGATTGAGATGAATCAAGTTCAAGGCGTAAAAGTAAATAAAAATTTCAATCTTTTCTTTGTACATATGTAAACTGGGGTGAACTATCATTCCAGTTTTTCTGTGATTTCAAGAGCAATAATGATGAGGAGGATGATTGAAATGGATCAGAATTTTAATAAGGTATTTTGGGATGCATGTGCGAATGGAGATTTCCCAATGGTTTGTTCTCAAATCAAAGCAGGAGCGGACGTAAACTACCAGAATGGTGATGGCCGTACTGCATTGATGCGTGCAAGTAAGCGTGACCGTAAAGATGTTGTGCAGGTTTTACTTGATAATGGGGCTGATGTGAATATTTCAGATAATAAAGGGAAAACAGCTTTAATGACAGCTGCAAAAAAAGGTAATAAAACAATCTTAAAGGCTTTGATTGATGCAGGTGCAGATGTCAATGCCAAAGATGACAGAGGACGTACAGCTTTAATGCGTGCTTGCTTATTAGGACAAGATCGTTGTGTTGAAGTATTATTAGATGCTGGGGCAAAAATCAATGATCAAGATGAGGTAGGTCGTAGTGCTTTAATGGAAGCTTGTATTGCGTTTAAGCGTGACACAATTCACTTATTGCTTGAAAGAAACGCAGATGTAAACTTATTTGATAATAATGGTGTAACTGCATTGATGCGTGCAGCTTATGGAGGATATCCAAGTTTAGTGGAAAAATTATTGGCATATGGCGCTGATAAAGATATGACAGATAAACAAGGTAATGTTGCATTAGATTATGTTCGTGAACATTGTAGAGCTCAATTAGAGCCAATCTTAAGATGAGGGTAAGCGTATGAGAGATTATCAGAGTTTTGAAGTACGTAACGTAAGCGTAATCGGACATAGTGGAGCTGGAAAAACAAGTGTTCTAGAAGCTATGTTATATTATACAAAGGCAACAGATCGTTTTGGTAAAACAACAGAAGGAAGTTCAATGATCGATTTCGATGTTGAAGAAATTCGTCGTGGACTATCTGTTTATACAACAATTGTTCCAATTGAATGGGAAGATAGTAAAATTAATTTCATTGACACACCAGGCTATTTAGACTTTGTTGGTGAAAAACAAGGTGGTTTTGCGGTAGGTGATTCAAGTTTAATCGTAGTTAATGCCAAAGATCCTTTACAATCAGGAACTAAATTGGCTTATAAACAAGCTATAGCTGAAAAGAAGCCTACAATTTTTTTTATCAATAAGTTAGATGAAGAACACACAAGTTTTGATGCAAGTTATCAAGCATTGCGTGAAGAATTTGGTAAGAGTGTTATTCCATTTGAGGTTCCTATCGTTGAAGATGGAAAAATCGTCGGATCTGTAAATATCATTAAAAATAAAGCCTGGTATTATAGTCCGGAATTAGCTGATAAAGCATGCCCAGTGCCTGAATCTATGCAAGAAGAAGTGGCTCTTTATAAAGATCAGATTGCCGAAGCGGTTGCGATGGGCGATGATGAATTAATGGAAAAATTCTTCTCTGGTGAAGAATTTAGTGATGCAGAATTAAAACGTGGTGTGCGTATTGGTGTACGTAATGGAGAAATTTGTCCAGTATATTCTGGTAGTGCAGTCAATTCAATTGGTATCCAACGTTTGATGGATTTAATCGTTGATTATTTCCCAACATACTCAGAAAGAGGTATGTACACAGCTACAACTCCAAATGGTGTTAAAGTTGAATTGTTGACAAGTGAAACAGAAGTTTTAACAGCACAAGTATTTAAAACGATTATGGACCCATTTGTTGGAAGAATCAGTTATGTAAAAGTATTGAGTGGTGTACTTGCAGCTGATAGTACAGTTGTGAATGCCAATAATGGTAAACCTGAAAAAATCAGTCAAATCTATATCGTTAAAGGTAAACACCAGACAGCAGCTGGTAAATTGTTTACTGGAGATATTGGTGCTTTAGTAAAACTACAAAATACTAGAACAAACGATACATTGTGTGATAAAGGCAAATTGTTGATGGCAGATCCAATCACATTCGATACACCGATGTATGGACAAGCTGTTGTGCCTAAGACTAAAAATGACGAGGATCGTTTATCAAATGGACTTGCTCGTTTACAGGAAGAAGATCCAACATTTAAAGTTGTAAACAATCCAGAAACAAAAGAAACAGTGATTTATGGTGTGGGTGATCAACACTTAGATGTCATTGTAAATAAATTAAATTCTAAATTTAAAGCTGAAGTTGTTTTAAGTGATCCAAAAATCACATATCGTGAAACAATCACAAAGACAGCTGTTGGTGAAGGTCGTCATAAAAAACAATCTGGTGGACATGGACAATTTGGACATGTATTTGTAGAATTTAGTCCAAATCCAGATGAAGAAGAAATGGTATTTGCAGAAAAAGTATTTGGTGGAGCTGTTCCGAAACAATATTTCCCGGCCGTAGAAACTGGACTTCGTGAATGCTGCCAAAAAGGTCCTTTAGCAGGATATAAGATGGTCAATGTGAAGACAACATTATTAGATGGTAAATATCATGATGTTGACTCAAGTGAAATGGCATTTAAAATGGCTTCTCATTTAGCTTATAAAGACGCGATGACTAAAGTTCGTCCAATCTTATTAGAACCAATCATGAATGTTAAGATTCGTGTTCCAGATGAATTTACAGGAGCTGTAATTGGTGATATGAATAAACGTAGAGGTTCAATTATGGGTATGACTCCAGTGGATTCAGATCAAGAAATTGATGCACAAGTTCCAATGGCAAATATGTCTAGATATTGTGTTGAATTAAGAAGTATGACAACTGGTTTAGGTACTTATACAATGGAAATGGACCGATATGATCCAGTGCCAGAACCTTATGCTTCAAGAGTGATTGAAGAGAGCAAAAAAGAAAAAGAATAGAACATACGTAAAAAGACAGCAAGAAAACTGCTGTCTTTTTCTATATAATTTCAAAATGTTTTAGTGCACTGACTATTCCATCTTCTTGTACAGAATCTGTAATGTAGTCAGCTATAGCTTTTACATTGTCTTTGGCATTACCCATCGCAACACCGGTACCAACATATTTCAACATCGAAATATCGTTTCCTCCATCGCCAAAGGCCGTGGCTTCCTCTTTGTTGAAATTGAAGTAATCCAATATTTTTTGAATACCTATATCTTTTCCACCATTACAAGGAATGATATCACAAGCTCTATTCCACCAGCGAGCCACTTTTAATGTAGTTGTGTTTTCTAGAATCAACTCATCTTGATCTTCTGTAGTGGCAACCATCATTTGATAAATTTCTTCTTCCATAAAATTATTAAATTCATCAAGTACATGAACATGTTGGTTGGCAATCATGAAATATTCTTCTAAGATTTCATCATCAAAATTACATCCCATCTTATTGATTCCAGCTAGAGCAACTGCTTTATTTAGTCTTTTTGCGTTTTCGACGAATGTTTCAATATCTTTCTTATCTATGGGATTCTTGTAAATCAATTCATTTTTGGTGAAACAATAGGAGATATTAAAAGAAAGTACTCCATCAAATTCGATGCCTTGAAATTTAGGAACGACAAAAGGTGGCCTTCCCGTCGCTAAAATGATTTTGATGTCTTTTTACTTAACTAAGTTTAATGCATCAACTAGTTCTTGGTGCATTTCCTTCTTGCCAAGTTCTAAAAGTGTACCATCAATATCAAAAAATAAAATTTTAATCATAATCCATTCTTGTTTTATTTTAGCATTACTTTGGAAAATTCAATAAATTTTGTGTATAATACAGAAATCAGGAGGGTGTATATGAGTACATTTAAACGATTTTTACAATATTATAAACCATATAAAGGGATTTTCTTTATGGATCTGTTTTGTGCACTTATCATGTGTATTGTTGATCTATCTTTTCCTTTGATTCTAAGCTATTGTACAGGACAATTCTTTTTGAACTCATCCAATGAAATTTTAAAAGGAATTATCGTATTAGGAATAGGTTTACTCGTTATGTATGTGATACGTGCATTATGTCGTTATTACGTGAGTTGTCAAGGCCATGTGATGGGAGCCAACATGGAAAGTGATATGCGTCAAGACTTATTCAATCAATATCAACGTTTATCTTTCTCCTATTATGATAAACACAATACAGGGGTTATGATGTCTCGTGTTGTTTCAGACTTATTTGATATTTGTGAGTTTGCACATCATGGTCCTGAAAACCTATTTATTTCATTATTCAAAATTGTCGGATCTTTCATTATTTTGGCTACGATTTATTGGCCATTGGCATTGATTCTTTTGGCTGTGACTGTTGTGATGATGGTGTTTAGTTATTCTCAAAATAAAAAGATGCGAAGAACCTTTATGGAAAACAGAAAGAAGATTGGTAGTGTGAATGCAAGTCTTCAAGATTCTTTGGGTGGTATTCGTGTTGTACAGTCTTTTGCGAATGAAGATATTGAAATTGATAAATTCAATCATTCAAACATGGAATTCTTGGAATCTAAAAAAGACAATTATCGTGTTATGGGTACTTTTCAAGGTGGAAATAATTTCTTCCAAGGACTTTTATATGTCACAATCATTATATTTGGTGGGCTGTTTATCGCTAATGGCGATTTAAACCCAATTGTGTTAGCTACGTTTGCCTTATATATCAATGTATTTGTTTCTCCAATTGAAGTGTTGGTTGAATTTACGGAGATGTTCCAAAAAGGATTCTCTGGATTTAGACGTTTTGAAGAGGTTATGAATGAAGTTCCTGAAATTCAAGATTCTAAAAATGCCAAGGATTTAGAAAATGTTTCTGGAAATATTGATTTTGATCATGTGTCTTTCCAATATACTGAGAATGAAAAGGTTATTGATGATGTAAATTTACATATCAAGGCCGGTGAAAAGATTGCTTTAGTGGGACCAAGTGGTTCTGGTAAGACTACACTTTGTTCGTTATTGTCTCGCTTTTATGATGTCACAAATGGATCTATTCGTATTGATGGTCAAAATATTAAAGATGTAACTTTAAAATCTCTTCGTTCAAACATTGGTTTAGTACAACAAGATGTATATTTGTTTACCGGAACAATTGAACAAAACATTGCTTATGGAAGACCTGACGCAAGTCATAAGGATATTGTGGAAGCGGCTAAAAAGGCGAATATCCATGATTTTATTATGTCTTTACCAGAAGGATATAATACGTTCTGTGGGGAAAGAGGAACGCGTTTATCTGGTGGACAAAAACAACGTATCTCGATTGCACGTGTATTCTTAAAAAATCCTAAAATCTTGATTTTAGATGAGGCTACGAGTGCCTTGGATAATGAGAGTGAGAGAATCATTCAAAAAAGTTTAGAAGATTTAAGCAAGAATCGTACTTGTATTACGATTGCCCATCGTTTATCTACGATTCGTAATGCAGATGAGATTGTCGTAATTGATGCGACAGGTATGCATGAACGTGGAACACATGATGAATTGATGAAATTAAATGGTACTTATGCGAAATATTATAAGCTTCAATTTGAGGGGTTAAATTAGCAGGCATGCAAATGTCTGCTTTTCTGTACGACAGGCACTCGTGCTTATAGTTGATAATCAATCACCGATTATCAACTGTTTTATTTTAGAGACAATAAAGTACAAGATACTCGTAACA
>NZ_JAHQVB010000200.1 GCF_019052655.1 Holdemanella porci
ATTGACCCTAAAATAGACCCCAAAAATAATGACCCTAATTAAAATTGGTTACCCTGGCAGGGGAAACCCTGCTTTTATTTTGGTTATTTTATTAGTTTTAATAATAGTCCAATTTAAATTTTATATATTATTTTTTATTGATGAAATATTCACATTTCGTAATATTTCTTATTTAATACTGTAAGCGTTTCACGTATAATAGATACTAAGCGAGGACATTTTATGCAAATAAGTTATAATAAGCTATTTAAATTAGGCTATGTCACAACAAACAGTTGATAAATAGCCATTTTTATAGGGGAGTATC
>NZ_JAHQVB010000149.1 GCF_019052655.1 Holdemanella porci
GGATATATTGGTAGTCATATTTGTGTTGAATTATTAGAAAGTGGTCATGATGTTGTCGTGATTGATGATTTCTCAAATTCAAAACCAGATGTGTTGGAATCGATTTATAAAATTACAGGAAAGCATGTTAAATTCTATGAATTTAATGTGTTAGATGAGGAAAAGACTGAATCTGTATTTAAGGAGAATAAATTGGATGCGGTGATTCATTGTTGCGCATTTAAAGCAGTTGGTGAAAGTGTGCAAAAGCCAATTGAGTATTATACAAACAACTTGATGACTACTTTAGTGGTTGCCAAGATGATGAAAAAGTATCATGTTCCAAGTATTGTGTTTAGTTCAAGTGCGACTGTTTATGGAGATCCTGAAGTGGTTCCTTTAACAGAGAATTGCAAGCTTGGTGAAACAACCAATCCATATGGTTCAACAAAAGCGATGATGGAAAGAATTTTAACGGATGTGCAATTCGCCAATCCAGAAATGAGTGTAACTTTACTTCGTTATTTTAATCCCATTGGAGCGCATGAATCGGGTTTGATTGGTGAAAATCCAAAGGGAATCCCCAATAACTTGATGCCTTATATTATGAAGGTGGCTACTGGAGAACTTCCAGAACTCGGTGTATTTGGAGATGATTATGATACACCAGATGGAACGGGTGTTCGTGACTATATTCATGTGGTCGACTTGGCAAAGGGTCATGTATTAGCGATTGAAAAGTACAATACACCAGGTGTACATATTTGTAACTTGGGAACAGGAAAAGGATATAGTGTATTAGATATAGTACATGCCTTTGAAAGAGTGAATGGAATTAAGATTCCTTATGTCATCAAACCAAGACGTCCAGG
>NZ_JAHQVB010000150.1 GCF_019052655.1 Holdemanella porci
AATAAAGTTGCAGATATATGGTTGGATACGAATGTGGTGACACATTATTTTATTTCTAAACAATATTGGCAAAATAATTTTGAATTGGTGAAGGAATTGCTGCTGCAGGCAACTGTCTATGTCTATGAGGATAATCAAGAAATACAGGGATTTATAGGTCTAAATGATGAATATATTGAGGGCATTTTTGTTTCAAATGAAATGCAATCGCATGGCATAGGAAAAGCTCTTTTAAATTATGCAAAAAATAAACGAAGCAAATTATTTTTGAATGTATATCAAAAGAATATACGGGCAATAGCCTTTTATCAAAGAGAAGGATTTGAGATTCAGCATAGCGGTTTTGATTAAGCTACCGAAGAAAAAGAATATGTAATGGAATGGCAACAGAAATAGAATTAGGGGTTTATGGAGAAAATTGTTATGTGCAAAGACATTCAGATTAAAGAAGAGCGAATATCTTCAATTGAATATATTGAATTTTTAAAGCGTACGGATCTAGGATCACAGTATCCGAAGGAACGATTCGAAGAAAGAATGGCAAAGCTAGTTGATCATGTATCAATCAGTCTTATTGCAAGAAACAAGGATAATCAAATTGTCGGCGCCTTATTTGGATTGACCGACTATGCCTATTGGCTTTATATAACAGATTTAGGTGTAGACAGAGACTATTTACATCAAGAAATTGGCACGAAATTGATAAAAACAGCACATTCTTTAGCAGGCGGTAAAAAGGATATTGCTGTATATTTGGTTGCGAATGAAAATGCCCTTGCATTTTACGAAAAATTAGGAATGAAAAAAGCAAATGATGTGATGGAATATAACCACATTGAATG
>NZ_JAHQVB010000201.1 GCF_019052655.1 Holdemanella porci
AACTCACGTAGTCAGCTTGGAAGGCTGAAGTTCTACCATTGAACTACACCTGCAAATATAAGTGGTGACCCGTGGGCGATTCGAACGCCCGACCCTTTGATTAAAAGTCAAATGCTCTACCAACTGAGCTAACGGGTCACAAGTGGTGCCGACTATAGGAATTGAACCCACAACCTACTGATTACAAGTCAGTTGCTCTACCAATTGAGCTAAGTCGGCATTTAAATGGTGGAGGTTAACGGGCTCGAACCGCTGACCCTCTGCTTGTAAGGCAGATGCTCTCCCAACTGAGCTAAACCTCC
>NZ_JAHQVB010000017.1 GCF_019052655.1 Holdemanella porci
CATGAAGCTGGAATCGCTAGTAATCGCGAATCAGCATGTCGCGGTGAATACGTTCTCGGGCCTTGTACACACCGCCCGTCAAACCATGGGAGTTGGTAATGCCCGAAGCCGGTGGCATAACCCTTCGGGGAGTGAGCCGTCGAAGGCAGGACCGATGACTGGGGTTAAGTCGTAACAAGGTATCCCTACGGGAACGTGGGGATGGATCACCTCCTTTCTAAGGAGAAAGAAGAAACGTGGAAATTGAAGGAAAAGGGAGTATGAGATCCTGTTTAGTTTTGAGAGGTCATAGACTTCTCAGAGGAATCGATCTTTGAAAACTGAGCAACTAAGAAGAAAAGACATAACAGAAAAGGTCTAAAACGTAAGTTGTAAGATAAACTGAGAAAACAGTAAAAAACAGTTCTTGAAAAAGAACATCTCGAAACACACGAGAACCACTGATTAAGTAAGGAAGGGCGTACGGCGAATGCCTTGCCACTCGAAACTGAAGAAGGACGCGCCAAACTGCGAAAAGCTCCGTGAAGCTGTAAGGAAGCGAAGAAGCGGAGGTGTCCGAATGGGGGAACCCGGCAGCAGACATGAGCTGTCATCTGCAGGTGAATACATGGCCTGCAAGAGAGGTACCCGGCGAACTGAAACATCTAAGTAGCCGGAGGAAAAGAAAACAACAGTGATTCCCTGAGTAGCGGCGAGCGAAAGGGGAGAAGCCCAAACCGGTCCAAGGACCGGGGTTGAAGGACCATGATATGGCAAGAGCGAGGATAGGAGAACGGGATCGAAAGCCCGGCCGAAGAAGGTGAAAGCCCTGTAACCGAAATCCGAGCGAAGCCTAATGGGATCCTGAGTACGGCGAGACACGAGAAATCTTGTCGGAAGCAGGCGGGACCATCCGCCAAGGCTAAATATAAACGAGTGAGCGATAGTGAACCAGTACCGTGAGGGAAAGGTGAAAAGAACCGCGGGAGCGGAGTGAAAGAGAACCTGAAACCGTATGCCTACAAGAAGTCAGAGCCCGTTAAGGGGTGATGGCGTGCCTTTTGTAGAATGAACCGGCGAGTTGCGACAGACTGCGAGGTTAAGGAGGAAAGACCGGAGCCGAAGCGAAAGCGAGTCTTAAGAGGGCGAAAGTAGGATGTTGCAGACCCGAAACCGGGTGATCTAGCCATGAGCAGGTTGAAGTTGAGGTGAAACTCAATGGAGGACCGAACCGACTACCGTTGAAAAGTTAGCGGATGACTTGTGGCTAGGGGAGAAATTCCAATCGAACCCGGAGATAGCTGGTTCTCCCCGAAATAGCTTTAGGGCTAGCGTCGGAAAGAACCTTAGTGAAGGTAGAGCACTGAATGTGTGATGGCCCCATCCCGGGGTACTGAATACAATCAAACTGCGAATGTCATTAAGGATGTCCGGCAGTCAGACTGTGAGTGATAAGGTCCATGGTCAAGAGGGAAACAGCCCAGACCGCCAGTTAAGGTCCCAAAATACAGGCTAAGTGGAAAAGGATGTGGGGATGCCCAGACAACTAGGAGGTTGGCTCAGAAGCAGCCATCCTTTAAAGAGTGCGTAACAGCTCACTAGTCGAGTGACCCTGCGCCGAAAATGTACCGGGGCTAAGCCTGATACCGAAACTGCGGATTGTAGGAAACTATAGTGGTAGGGGAGCGTTGTATACGAGCAGAAGCCGTACCGTGAGGAGCGGTGGATTGTATAGAAGTGAGAATGCCGGTGTGAGTAGCGAGATGTAGGTGAGAATCCTACACACCGAAAGCCCAAGGATTCCAGGGGAAGGTTCGTCCGCCCTGGGTAAGTCGGGACCTAACGCGAGGCCGAAAGGCGTAGTGGATGGAAAGCAGGCGAAAGATTCCTGCACCCGTATATGGAGCGAAGGAGTGACGGAGACGGATAGTGTGACCCTCTTAATGGATTGAGGGCGAAGCGAAGCGGCTGGTTACCAGGCAAATCCGGTAACCAAAAGGCTAGAGCGTGACAGGTAAGCGAAATCTTAGGAAAGTAGCGAAGCACATGATGACGGCTTCCAGGAAAAGCTTCTGGCAATGCATATGCGGCCCGTACCAAAACCGACACAGGTGGGCAGGGAGAGAATCCCGAGGTGAGCGAGAGAACTGTTGCCAAGGAACTCGGCAAAATGACTCCGTAAGTTAGCGAGAAGGAGTGCTTAAGCAATTAAGCCGCAGTGAAGAGGCCCAAGCGACTGTTTAACTAAAACACAGCTCTCTGCGAAGTCGCAAGACGAAGTATAGGGGGTGACACCTGCCCGGTGCTGGAAGGTTAAGAGGATCTGTTAAGAGCGATCTGAAGCAGTGATCCGAAGCCCCAGTGAACGGCGGCCGTAACTATAACGGTCCTAAGGTAGCGAAATTCCTTGTCAGGTAAGTTCTGACCCGCACGAAAGGTGTAACGATTTGGGCGCTGTCTCGGCAGCAGACTCGGTGAAATCTTAGTACCTGTGAAAATGCAGGTTACCCGCAACTAGACGGAAAGACCCCATGGAGCTTTACTGCAGCCTGATATTGAATTCTGGTCATACATGTACAGGATAGGTGGGAGACAAAGAGACGTGCACGCCAGTGTACGAGGAGTCGTCGTTGGGATACCACTCTTGTGTGACCGGGGTTCTAACCTGGTATCGAGAACAGGTACGGGGAGAGTGTCAGGTGGGCAGTTTGACTGGGGCGGTCGCCTCCCAAAGAGTAACGGAGGCGCCCAAAGGTACGCTCAGATTGGATGGAAACCAATCGTCGAGTGCAATTGCAGAAGCGTGCTTGACTGTGAGACAAACAAGTCGAACAGGGACGAAAGTCGGGAATAGTGATCCGGCGGTGCCGAATGGAAGGGCCGTCGCTCAACGGATAAAAGCTACCCTGGGGATAACAGGCTGATCTCGCCCAAGAGTTCACATCGACGGCGAGGTTTGGCACCTCGATGTCGGCTCATCGCATCCTGGAGCTGGATTCGGTTCCAAGGGTTGGGCTGTCCGCCCATTAAAGCGGTACGCGAGCTGGGTTCAGAACGTCGTGAGACAGTTCGGTCCCTATCTGTTGTGGGCGAAGGAGATCTGCGGAGAGCTGTCCTCAGTACGAGAGGACCGGGATGGACCTACCGCTGGTGCACCGGTTGTTCCGCCAGGGGCATAGCCGGGTAGCTAAGTAGGGAAAGGATAAGCGCTGAAAGCATCTAAGCACGAAGCCTACTCCAAGATGAGATCTCCCATTCGCAAGAAGTAAGACCCCTTAAAGACGATAAGGTAGATAGGCCAGGGATGGAAGTGCAGTGATGTACGGAGTTGACTGGTACTAATCGGTCGAGGACTTAATCAGGAATATGGAATTTCTTCAGAATAGTTGTTCGGTTTTGAGGGATCGAAAGAGAACTCAAGATCCGGTGGCGATAGCAAAGTGGACACACCTGAACTCATCCCGAACTCAGAAGTTAAGCACTTTCACGGCGACAATAGTTGGGCTTGCCCCTGCGAAGATAGCTAGCTGCCGGGTCCTTTTTTTTTAGATTTTTGTTGATTCTTATATATAAATTTGATATTTTCTTTACAAAGGGATATTGTATTATGGCATTTAAGGAGGCCGTTCATGTATAAAGTGAGTATATTGATTCCAGTATACAATGTGGAAAAATATTTATCGAAATGTCTGGAATCTATTCTTTTACAGACATACAAAAATATAGAAATCATTATTATTAATGATGGAACAACAGATTCATCATTGGATATTGCCGAATTATATGCTTTTAATTATGACTTTATTCATGTTTATAGCTATGAAAATGCTGGTATTTCTACAACTCGAAATCGAGCATTAGAAAAGGCAACTGGGGATTATTATTTGTTTGTTGATAGTGATGATTATGTAAATCCGCATATGATTGAAAAAATGATAAATGAAGCTATTAGAACGCATAGTGAGATTGTTACTTGTGGATACCGTATTGAGTATAAAGGATTATCAATACCAGTGAGTCCAATGTGTAAAAAAAACATGGATTCTTTATCTGCATTAAGAGCATTGAGTCAAAATAAAGGTATTAATAATTACCCTTGGGGAAAACTATATGCGGCTTCTTGTTTTAAAGACGTTAAATTTCCAGATGTGAAAAATGGATTCGAAGATACGTACACAGTTTTTAAAGCAATCTATAACGCAAAACGCGTTTCAATAATACCTAACTGTTATTATCATTACGTTAAACGTCCAGGATCTTTAACCGATCACATGGATCTTGTACAGGCGTATGAAATGCGCGCAGCCTATGAATATCAGGAGCTTTGTTTACATCAATTGTTTCCTAAAGAAAATTTTTATTACGATATTAATTTTTATAATAGTGATATGGTAATTCTATATACTTTGATTTTTTTCTATTCTAGAAAAGAACAACCTGTCTATGTACCGGCTGTAATTGATTGGTCAAAAATTAACATATTCTATCGTATTGGATATATTGTATGGCGTTTCATCGCATGTGTAAAGTTTGGATGGTCTTTAAAATGGCAAGAGAATTAATTCGCAAGGCAACTCTAGAGGATATGCCTGTTTTATTAGAAATCTATGAACGAGCTAGAAAATTCATGGTTTCTACAGGAAATACAAATCAATGGACAAATGGATATCCATCAAGAGAAATATTGACTGAGGATATTGAAAAAAAAGAAATGTATGTTTTAGTAGATGAAGATGGAATTCAAGCCAGCTTTGTGTTTTATTGTGGTATTGATCCTTGTTACAATAAAATATATGATGGCCAATGGCTAAATGATGAACCGTATGGTGTTATTCATCGTATCGCAACACGAGGTTTAAAAAAGCATATGGCTGATATCGTTTTAGAATATTGTGAATCTAAGATTGATAATATTCGGATGGACACACATGTGGACAACAAGCCCATGCAAAATTTCATGTTGAAGCATGGATTTAAACATGTGGGTACAATTTATTTAAAAAATGGACAAAGTCGACTGGCCTTCCATTGTAATTTAAATAAAAATTAGATAAACTTATAACAGTTTGGGGAGATTATAATTTATGGCATTTGAATCATTAAGTGAACGTTTAAATAAAGCATTTAAAAATATTTCAGGACAGGGAAAACTGACTGAGAAAAATATGAATGACATGTTAAAAGAAGTGCGCATGTCATTATTAGAGGCAGATGTTAATTACGAAGTAGTAAAGAGCTTTGTCGAAAACGTAAAAGAAAAAGCACTAGGACAAGAAGTATTAGATTCTTTAAATCCTAGTCAAATGGTTGTTAAAATCGTACATGATGAATTGCAAGTATTATTAGGTGAAGAAGATGCTCGTATTCACTTTAAAAAGCAAGGCATGACTACGGTTATGATGGTTGGTTTACAGGGTACTGGTAAAACAACAGCAAGTGCAAAGATTGCGAATTACTGCAAAAACAAATTAGCACGTCGTGTTTTATTAGTAGCATGTGACGTTGTGCGTCCTGCAGCTATTGAGCAGTTACAGACATTAGGAAAAAGTATTGATGTAGAAGTATTTACTTGTGGACCAGAAACATCTGCGGTTGAAACAGCAAGACAGGCATTGGCCTATGCGAAAGATCGTCAAAAAGATTTAGTGATCTTCGATACGGCTGGTCGTTTACACATTGATGAAGCATTAATGCAGGAACTTCAACAAATGAAGGATCTTGTTGTTCCTGATGAAATTTTATTAACTGTAGATGCGATGACAGGTCAAGATATTGTGACTGTCGCAAAAGAATTTAATGAACAATTATCTGTAACAGGATTGATCGTTACAAAAATGGATGGCGATGCACGTGGTGGTGGATTGTTATCAGTTCGTTCTATCACAAACGTACCTGTATTATTTGTGTCAAATGGTGAAAAAGTAGATGACTTAGAAGAGTTCCACCCAGATCGTATGGCAGATCGTATCTTGGGAATGGGAGATATTGTCACTTTAGTTGAGCAGGCTCAAGATAAATTAGATATTGAAGTTCAGAAAAAAACGGCTGAACGTATGAAACAGGGTGTTTTTACATTCAATGATTTATTAGCACAATTAGGTCAGGTTTCTAAAATGGGATCTATGCAGAAAATGATGAATATGATTCCTGGTATTAATAAGGTAGCTAAAAATTTAGATGATGAAAAAATGAATTCACAGATGAAAAAGAGTGAAGCCATTATTTTATCGATGACAGAATATGAACGTGAAAATCCATCATGTTTAAAAGCATCAAGAAAGAATCGTATTGCCAAGGGTGCAGGAGTTAAAGTCATGGATGTCAATCGTTTGATTAATCAATTAGAACAGATGCAAATGATGACAAAGATGATGAGTGGTAAGGTAAAACTTCCTGATATGGCTGCACTACAGAATATGCAGCGTGGAGGCGGAATGCCTGGAATGTCAAAGCATTCTGGTAGTAAAAAACAGAAACCAAAAAAGAAAAAGAAGAAAAAATAAAAAAATTAAGGTGTAAAGTAAAAATACTTGACACCCTTTTTTATTCATGTTATTCTTTATGAGCTTTAATAAATTAGAAAAGGTAGGAATTTAAATATGGTTAAATTACGTTTAAAAAGAATGGGTAAAAAGGGAGCTCCTTTCTACCGTATAGTAGCTGCTGATTCACGTAGTCCTCGTGATGGTCGTTTTATCGAACAAATTGGTACTTACAACCCAACTAAAGCTGAAGAAAAAGTGACTTTAGACAAAGAATTAGCAAAGAAATGGTTAAGCAACGGTGCACAACCAACTGATACAGTTCGTTCAATTTTATCACACGAAGGTGTTTTAAAAGAAATGCACGAAGCTAAAAGTTCAAAATAATGATTGATTTAGAAAAAACATTATTAGACATTTGTTTACCACTTGTAGATGATCAAAAAGCATTATCTGTAAAAACAATGGCAACAACAAATGAAAATGAAATTTTATTGTATGTATATGCCAACAGCGAAGATGTTGCACGTTTAATTGGCCGTAAGGGAATTATGGCTAGCAGTATTCGTCAAATGATGTCTATTGCGGCACGTGATGTACACAAAAGAATTTCAGTAAAATTTGAAGCGTATTAGGATGTGATTTCACATCCTGATTTTTTTAGGAGGAACATATGATAAAAGTAGCTCAAATCATTAATACGCATGGACTTAAGGGTGAATGTAAATTATATCTTGTGACAGATGATCCGCAGCATCGTTTTGAAAAAGGTAGAGTATTACATTTAGAAGATGGTCGTACATTAACCGTTGTGCGTTATCGCGAACAAAAGGGTTTTGGCTATTGTTATTTTGAAGGTGTTGATTCAATTGAAAAAGCAGAACAATTGAAAACAAAAAATTTATTTATTGCCCAAGAGGATTTGCCTGAACTTGAAGAAGGTCAATATTATTATCATGAATTAATGCATTGTACTGTTTATAATGAAGAAAAAGAAAAGCTTGGAGAAGTTGTGGATATTTTAGAAACAGGTGCCAATCTAGTACTTCGTGTAAAATCAAAAGGGAATAGTTTCTTATTGCCTTTTGTACCTGCATTTATTGTTGATGTGAACAAAGAAGCTCATGAAATCACAATTCGCGAAATGGAAGGCTTACGATGAAAATATCTGTATTAACATTATTTCCAGAATACTTTGAACCTTTAATGACAACAAGTATTTTAAAGCGTGCCAAAGAAAAAGATTTATTTGAGTTTGAAACCATCGATTTTCGTCAGTTCACAAAAGAAAAACATGGACACGTGGATGATACACCATATGGTGGTGGTGCGGGAATGGTATTAATGTGTCAGCCTATATTAGATGCATTAGAATCCATTCGTACAGAAAATAGTACAGTTATTTTATTGACACCTCAAGGTAAGACATTTAATCAATCCATCGCAAAGGAATTATCTTTAAAGGAACATTTAATTTTTATTTGTGGTCACTATGAAGGATTTGATGAACGAATTCGTGATTATGTAGATATTCAAATGTCTTTAGGGGACTTTGTACTAACTGGTGGTGAAAGTGCATGTATGGTCATGTGCGATTGCATATTACGTATTTTACCGGGTGTTATTCGCCAAGATTCCAGTGATGATGATTCTTTCTCAAATGGACTTTTAGAATATCCTCAATATACTAGGCCAGAAATCTATGATGGAAAAAGAGTTCCAGATGTATTATTGAGTGGTCATCATGCGAACATCAAGAAGTATAGACATGAAGAGTCTTTAAAAAGAACAGCGATGTATCGTCCGGATTTATTAGAAAATTTAAATTTAAATAAAGAAGATCAAAAAGTAGTCGATTCAGTATTAAAAATCAAAAAATAATTCTTGCGCAAAATCTATTGACATGGTAATATTAATAGGCGTTTACGCATAGGTAGTTCCGCTGGCACATTGTGCGAATGAACTGATAACCAAATATTAGAAAAGAAGGAGAATAGAAAATGAACTTAGGATTAGTTAATGAAGTAACAAAATCACAATTGAAGACTGATATTCCAGCATTCCGTTCTGGTAGTACTGTTCGTGTTCACGTTAAAATCAAAGAAGGTGACAAGAGCCGTATCCAGGTATTCGAAGGTGTTGTAATTGAACGTGCAGGTGGAGGAATCTCTGAAACATTCACAGTTCGTAAGATTTCTAACCAAATTGGTGTTGAACGTAAATTCCCTTTACACTCACCAATCATTGACCACATTGAAGTAGTTCGTCACGGTAAAGTACGTCGTAACAAGTTATCTTACTTACGTAACCGTTCAGGTAAAGCTGCTCGTTTAAAAGAAGTTCGTTAATTGTTTAAAAAAAGTCTGATTTTCAGGCTTTTTTTTCTAAATAGCTTTATAATAGATTTATAACATTTAGGGGGTTAGAGATTATATGAAGAAGTCAAAGAAAAACGAGCTAAGGTACAATGAAGATGACGAACGTACTTTACTAGAAGATATACTTGATTTTGTTAAAGTGTTTGTCATTAGTGCCATTGTGATTTTATTGTTTGTGAACTTTGTGGCACATCCAGTTCGTGTAGATGGAGAAAGTATGTATCCAACATTGAAAGATGGTGAATTTGGATTTACCAATGTTGGAGGCGTATTATTGAATGGTGTAGAACGAGGGGATATAGTCGTTGTAACCATGGAAGAAGAGGGACAGAAAACACATTGGGTAAAACGTGTAATAGGCTTACCAGGTGAAACTGTAAGCTGTGTAAATGATGTTGTATATATTAATGGAAAAGTATTGGATGAGACTAAATATATAGATCCGGACTATCGTCAATCATTCATGGAAGAGAATAATTGTAAATGGTTTAATAAAGTGTTTAATTCTAATGATAAAGAGAATAAACGTAATTATAATCCGGATTTTGAAGATCGAACTTATATTGATTTTAAAGAAGTTACATTAGGTGAAGATGAGTATTTTGTGATGGGAGATAATCGTCCTTATTCTAAAGATTCACGCTATGTAGGTCCTGTTAAGAAATCACAGATCTTTGCCAAGAAGATGTTAGTCTTGTTACCAATTTCAGATATAGGAGTGAAAGATTAGTGGCAAACGTACAATGGTTTCCAGGTCATATGACCAAGGCAAAAAGGCAAATGGAAGAGAATTTAAAAAAAGTTGATTTTGTGATTGAGATTCGTGATGCAAGAATGCCAGATGCCAGTAAGAATCCAATGTTGGATCAATTGATTCAAAATAAACCGCGTTTGATTCTTTTGTCAAAAAAAGATAAGGCTGATAAAGAACTTACCAAACAATGGGTAAATGCCTTAGAAACAGAGAATCAAAAAGTATTAGCATTGGATTTTATTCATGAAAATTTCTCGAAACAATTGATTAAGGCATCGAACGAATTATGTATCAATTTAATTGAAAGACAAAAACGTAGAGGAATGAAGCCTAGAGCTTTGCGTGCCATGGTGTGTGGAATTCCTAACGTAGGTAAAAGCACATTTATTAATACGTTTGCGAAACGTAAAGCGGCGCAAACTGGTGACCGTCCAGGCGTGACAAAGAGTCTTCAATGGATTAAAGTAGGTCAAACACTTGAGCTATTAGATACGCCGGGTGTATTATGGCCAAAATTTGAAGATCAACAAGTAGGTCTAAAACTTGCTCTATTGGGTTCAGTAAAAGATCAAGTTGTAAATATGGACGATTTGGCATTATTTGCGTGTGAATATTTAATGCAGGAAAAACCTGAAATCTTTGATATAGTATATCATGTCAAGATTGCGGATACGCCTTATGAAACATTACAGAATATCGCCATAAAACGTGGTTATTTATTAAAGGGTGAAATTGATGAAAATCGTTTGATGTTAAGTTTTGTCAAAGATATTCGTGAAAATAAGTGTGGCTTGATTACTTGGGAGAAACCACATGTTGGATAGACCTTTGGACAATGATTACTGGGATCAAAATCAAAGTGTACTTGGTATGGACGAAGCAGGGCGAGGCCCTATTGCCGGTCCATTGATGGTAGCAGGTGTTATCTTTCCAAAGGGATATCAAAATGCGTTAATTGATGATTCTAAAAAATTGAGTGAAAAAAAGCGAGAAGAGTTGTTTAAAACAATTATTCAGGATGCTTTGTACTATCAAATTTTAGTTGTAGATGAAAAGACGATTGATAGGAAAAATATCTATCGTGCAACACAAGAAGCTATGATGGAGATTGCCAATAAAGCACAATGTGATTTTGTGTTGAGTGATGCGATGCCATTACCAGATATTGATAAACCTTACCAAGCTATTGTGAAGGGAGATCAAAAATCATTGTCTATTGCGGCGGCAAGTATTTTAGCGAAAGTTACGCGTGATCACTGGATGAAAAAGTTGGATGAAATGTATCCACAGTATGGTTTAGCCAAACACAAAGGATATCCGACAAAAGCGCATATTGAAGCTTTAAACAAGTATGGATTACAGGATTTCTATCGAAGAAGTTATGGTCCTGTAAAAAAACTTGAAGAAATTAGACTTTTTTAGTTAAAAGTCTCTTTTTTTTCGTATATGAGTATATGAGAATAAAAAGAGAAGCTATTTTATGGTATGCCATCCAATATGATGGAGATTGGAAGAAAATTGGCAATGCGATAAAGGCACACGAAAACTATTCCATCATTGCATATCCATATCCTTATCTTACAATCGTTGATGAGATGTATCCTGAAGCCTTTAAACATTTAAGATATCCGCCATGGATTATTTTTTATCAGGGTAATGTTTGTTTGTTGAAAGAAAAAGGTGTAGGTATAGTAGGAGCTAGAAACTGTTCAGCGCAGGCACTGCAAAATACGGATACAATTGTACAAAGGCTCCAATCCAAGTATGTCATTGTATCTGGGCTTGCCAAAGGTATTGATGCCAGGGCCCATTTGAATGCATCAAAAACAATTGGTGTGCTTGGTTGTGGAATTAATGTGATTTATCCAAAGGAAAACGCATTTTTATTTGAAAGGATAAAAAAAAGCGGATTGATCATTAGTGAATATCCTATGCATGTGAAGCCTTTGGCTTATCACTTTCCATGGCGAAATCGCTTGATTGCCGCTTTAAGCAGCAACTTAGTTGTGATTGAGGCAACCTATAAAAGTGGAACAATGATTACTGTGAATGAATGTCTCGAATTGAGTGTTCCTATTTATTGTGTGCCTACAGCTTTTCAAGATAAAAAGTATCAAGGATGTAACTACTTGATTAGTAATGGAGCCAATATTTTGGTGGATATAAAAGACATTGATGATATCTGAGGATTGACAAATTGAAATTTTTAATGTTTTATATAGCGTGAATATGGGGGAACAAATGAAAAAACATTTAGTTATTGTGGAGTCGCCTTCCAAATCGAAGACGATTGAAAAATATTTAGGAAAAGAATACAGAGTTGTTTCCAGCAAAGGCCATGTATGTGATTTGGCGACAAGCGGAAAAGAAGGTTTAGGAATTGATGTAGATCATGATTTCGAACCTAAATATAAAATTAGCAAAGAGAAAAAAGAAATAGTGAAAGAATTAAAAGAGTACGCTTCTAAAGCACAAGATATCTATCTTGCCAGTGACCCGGACCGTGAAGGGGAAGCAATCGCATGGCATTTAGCACGTGTATTAGATTTAAATACAGAAGACAATAATCGTATTGTTTTCCATGAAATCACGAAACCTGCAATTCTTGAAGCTATGAAAGAACCAAGAAAAATTGATATGGACCTTGTGAAATCACAAGAAACACGTCGTATGTTAGATCGAATTATTGGGTTTAAACTCAGTAAATTGCTGCAGAATAAAATCCAGTCTAAATCTGCAGGACGTGTGCAATCTGTGGCGTTGAAATTGATTGTTGATCGTGAAAATGAAATCAAGGCGTTTAAACAAGAAGAGTATTGGACGATTCATGCACAATGTAAAAAGCAGAATAAAGCATTTGAAGCAGATTTAGTGAAGGTTGAAGGTAAAAAGCCTAAAATCAAAAATGAAGAAGAAGCTAAAGCATTGTTAGAAAGATGTAATGGAGAATATATTGTTTCATCGATTTCTAAAAAGCAGAAAAAGAAACAACCTAAACTTCCATTCACAACATCGACTATGCAGCAGGAAGCCAGTACAAAATTAGGATTTGGCGCAAAGAAAACAATGAGTGTAGCTCAAAAAATGTATGAAGGTATTGATCTAGGCGGAAATATGGAAGGTTTGATCACGTATATGCGTTCGGACTCAACACGTTTATCTGATATTTTCGTTTCAGATGCCAAGGAATTCATCACAAATACATATGGTAAAGAATATGTTGGACATGTACATCAAAAGAATGGTAAAAATACGCAGGACGCACATGAAGCCATTCGACCAACAAACATTAATCGTACACCAGAATCCATCAAAGACCATTTAACGAATGATCAATATCGTTTATATTCACTGATTTATGCGCGTACTTTGGCATCCTTAATGAAAGATGCTGTATATGATGTGACCAGTGTTAAAATCACAAACAACGATTTAGAATTTAGTGCAAGCGGACAAACTATGACTTTTGATGGTTACTACAAAGTATATTCTAAATATGAAAAACAAAGCGATGCTTTACTTCCTAAGATGGAAGAAAATGAAGTTTTAAAAAATGTAACTCCAACTTCAAAGCAGCACTTTACAGAACCACCAGCACGTTATACAGAAGCACGCCTGATTAAAGATCTTGAAGAAAAGTCAATTGGTCGTCCAAGTACATATGCGACAATTATTGATACTTTACAAAAACGTGGCTATGCCTCATTAGAAAAGACAAGTGAAACTTCAAAGACGAAGGTATTTATTCCTAGTGAGCAGGGAATTTTGACAAATGAAAAACTACAACAGTATTTCTCAAGTATCATTAACGTAGAATATACGGCAGATATGGAAAAAACTTTGGATGAAATTGCCGAAGGGAACGAGGACTCTGTATCTTACATGCACAAATTCTATGATAAATTTGCTCCACTTGTAGAAGATGCCTATGAAAAAATGCCAAAGAAGGAATTAGAACGTGTAGGACGTATTTGCCCTGAATGTGGTGGAGAGCTTGTTTATCGTAATGGTCGTTTTGGTAAGTTTATTTCTTGTATTAACTTTCCAACATGTCGCTACACTGAAAATGATGAAGAAGAACTTCCAGAAGAGGCAAAAGAAGAAAAAATCTGTCCGAACTGCGGAGCTAAGATGGTGATTAAAAGAGGGCGTTATGGCCAGTTCTGGGCATGTTCAAATTATCCGGAATGCAAAACTATCGAATCTTTGAAAAAGAAGGCGAAACCTGAGCCAACAGGTGAAATTTGTCCGGAGTGTGGACATGAGCTTGTCAGAAGAAAATCACGTTTTGGGACAACTTTCATTGGTTGTTCAAATTATCCAAAATGCCACTATATAAAAAAAGAACCTAAGAAAACAGAGGAAGATAAATAATGGAACAAGTTACGGTTGTAGGAGCAGGACTTGCCGGGTGTGAGGCAACATGGCAGCTCGTAAAAAGAAATATTCCGGTTCGATTGATTGAAATGCGTCCTAAAAAGGAAAGTCCAGCCTTTCATACAGATCGATTTGCGGAACTTGTGTGTTCGAATTCACTTCGATCCAATGCGATGAATAATGCGGTTGGTATTTTAAAAGAGGAATTACGCCAAATGGATTCATTGATTATGAAATCAGCAGATATGCATGCTGTACCAGCTGGAAGTGCGTTGGCAGTTGATCGTGAGACTTTTTCACAATATATTACTGATACAATCAAAAATCATCCATTGGTCGAAGTTGTTAATGAAGAAATGACAGTTTTACCAGAAGGACCATGCATTATCGCAACAGGACCTTTGACAAGTGATTCTCTAGCGAAGGCTATACATGATTTCACTTCTGAAGATACTTTCCATTTCTATGATGCAGCAGCACCTATTATTGAAAAGGATTCGATCGATTTTAGTAAAGCCTACTATAAGTCTCGCTATGACAAAGGTGAAGCAAGTTATATCAACTGTCCGATGAATGCGGATGAATTTGAAGTATTCTATGATGCATTGATTCATGCAGAATGTGTGAATTTGCACGATTTTGAAAAAGAAACATATTTTGAAGGTTGTATGCCCATTGAGGAAATGGCACGTCGTGGAAAGAAGACTATGTTGTTTGGGCCATTAAAGCCGGTGGGATTGGAAAAAGACAAGGATTCACATCCAGTTGCCGTAGTTCAGTTACGCCAAGATAATGTAGCTGCAAGTATGTACAATATTGTTGGTTTCCAGACACATTTAACTTGGCCTGAACAAAGAAGAGTTTTCTCTTTGATTCCTGGATTAGAAAATTTGAAAATTACTCGTTATGGTGTTATGCATCGAAATTCTTATTTATCAAGTCCAATTGTTTTAAAAGAAACATATCAATCAAAGAAACGTGATGATTTATTCTTTGCCGGACAATTAACTGGAGTTGAAGGCTATGTTGAATCTTGTGCATCCGGATTGATTGCCGGAATCAATATGTCGTTGTATATGCAAGGTAAAGAACCAATTTGTTTTGGAAATACTTGTGTGATGGGTTCACAAGCATACTATATTACGCATTGTGATCCAAAACATTTCCAGCCAATGAATGCAAACTTTGGCATTATGCATTTAAACGAAAAATGTAAGAAACATGAGCGTAAAGAAAAATTTGCTGCTCAGGCACTTTCTCGTATTCAAGAAATTCAGGAACAAGTCAATGGATGAGTTGATTGATCGTTTTCTAAAATATATATATCGAAAGAATACGCAATCAGATAAAACTATCGAATCGTATAAAAATGATTTGAACCAATATAAAGAATATTTATTAAGTCAATCTATTGATTCTTTTGAATCGTGTGATAGATTGACTTTTATGAATTTTCTAGCTACATTGGATCATTTAAAATCCAGTTCGATTGCACGTAAAATGAGTGTATATCGTTCTTTCTATGCGTATTTGGCAGAGTATATGGGTATCAATGAAAACCCTTTATTAGGGATACAGACACCAAAGAAGTCAAAACAAATTCCAGATTTTTTATTTGTAGAAGAAATTCAGGAATTTTTAAATTCTTATAATGACGCCAAAGAAGATCAATATCGCGATCGCATATTATTTACGATGATGTATGCATGTGGATTACGTGTTAGTGAATGTGTTGCATTGGAATGGAATCAAATTGATTTAAACAATCGAATCGTGCATATTCGAGGTAAAGGGGATAAAGATCGCATTGTACCTTTTTATCAAGGTTTTGAAAAAGAATTGTGGGAATATAAAAATAGTTTTTGGTCAAAATATGCAGTGGATGATCATGTATTTGTGAATTTAAGAAGTAAACAATTAACTTCTCGTGGTATTCAGTATTTAATGGATAAACATGCCAAAGCCATTGGAATGCATATGAAATTGCATCCACATATGTTGAGACATAGTTTTGCGACACATTTATTAGATAATGGAGCGGATATTCGTGTTGTTCAAGAGTTACTAGGACATTCATCTTTATCAACAACACAAATTTATACGCATGTGACTACAGCGCAGTTAGTGAAGGTTTATAAAAAAGCGCACCCTTTTGAAAAATAACATCTTGCAAGTTAAAAAGGTTATTGCTATAATGTAAAAGCGCGTGATTGCGCTTATAACACACATCATGGATTCGTGTGCCCGTGCACATTAGTGTTGCATGCGTCTGAAATGATGGAGGAGAAACGGAAAGGTAGGACTATTATGTCAATCGTATCAATGAAGAAAATGTTAGAGAACGGTGTTCACTTTGGTCACCAGACTCGCCGTTGGAACCCAAAGATGAAACCATTCATCTACACAAGTCGCAACGGGGTTTATATCGTAGATTTAAACCAAACTCAAGCACAAATCGAAGCTGCTTACAATGAATTAAAAGCAATTAGCGAACGTGGAGGAAAAGTATTGTTCGTAGGAACAAAGAAACAAGCTGCAGAAGTTGTTGAAGAACAAGCTTTACGTTCAGGATCTTTCTACGTTAACAAACGTTGGTTAGGTGGTTTATTAACAAACTTCCGTACAATCCAAAAACGTATTAAACGTTTAGTAGAAATCGAAGAAATGGAAGCTAGCGGAAAAATCGAAGTTTACACTAAGAAGGAACAAGCTAACTTACGTAAAGAAAAAGCTAAATTGGAAGGTTCTTTAGGTGGAATCAAAGAAATGAAGAAACTTCCAGATGCATTAGTTGTTATTGATCCAAAAGAAGAACACAATGCAATCGCTGAAGCTAAAAAATTAGGAATCCCTGTATTCGCTATGTTAGATACAAACTGTGATCCAGAAGATGCTGATTTTGCAATCGCTTCTAATGATGATGCAGTTCGCTCAATCAAATTAGTTACAACAATCTTAGCAGACGCTATCGTTGATGCTAAGGGTGGTCTATTAGAACTGGCTTACTTAGATGAAACTGAAGATGATGTAACTATGGAAGACGTAATCAAAAATGTTGAAGCACAAATCGCTGAAAACGAACGTCGTCGTCGTCAAAGAAATGAAGAACGTAGAAAACGTAACTTCGAACGTAAAAACCGTCGTCCTTTCAATAAGAAAAATGATGACGTAAAACCAGCTGCAAAAGCTGAAGAAGCAAAAGCTGCTGAATAATAAAAAATATAGGAGGATGCTAAAATGGCTATCACTGCTGCTCAAGTAAAAGAATTACGCGAAAAAACAGGTGCTGGTATGATGGATTGCAAAAAAGCCTTAACTGAATGTGAAGGTGACATTGCAAAAGCTGTTGACTGGTTACGTGAAAAAGGAATCGCAAAATCAGCTAAAAAAGAAGGACGTATCGCTGCTGAAGGTTTAACTCGTGTTGCTGTTAGTGGAAACACTGCTGTATTATTCGAAGTTAACTCAGAAACTGACTTCGTAAGTAAGAACGAACAATTCTTAGGTTTAATGGATACTTTACAAGAAGCAATTCTTGCAAACAAACCTGCTACAACTGAAGAAGCTTTAAATATTCAAACTGCTGAAGGAACTATCAATGATTTAATCATCAACGCTACAGCTACTATCGGAGAAAAAATTTCTTTCCGTCGTGTTGCTGTTATTGAAAAAGCAGATGATGAAATCTTCGGTTCATACATGCACATGGGTGGATCAATTTCTGCTGTTGTAGTTGTTAAAGGGACTCAAGATGCTACTGTAGCTAAAAACTTAGCAATGCAAGTTGCTAGTATGGCTCCAAAATATGTATCTCAAGCTGAAGTACCAGGTGAAGAAGTTGAACACGAACGTGAACTTCAATTACAAATGATGAAGGCTGATCCTAACATGGCTAACAAGCCAGAAAAAGTATTGGAAGGAATCTTAAAAGGAAAAGTTGACAAACACTTTAAAGACCAATGCTTATTGGATCAAGAATATTTCTTAGAACCTAAAACTAAGGTTTCTCAATTCTTGAAAGACAACAAAGCCGAAGTAGTAACTTTCGTACGTTTCCAAACTGGTGAAGGTATCGAAAAACGCGAAGAAAACTTTGCTGAAGAAGTTGCTGCTCAAATGGCTAAGTAATTTATCTTTTACTTTAAAACCCTTGGAAATTCCAAGGGTTTTTCTTTTTAAATAGCGTAATATAGTGTATAATTGTTGTGACAATTCAATAAGGAGCAATAGTATGTATAAACGTGTTTTATTAAAATTAAGTGGCGAAGCTTTATCTAGCCCTGAAGCTGCTTTTGATCCAGAAATCTTAAAAAGATTGGCAAAAGAGTTAAAAGAAGTACAAAAATTAGGAGTAGAATTAGCAATTGTTGTCGGTGGTGGCAACTTCATTCGTGGTAAGATGATGGCTGAAATGGGAATGAACCGTGCTCAAGCCGATTATATGGGTATGTTAGGTACTGTAATCAACGCTTTAGCTGTTCAAAATGCATTAGAACAAGAAGGCGTTCAAACTCGAGTGCAGACAGCTGTTGAAATGCAAAAGGTTGCAGAACCATTCATCTTAAGACGTGCTTTACGTCACTTGGAAAAAGGAAGAATCGTTATTTTTGGAGCTGGTACAGGTTCTCCATACTTCTCAACAGATACAACTGCAGCATTACGTGCATCTGAAATCAATGCAGATGTTATCTTAATGGCTAAAAATGGTGTTGATGGAGTTTATGATTCAGATCCAAAGAAAAATCCAAATGCTAAGAAATACGATACACTAAATTATATGGACGTATTAAACGAGGGCTTACAAGTCATGGACTCAACAGCTATTAGTATGTGCATGGATAATGATATTGATTTAGTTGTTTTCAATATGAATGAACCTGGTAATATTGTCAAAGCAGTTCGCCGTGAAGTTAACGGTACAACAATCACTAAAAAGAAATAAGGAGAATTAAAATGAGTGATATTTTATTAAATGCAGAAGAAAAAATGATGGGTGTTATTGATAATTTAGAATCAAACCTTCGTCAAATCCGTACTGGACGTGCCAGTGGACAAATGTTAGAACGTGTACAAGTTGAATATTATGGTGCAATGACACCAATCAACCAGATGGCTCAGATTTCTGTTGTTGAAGGTACACAACTTGTTATTAAACCTTATGATCGTTCAATCATTAAAGATATTGCACACGCAATTCAAGCTGCTAACTTAGGATTGAATCCTCAAGCAGAAGCAGATGTCATTCGTATTCAAGTTCCTCAATTAACTGAAGATCGTCGTAAAGAATTAGCTAAAGATGCACAAAAATATGGTGAAGAAGCTAAGATTGCGATTCGTAACGTACGTCGTGATGCGAACGATGCCATTAAAAAAGATAAAGAACTTCCAGAAGACGAACAAAAACAAACATTAGAAGAATCACAAAAATTAACAGACAAATACATTAAAGATGTTGATTCAATTTGTGAAGCAAAGAAAAAAGAAATATTAAATGTCTAAGTCCAAACTTGATTTGGACTTTTTTAAAAAGGAGGTTTTTATGGCACCAAAAACAGTAGCTATAATTATGGATGGTAATGGTCGTTGGGCCAAAAAAAGAGGCTTACCAAGAACGGCAGGACACAAAAAGGGTGCGGATACAATTCGTACTGTGGCCTTAGCTGCACAAGATATGGGAATTCAAAAATTGATTCTATATGCTTTTTCAACAGAAAACTGGAAAAGACCAGAAGATGAAGTTTCCTATTTATGTAAATTACCAGGATTATTTTTTAATAAATTTATTAATGAATTGATGGAAAAGAACATTCGTGTGACTTTTGCCGGTGAATTAGAAAAATTCCCACAAACAACACAATATGTAATTAATAAGGCTATAAATATGACTAAGGATAATACTGGATTAGAATTATGTTTAGCCATTAATTACGGTTCGCGAAGAGAAATGTTACTTGGTATGAAAAAATATGCGGATGAGGTTGCTCAAGGTAAACGAGAAAACGATTTAACTGAGGAAGAGTTCTCAAAATATTTATTTGTACCAGAAGACATTGATCTGATGATTCGTACAAGTGGAGAACTTCGTATTTCGAATTATTTGTTGTGGCAACTCGCCTATGCGGAATTAATTTTTACACCAGTCGCATGGCCTGATTTTGATGAAAAAGCATTAAAAGATTGTCTAGACGAATTCGCTTCAAGAGATCGCAGATTTGGAGGCTTAACTTCATGAAACAAAGAATAATTACCGCTATAGGTATCATTCTTGTTGTAGCACTACCAGTAGCTCTTGGAGGATATTGGTTAGAATCTCTTGCCTTATTTATTGTTTGTGCAGGTGCATATGAATGGATGCATATTCAGCCACATTTTAAAAGCTGGCCTAAATATGTTCTTCCACTCAGTGCTTTAGCTGTCGTTTTAACAAGGGTTTTACCGGATAAATACTTTTTCGTTGTTATGACACTGATTGTTGTATTCTTATGGAGTCTTGTTGTTTTTGTTGAAAACTACTCAATCATAGATTCCTTTGTGTGTATTTCATATGTTACAATTTTCTCCCTTGTTTATCATGCGGTAGGACAAATCGCAAACGTACATCAGTACCTATGGACGATTGTTTTTGCTACATATGGAAGTGATACAGGAGCTTATTTTGTGGGTCGAGCTATTGGAAAGCACAAAATGAATCCTAGGATCTCACCTAAAAAGAGTTGGGAAGGTTTTGTGGGAGGAATTGTATTTGGTTCTGTATTAAGTTTTGTGGTTAGTTTTAGCTACGTATCAAACTTAAACCCAGTTTTAAATACATTCTTATGTTTAGTATGTCCTATTACTGCAGAACTTGGAGATTTGTGTTTTAGTGCTATTAAACGTCATTTTGCTGTAAAAGACTTTTCTAATCTTTTACCAGGGCATGGTGGTGTTTTAGATCGTGTAGATTCACTATTATTAAATATCATGGTATTTAGTGTTTTATATACAATCATTCTCTAAGGGGGATTTGAATGGATTTTATTATAGGTATAATAGCATTTGTCGTGATGCTAAGTGTGATTGTCATTTTACATGAGTTAGGACATTTTTTAGTTGCTAAACATTTTGGGGTTTACTGTAAAGAATTTTCTATTGGTATGGGACCATGTCTTTATCAAAAACAAGGAAAAGAGACTGCTTTTTCAATTCGCGCTATTCCTTTTGGCGGCTATGTAATGATGGCTGGTGAAGAAGATGGCTCACAAAGCGAAGAAGATAGCTGGCTAAAGGATGTTCCGGAAAATAGACGTTTAAACGGTATTGAAAAATGGAAACAAGTCTGCATCATGATTGCTGGTATTATGATGAATATTTTATTGGCATGGATCATATATATGGGTGTGGCCTTAGCTCAAGGCTATGTAGTAGAAGACGCAAAACCAGTTGTCTATGTAGTCGAAGAGGATTCTGTGGCACAAAAAGCAGGTCTAGAAAAAAATGATCACATCGTTAAAGTTCAAAGTGAAGATGGAAACAGTATTCAACCTAAAACACAATATGAAATTTTAGAGTTTATTCAATATCATCATGATACATTGACCTTAACTGTAAAGCGTGATGGCACAACATTTGAAACTACGCTAACTCCATCTTATGATAAGGATATGGAAGGCTATACACTTGGCTATAAGGCGATTGCATATGCGAAGAAGATTCCTTGGTATCAATCTTTATGGGTTGGCTGTCAAAATACCTGGGATAGTGCAACAACTATATTTAAATCTTTGAATATGATCATTCATGGACAGGGATTAGAAAACTTATCAGGTCCCGTTGGCATTTTAAATGTTACTAGCAAATCTGTACAATATGGATTGGACATGTATTTTAGCTTGTTTGCGCTGATTTCATTAAATATTGGAATCTTTAATGCTATTCCCATTCCAGCACTTGATGGGGGAAGAATCTTGATTTTATTGATTGAAAAACTAATTGGACGAAAAGTTTCCACAAAAGTAGTAGAAAATATCATCATGGCAAGTTTTGTACTCTTGATGTTGCTGTTTTTATACGCAACATATAATGATATCGTACGATTGTTTTAAAAAAAGAACCTATATTTTGGAAATTCCAAGATATAGGTTCTTTTCTACATAAAGTATAGGATAGCTAATAAGTGACAAATACTAGCTAAAATGATGAAGATATGCCATACAAAATGAAAATATCTTTTTTGTGGTTTTGAATAAAAGAAAGTACCCATGGTGTACATAACACCACCTAAGGCAATCAAAATGATAAATATAGGTTGAGTTTCTTTGATTAGCGTAGGAAAGATAAAGATAGCTAACCAACCCATGACCATATAGATTACCATTGAAAGTTTAGGATAACTTTTCGTCGCAATCGATTTCAATAAGATTCCTGCAATTACCATAATCCATTCGATAGCTAAAATTGTATATCCTTTCCAGTTGTTCATAAGATTTAGACAAATGGGCGTATAAGTTCCTGCAATAGCCAATAAGATCATAATGTGATCTAATTTTCTAAATACATATTTGTGTGTTGTCTCATGTGGCATGCTATGGTAAAGACAAGACCCTGTAAACATAAAGAGCAGACAAATCAAGAATACCGCTGTTCCAAATGTTTTGATTGCTCCGCCTTGTAAATAGGCACGAACACTATAGTATGGAAGTGCAAATAGAATCAAAAGTGCCATAACTCCATGTGTGATACAGTTTCCTACTTCTTCACCAAAACAAAGTGGATAAACATACCTCATACTATCTTTCTTATTCATACACGTACTATAACATAATAATAAATAATATACAATCTAGAAATGGATACTAGATATATTTTATGTGATTTTTTTGATATAATACACTAGTTAGAGTGGAGGGTCTTGATGTTTTTAAAACGTATTGAATTACAAGGCTTTAAAAGCTTTGCAGATAAAACAGTGATTCAATTTGATCAAGATATTACAGGCATTGTAGGACCAAACGGATGTGGTAAAAGTAATGTGAATGATGCCATTCGTTGGGTGCTAGGTGAACAGAGTGTTAAATCACTTCGTTCAGGTACTAATATGTCAGATATTATCTTCTCAGGAAGTGAATATAGAAAACCTGTAAACATGGCACGCGTTACATTGGTATTTGACAATTCAACACGTGTTTTTGATTCGGATTTTGATGAAATCGAAATAACACGACAAATTTTACGTGCCAATAATGAAGCAAGTTATTTTATAAATAAAACACCATGCCGATTAAAAGATATTAATGATTTAGTCATGGATACAGGATTAGGCAAAGATTCCTTAAGTATAATTACGCAGGGAAATATTTCTTCTTTTGCGGATGCAAAGCCAGAAGATAGACGTTCTTTATTTGAGGAGGCTGCGGGTGTCGCAAAGTATAAAAAGAGAAAAAAGGTGTCATTGTCTAAATTAGAGCAGACAAAAGAAAATCTAGATCGTTTGCAGGATATTCTAGATGAGCTTGAAAGACAAATTGGACCTTTGGAAAAACAAGCTAAAAAGGCAGAAAAATATATTTCTTTAAGAGATAAACTATCTAAAATTGAAATTAGTGTATTGGTTGAGGATATTGATCAATATAATGATAAAATCAATCAGATCAATAAAGAATTGTTTGATATCCAAGCTATGCATACATCAGAAAATGCGGAGCTTTTAAAGCAGGAAAATCGCTTAGAAAGCATTCGAAAAGAAATGTATGCTCTAGATAAACAAATCAATGAGCTGCAAGGAAAATACACAAAGGCGATGGAAGAAAATTATCAGCTTGAAAGACGTAAAATCGAGCAGGATGAAAAGCGAAAGTATATGTTGCAGGTAGCGGATAAACAAGCTCGTCAAAAAGAATTGCAGGCTATGCTTGAAGAAGCACGATTCGAATATCAGGATCGTCATCAACGTTTGATGCAGACGCAACAAGATTTAAATAACCGTCGTAATATTGTGAATGATTTGAAAACAAAAATTTCTAAGGCTCGTTATGAATCGGATCAGGCAAACAATATCTTGATACAGCTACAAAATCGTAGACAAGTATTGGAAAATATGATGAAGCAGCCATTTGCTCATCAACAAGGTGTGCGTTCCGTAATGCAGGCAAAAAACTCTTTATCTGGCGTTTATGGAGTTGTCAGTGAATTGTTGATTGCACATACCGATAAAGCATTGGCGGTAAATGCAGCATTAGGTGGAAGTATCTATCAAATCATCACTAAAAATGAGGCAGATGCAAGAAATGCCATTTCATTCTTGAAACGAAACCGTAGTGGACGCGCAACTTTCTTACCATTAAGTGTATGTCATCCTAGAAAAATGAATGAACAAGTGATCACGGTTGCTTCAACAAGTCCAGGCTTTCTAGGCTTTGCGAGTGAATGTGTTGACTGTAAAGAGATCTTTGATCCCGTTAAAGAACGATTGCTTGGTAATGTGATTGTGGTGGATACATTGCAGAATGCGAATGAAACCGCGAAACGTTTACGTTATGCATATAAAATTGTTACACTAGACGGTGATATCGTACATACAGGTGGTAGTATGACGGGTGGTGTTACGAAGAATCAAAGTACACCGGTCACAATGCGTCAGGAATTAGAAACAATCAATTCAAAAATTGAAGGGCAAAAAATCAAAGCCGACAATTGTTTGGATGAAACAGAGATTCTTACGCAGAAACTTCAAAAAGAAAATGATGCGATTGTAACTTTACAGATTGAATTGGCTAAGCTAGAAAATATTTATGCGACTAAAAAGGCAAAATACGATTCAATTTTAGCTGAATATCAGGAGTTAGGTGTAGATATTGAAGATAGTGGTGAATTAGCACAAGATGATCTTGTTGTACAAATGTCTAAGATGCATGCCGTATTGGATTCATTGTCTTTAGAGATTCAAAGCTTGCGTCAGACTCGTTTTGATAAAGGAAATGAAGCAGAACAACTTGAAAATCAGATTCGTTTAGTTCGTAGAGAAATGAGTTCTAAACAATCGCAGATCCATAACTATGAAATGGAAGTTGTGAAAATCAAAACGCAGTTAGAGAACGCGTTGAATCGCTTAAGCACAGATTATGAAATGACATATGAGTATGCGTTAACTAAAAAAGAAGATGTCGAAATCGAAAGAGCTAAAGAAGAGGTTATTCAACTTCGTCAAGCCATTTCTCGTTTGGGAAATGTGAATTTGGATGCACCGAACGAATATAAAGAAGTCAAAGAACGTTTTGATTTTATGACAAGCCAAAAAGAAGATTTAGAAAAGGCAAGTCAACAAATATTGACAGCCATTGATGAGATGGACAAGACAATGATCAGTCAATTTACTGAGATGTTTAATAAAATTAATGCTGAACTAGATGGCGTATTCAAGGCTATGTTTGGTGGAGGACGTGCTAGTCTTTCCATGGTGGATCCAGAAGATGTATTGAATACGGGTATTGATATTGATGTTCAGCCTCCTGGAAAAATGGTTAAAAATATCCAGACATTCTCGGGTGGAGAAAAAGCTTTGATTGCGATTAGTGTATTGTTTGCGATATTGAAGGCTCGTACAATGCCTTTATGTATCTTTGATGAGGTAGAAGCAGCATTAGACCAGGCAAATGTTGAGCGTTTTGCTCGTTATTTATCTCATTATCGTGGTCAATCTCAATTTATTGCGGTAACACATAGACCAGGAACTATGGAACAGTGCGATACGTTATATGGGGTTACAATGCAAAAAGATGGTGTTAGTAAAGTGTTAAAAGTTCAATTGAAAGATGCAGTACATATAGCTAAGGAGGAAAAGTAATGTCGGTCTTTTCGAAAATAAAAGAAGCTTTCGTAAAAAGTGAAGATAAAGATAAATATTTATCAGGCCTTGATCGTTCAAAGAAAAGCTTTGGAGATCGTATGCGTGCTTTATCCAATAACTTTCATGGAATTGATGATGACCTATTAGAGCAAATTATGGTTATTCTACTTGAGAGTGATGTGGGTATTCATACAGCACAAAAAATTGTGGATGCGTTTGAATCAAATGGAAAACATGTTAAAGAATATGATTCCATGTTAGATTATTTGGTTTCAATTCTTTATGATTTCTATGATGAATCAAACGACGAACCAATTAAAATGAATGAAAAAGGTCCAACAGTTATTTTAATGGTTGGTGTAAATGGTAGTGGTAAGACAACTACAAGTGCAAAATTAATTCAATATTATAAGGAACAAGGTAAGAAAGTTGCGGTTGCTGCAGCCGACACATTCCGTGCTGGAGCCATTGATCAAATTGATACTTGGGCAACACGTTTAGGTGTTCATTGTGTTAAAGGAAAAATGAACCAAGACCCAAGTTCCGTATTAGTTGATGCTTGTCGTTATGCCAAAGAAAATGATGTTGATATTTTGATTTGCGATACAGCGGGTCGTTTACAAAATAAAACAAACTTGATGAATGAATTAAGTAAGATGCACCGTGTTGTACAAAGAGAAATTGAGGGAGCACCACAAGAAGTCTGGTTAGTTTTAGATGCGACAACAGGTCAAAACGGTATTTCACAGGCAAAAGTATTCTTGGAAGCAACTGATGTAACAGGTATCGTTTTAACGAAGATGGATGGTACGGCAAAAGGTGGAGTTGTACTCGCAATTCGTGATCTATTACACTTACCAGTTCGTTTCCTAGGTCTAGGAGAAAAGCCTGCTGATTTAAGACCATTTGATATCAATGCCTTCTTGATGGGAATCACAAAGGGTATGGAAGAATAATGATTTCAAAATTAGATGCGAATGATTTATTAGATGTGTATGGAGAATTGTTGACAGAACGTCAAAGAGAGATATTATCTCTTTACTATGAGGAAGATTTCTCTTATACTGAAATAAGTGAGGAACTAGAGATTTCTCGTGCAGCCGCGATGGATTCGGTACATCGAGCTACGAAATTACTGGAAAAATATGAAGCAGCGATTGGTTATGTTGCTAAGAAAAAATTATTGGATTCATGGATTCTACATCATGAAGATGTTGAACAAATCGAAATATTAAAAGAAATTTTTTAGGAGGATCAAAAAATGTCGATTGTTATGAGTGTTAATGCAGGAAGTTCGTCTTTGAAATTCCAAGTTTTCAAAATGCCAGAAGAAGAAGTTCTAGCTCAAGGAAACGTAGAACGTATTGGTTTAAACGATTCTATCTTTGGAATGAAAGCCAATGGAGAAAAAATTGAAGAGATCTTAGATATCAAAGATCATGCAGTAGCTGTAAAAAAATTAATGGAAGCATTAATTGAACACAAAGTTGTAAATAGTTTAGAAGATATCAAAGCGATTGGTCATCGTGTTGTTCATGGTGGAGAATATTTCTCTCATTCAGTACCTGTAGATGCTGATGTTGAAGCTAAAGTAGAAGAATTATGTGTATTAGCTCCATTACACAACCCAGCTGCATTAGTTGGATATCGTTCATTTAGAGATGCTTTACCAGAGTGTAAACACACATTCGTATTTGATACAGCATTCCACCAAAGTATGCCAGAAGAAAACTATATTTTCCCTCTTCCATATGAATATTATACTAACGATAAAGTACGTCGTTATGGTGCTCATGGAACAAGTCATGAATATTTGACAAAACGTTTGGCTGAGCTTCAAGGAAAAACACAAGAAGAAATGAATATCATCACTTGCCACTTAGGAAATGGCGCTAGTATTACAGCTGTTAAAAATGGTAAATCATATAAAACATCAATGGGATTCACACCTCTTGGAGGAATCATGATGGGAACTCGTTGTGGAGATATTGACCCTGCAATCGTTCCATTCTTAGAAAATAAATATGGATATACACCAGATGAAATGGATACAATCATGAATAAAAAATCGGGTATGTTAGGTGTAAGTGGAATCTCTAGTGATGGTCGAGACATTGAAGCAGCTATCAAAGAAGGAAACCCACGTGCTATTTTAACTCAAAACGTATATGTAAATCGTATTGTCGAAGTTGTATCAGGATACTACGGATTAATGGGTGGTGCTGATGCGATTGTTTTTGCGGGTGGTATCGGTGAAAATGACTGTGCAATGCGTCAAAGAATCTGTGATGGATTATCAGCATTTGGCGTTGTTGTAAAACCAGAAGACAACGATGGAGTTCGTGGCGTTGAAAAATTATTAAGTGCTCCTGAATCAAAAATGCAAGTTTGGTTATTGCCAACAAATGAAGAATTAGTCATTGCACGTGATGCTTACAAGGATTTGATGGCTAATGCCTAATGATATTTTAGAAAGCGTAAAAGATTTTAATACAATCACAATCTTTCGCCATGTTTTTGCTGACATGGATGCGATAGGATCACAATTTGGTTTAAAGTATTATTTAGAAAGTGCCTATCCGAATAAAAAAATCTATTGTTTAGGTAATGATTGTCCAGTTTCACAAAGAAACAACGTGCATATGGATGTTGTAGATGATGAAGTAGTAGCTTCCAGCTTAGCAATTGTTTTAGATACTTCAAATGCTGCACGCATTGATGATGACAGGTATCAATTGGCAAAAAAATCAATTCGTATTGATCATCACGTACAAGTAGAAACAATTTGTGATGAAGAATGGATTGATGATAAGGCAAGTGCCACATGTGAGTTATTAGCTTTGTATTTACAAGAAAAAAAGGCCAACATTCCTCTACAAAGTTCTCTGATGTTATATCTTGGATTAACAGCGGACAATATTCGTTTTACGACAAATAATGTTCGTCCAGCTACATTTGATGCCGCAAAATATTTATTTGAACAAGGTGTAGATGTCACAAAAGTGGAACAATTGAACTTTTCAAAATCCATGGAAGACTATAAATATGAAACTGTTGTACGTAATCATACAGTGTTTAAAAACAAGTTCCTTTATTCAATTCTAGAATGTGAAGATTATGAAGAATTTGGTTTAAGCTTTACAGATGCGAAAGACAAAGTCTATTGTTTAGCAGGTATCGATTGTGTTGAAATGTGGGCATTGTTTACGCGTATGGAAGATCGTGTACATTATAGTGCGTCTTTACGTTCAAGAAATATTCCAATTCGTGATGTTGCTATGGAATTTGGTGGCGGTGGTCACGAATGTGCAAGTGGAATCAAAAACTTAACACGTGATCAAGTCAATCAAATTATTGAAATTTTATCAAATCGAGAGGTAGCTTAATAAGCTATCTCTTTTTCTTATGGTATAATATTTTAGAAAGAAAGGTGGGATTTCATGGTTCACTTACATATGCGAAGTTCATACTCTTTACTTGAATCACCTATTCGTTTAGAAAATATGATTCTTCATCAAAAACAACTTGGATTCAACCATGTATGTTTGACCGATCATAATGTGATGTATGGAACGATGGAGTTCTATCAATTGTGCAAAAAGCACAATATACATCCGATTATTGGTTTAGAAGTTGATTCCATCTATAATGATGAGCCATTTCATTTTATTCTTCTAGCGAAGAATGATATGGGTCTACAGAATTTATATAAATTAAGTTCGATCATAAAAGAAAATGTATCTTTTGAAGAAGTTATAAAGTATGCCAAAGATTGTGTGGTATTAACTTCCAGCGACGGAAAAGATACATTCAGTGCATATATTGAACATCAAGATTTAGAAAAGTTAAATGCATTTGTAGAATTGTGTAAAAAATCTTTTTCAGATTTCTATATTTCTGTATCTATGAATGATTCGGGTAAAAAAAGAGCCGATAATCGTATTTTAAAACAACTTGATTGTAAACGTGTGGCTCTATCTCGAATTCTGTATGAGAATAGTGAAGACGTGAAATCTTTACAAATATTAAGGGCTATTGCCAAACAAACAAATATTGAAAATCAAGGTTTGGACGTACAATTTCAAAGATATTTAAGAAGTCCACAGGAAATGGAAGTGTTGTATGATGAAAGTGAATTGATCGCTACAGAAGAAATCGCAAGAATGTGCAATATTCAAATGGCTTTTCAAAAGTCCAAGCTTCCTGTATTTAAAAATAAACTTCAAATTGATTCGAGGGACTATTTGATTAAACTCTGTAAGAAGGGGTTAGAAAAACGTTTAAATGGGAATTTAAATCCTACCTATATCAAACGTTTAGAATATGAATTAAATGTCATAGTCACTATGGGATTTACCGATTATTTTTTGATTGTATGGGATTTTATTCGATATGCCAGAAGTCAAGACATATTTGTAGGTCCAGGGCGTGGTAGTGCAGCCGGTTCTTTAGTAGCTTATTGTTTAGGTATTACACATATTGATCCAATTCAGAATAATTTATTGTTTGAAAGATTTCTAAATCCATCACGTGTTTCCATGCCGGATATCGATACGGATTTTCCAGATGATAGAAGAGATGAAGTGATTCAGTATGTTCGTGAATTATATGGTTATGATCATGTCAGTCATATTGTGACTTTTAATACTTTGCAGGCAAGACAAGCCATTCGTGATGTAGGGCGTGTCATGAATATTCCGGCAAGAATCGTGGATGAACTTTCTAAGATGTTAAAGAATACACCTAAAATTACGTTGATGCAGGCCTATAATGAGAATGTTTTATTTCGAAAAAGGATTCAGTCAGATCAAAAATTAACTGAATTATTTAAGATGTGTGTAAACGTTGAAGGATTACCAAGACATACATCTTTACATGCGGCAGGAATTGTTCTTTCAGATCAGCCTATTGTGAATGTCTGTCCACTTGTCAGTGTCGATGGAGATATTCAGGCTACACAATTTACAGCGGAATATCAAGAAGATTTGGGCTTGATCAAAATGGATTTTTTGGGCATTCGTAATTTAACGACGATTCATGAGATTGTCACAAATCTAAAAGAACAAAAACATATTTCTTTGGATATGATGAAAATCAATTTAAAGGATGCGAAAACATATCAATTATTATCGTTTGGAAACACATTAGGTGTATTTCAATTGGAATCTAGTGGAATTACGTCTTTACTACAAAAGATACAACCCAACAAATTTGAAGATATCAGTGTTGTACTTGCTTTATATCGTCCTGGAGCGATGCAGCATATTGATACATATATTGAAAGAAAAAAGGATCCTTCAAAAGTCGTGTATCCTCATCCTTTACTAGAACCAATCTTAAAGGAAACCTATGGTATCATGATTTATCAGGAGCAAGTTATGCAGACAGCCCAAGTGATTGGTGGATTTAGCTTGGCACAAGCAGATACACTAAGAAAGGCTATGTCGAAAAAGAAATTGGATGTCATGCAGAATTTAAAAGAGCAATTCATTTTAGGAGCTCGAAAGAAGCGTATTAAGGATTCTGTTTCCAATGAGATATTTTCTATCATGGAACAATTTGCCGGTTATGGATTTAATAAATCACACAGTTATGCCTATAGCTTAGTAGCTTATCAAATGGCTTATTTAAAGGCAAACTATCCTTTATATTTCTATCAGAGCCTTTTAAATAGTGTCATTGGTTCAGGTATAAAAACATCACAATATATTTATGAATGTAAACGAAGAAATATCGTTGTGAATGGGTGTGATATTAATCATTCAAAGGCTTTCTATACGATTGAACAGAATTCAATTCGTATGCCACTACAAGTTTTAAAAGGTGTAGGGAAAACAATTTATCCAACGATTTTAGAACATGCACCATATGCAGATTTATTTGATTTTCTTGCCAAAGCAAGTATGTATAAGATCAATGAATCTACGATTCGAATTTTAATTGATGGCGGAGCATTGGATTGCTTTGGATATAATCGTGCAACTCTTAATGAGAATTTAAGAAAGCTGATTGATTATGTAAATATTGTGCGAATTGAAGATCCGAACAATTTACGTTTCGATTTTAGTATTGTCTCTCGTCCAGGTATTCAAAGAATCAAAGAGAATCCAATACAAAAAGCTCAAAAAGAGCAATATGTGTACGGTTTCTATGTGAGTGAACATCCTGTGCAGTCTTTACGTATGCACAACTATCCAAATTGTATACAATTGTTAAATGCAGTAAATAAAGATGGATATATGAGTATTTTAGTGCGTGTGGCATCTTTTAGAACACATAAGACAAAGAAAGGCGATTGGATGTGCTTTATGAGTGTTGAGGATGAAGCTGGTAAAATGGATGCGGTTATCATGCCTCGTTTGTATGAACAACAAAAAGAAAACATTCAAAAAGATCGTATTTGTCTGATTCAAGGAAAAAAGGATCGACCAACATCGATTGTAGTGAATAAAATAGAATGGATCGAGGTGTAAAAAAATGATCACAAAACGAAATGATTTATTGTCTAAAAAAGTGATTCAAAGCTTAAAAAACAGACATATGAATGGGTATTATGTGCATTCGAAACAAGAAGCTGTAGATTTGGCATTTGAAATTATGAAGCCGGGCTCAAGTGTAGGCTGGGGAGGCTCAGATACTTTAAATAAGATTGGTATCAAGGAAGAGCTTTATAAAAGAAATTTTAAAGTTATTGATCGAGATCAGGCAAAAGATGCCGAAGAAAAGTACAAGTTGGAAAGAGATTGTTTTTATGCAGACTACTATTTAATGAGTACCAATGCGATGACAGAAGATGGAATTTTAGTCAATATGGATGGGCATTGTAATCGTGTGTCATGTTTATGCTTTGGGCCTAGACATATCATAATGATTGTAGGTATGAATAAGGTGACAAAAGATTTAGATAGTGCAATTTCTAGATTAAGAAATGTGGCTGCACCCATTAATAATCAACGTTTTAGTGGAAACAGACCTTGTCAATTAACAGGTAGTTGTGCAAATTGTTTAGCCCAAGGCTGCATTTGTGACCAATTGGTTATCACAAGAAACAGCATGGAATCCGATCGTATTCATGTCATTTTAGTGGACGAAGTATTAGGATATTAGAATGAAATGGCTATACAATTTAGCCATTTTTTCATATGTGTATAATATTGGTGATGAATTTCTTGCATTATTTGTAGTTTCATGTTTTAATCTTTATGCGTAAAAAAATTATCCAGAGTTGAAGTAGAGAGTTAGCTCGTTGACTTCACGCCAACCTGACAATATGTTAAGGTGGTCCTGCTAACAGCGATAAGAAGTATAAAGATTTGTAACATACTTCTTAAAGTATGTTTTTTTTATGGATAAGCAAGAAAAGAGGAGACAAAATGAAAGACTATATTTTTACAAGTGAAAGTGTTACTGAAGGTCATCCAGATAAAATTTGTGACC
>NZ_JAHQVB010000018.1 GCF_019052655.1 Holdemanella porci
ACTATTATTATACGCTATTTCTCGTCAAAAATCAACCATTTGTTGTGACAGAGCCATTTTTATACATAACTTCATCCTTCTTTTAACTTACAATTCCCATGCTTCTTCATTAATGTCAATCCATTCATCCTCAAAAAGTATTGCATTTTTAACTTCTTCTTCACCTTCATTTTCATAAATTAAATCCAAGTATTCTTTATTCATATTTATCACCTCTTCATCATGATATCATATATTTGTATTGTACGCGAGTATTTTGTTACATCTATTATGTTGCTATTAATGTACGTTAGTTAACTCAGTGATATAATGCATAAAAAAAATCACCTTTATATAAAGTGATTTCTTTTATTCTATTCTTTTTTTTCTAGATATTCTTCTACTAATTTATATATATCTTGTTTTATATCTTTATTCAGTTTATTCATATAGGGTGTTAACTTTTCGTTATTCATATATACATCAACTAAACATTTAAAAACTTCTTTATCGCTTAGTTTAACTTCTAGATTATCAATAGATATTCTTTTAGATACCAAAATTTTTAAAAATCTCTTATTTATATAGTATTCATTTAACCCCTCTATATCTAGTAATAATTTTGATAATAACAAAAGAGGGCGTAAAGAAGGATTATCTCCTAAATCGTTTTCTGATTCTAAGATAAATTCGACACTAGAATTATCAAATTTTACTGGAGTAATTATATTTTTATAATTTCTTGCATGTCTAGAAGCTTCATTAAATACATCAATACATTTTTCAATCTCTTTTGAATAAGTAACTAAATTGTCAATTTTTTTTGCAGTTGTTATACAATATCGATATTTATACATATACTTAATCACCCACCCAAAATTTAAAATATCATAAAAGTACTTAAAATTCAATATGATAGTCATCTTGTTAAATTTCTTTAGCACTTTCTATCATAATCTCCTCACAAATAGTGAATAATTCTTTTTCATAATATCCTAAAGTTTCCACAATCTCTCCACTTAATAAACAAACTATCAAATATTTAAAGCTATAATATTCGTCAGCTTGTTCACAATATATATACTTCCTATCATTAAATTTGCATTCAAAGTATAGAATTTCTTTTTCTCCAACTAATCGCTTATTATACTTCAATGGACATATAATGGACATATATTGTTAAAAATAATAGGATTATCTGTACCTTTAGCACTATAGTTTTCTATTAAGCAAACATCACTTAATACCAAGGCACAATCATATTCAATTCCCAACAAATATTTAGCTACCTTGCTTTTCATATGCAACGCATAAATCGGATAATCCATTTTTAAAAGTGCTTCATAATCTATACTATATCTCCCCTTATTTGTGTAATGAGGAAGTTATTTTATATCATCTATGTTTTCCAATGCCAAGTTATTGTTATTTATTCTAAAGCAAAAATAATCATATTTACTTACACTATTCATGTCATTATCATCACGCCATTTTCTCCATCCATTTTTAGACTTTAAAGAAAATCCAATCAAGCTAAACTTTGGTATATTTAAATTTTTATCATTTTTAAATAGTTCTCTATCATAATGCTCAGAACCAAAATAAACATACATATTAGTATCTAGTTTTTTTTCCATTTTTTCACCTTTTTTCTATACACTCATTATAACCTATTAATTTTAAAAAAATGGCATACAATTTTGCATACCATTTTACAAGTCAATATTCTACTTTTTAAAATTCTAGGCGCAAATCAGGCGTAAAAACAAACAATTCAAACTTATTTATACTTCAAATAAGCCTTTAATTATCGTGTTTTTTTTATTATTTCTTCATGTGTGGAAAGTGAAGAACTTCCTTTTCGTGCAACTAAAGATTTGGATATTGCTTTAATTGTTGAATCCATTACGTATGAATTTGGCAAAGTGTTTTGGAAATATATTAAAGAAGCCGAGTATTCACATATAAATAAGAGTACTCAAAATGCTCAATTTTATCGTTTCACATCACCGAAAAGTAATGAATATCCATTTATGATCGAAATCTTTTCAAGAAATCCAGACTATATAATTTTAGAGGATGATGCATATCTAACTCCACTTCCAATAGATGAAGAAGTATCAAGTTTATCAGCAATTCTTTTAAATGAAGAGTATTATGAATTGTTGAAAACTGGACAAATAATTGTAGATGGAATTCCGGTGCTTAGACCAACATGCTTGATACCATTTAAGATGAAAGCTTATCTTGATCTGTCTATGCGAAAGAAAAATGGGGAACATGTCGATAGTAAAAATATAAAGAAACATAAAAATGATGTTTTTCGATTAGCTCAAGTGATTGCATTAGATACTAGATAAATGGTTAGTGCAGAAATTCTAGAAGACATGAAGCAATTTTTGGGATTGGTTGAAAATGATAATGTAGATTTAAAGACAATAGGGATAAAAGAAATTTCATATAAAACAATGATTGAATTACTATATCGATGTTATTTTACAAAGGATTAATACATATTATTTCAATAATTTGACCTTGTATACTTTAGTACATTGGCTTTAGCGGGTGTTACTTTCTAAAAAAACTGTATTTAATATGAAAATTTATTATTAGACTAAAAGAAGAGATCGATTTGTGATCTCTTCTTTAATCTATATTGGAGTTTTGAACAATGAAGTTACAAAATGAATGCACAGCAGGAGGTGCATATCTATTTTTTACTGTAGCCATATAAATAATACGTTTCTTTTGTGGATTCTTGATTTTTAACTTCTTTAAATGGAAATGATCAATCATGGGAATGTTTGGTACAACTGCTACACCATAGTTAATATCAACTAAACCAAGGATGGCGCTGTCTTCTTCGACTTCAAACAGAATGTTTGGATCGATATTGTTGGAATGAAATAAATCATCAATCAATGGTCTTAATCCACTGTGCTTACTATAATAAATAAAATATTCATTTTGAAGTTCCTGCAAATCAATTTCATTCTTTAAAGCCAATGGATTTAATTTTGATACTACGACAACTAATTCTTCCGTTGTGATGGGAACAAAATTGATATTATTTCGATTTTCTTGATAGGAACAAAGAACTAAATCGTACTTTTCTTCTTCAAGACCATCCAATAAGGCACTTGTGCTTCCTTGTTTTAAAGTGAATTTAATCTTACTATTGTTTTTATCAAAGTGGAAATGTTGAATTAAATGTGGAACATAACGATATCCAAGTGTATAAATAAAAGCTAGGTTGATCCATCCTTGATTAGGGGAAGTGATGGCATCAATCTTTTTTTGTCCAAGTTCAATTTCACTCAAGCCTTTTGTGACATATTCATAGAAAATTTTACCATATTTTGTTAGACGAATGTTTCTTCCTTGTTTTTCAAATAAGTAACAATTTAATTCGTTCTCTAATTGCGAAATGGCATGGGAAAGGGAAGGCTGAGTAATATCTAACATGTTGGCAGCTTGTGTATAGTGTTCAGTTTCAGCAAGCATTTTAAAGTAATATAAATGGTTAAGATTCATGGTATCCTCCTAGATTTAGTATAAATGAATGTATAGAAAAAATCTATAAATAAATAGATAAAACGTAATTGTTTCAATATGTTTAAAAAATTATAATAAAGATGTCTTGTGAATTAGTTAACATTTAGGAGGGAAAAATGGGAAAGTTTAATTCATTATTTCAACCATTAGAAGTCAGAAGATGTACAATTCCAAACCGTATTGTTATGACTCCAATGGGGACAAACTTCGCAGAAAACACAGGGGAAATGAGTTTTTTGCACATTGATTATTATGAACAAAGAGCACAAGGTGGAGCTGGTTTAATCATCGTTGAAAACGCATGTGTTGATTATCCGGCAGGATCAAATGGAACAACTCAGTTACGTTTAGATTTAGATAGCTACATTCCTAGAATGTTCAAATTAACGGAAACAATCCACAAACACGACACTAAGATTGCCGTTCAGTTAAACCATGCAGGTGCAAGTGCTGTTGCTGAAAGAATCAACATGCAGCCAGTATCTGCTAGTGATTTACCAAATAAAAAAGGTGGAGCAATTCCTCGTCCTTTGACAAAAGATGAAATTTATTCAATTGTTGAAAGCTATGCCAAAGCGGCTAAGCGTGCTCAGATTGCTGGATTTGATGCTGTTGAAATCCACTGTGGACACTCTTATTTAATTAGTCAGTTCTTATCACCATTAACGAATAATAGAACAGATGAATTTGGTGGAAGCTGTGAAAACCGTGCGCGTTTTGCATCGTTGATTTTAAAAGCTGTACGTGAAGCAGTTGGACCATTCTTCCCAATCTTGATTCGTATTAGTGCAGATGAATTCTTACCAGGTGGAAATACATTGGAAGATACTTTACATTTATTAGAATACTTCCAAGAAGAAGCTGATATTGTCGATGTTTCTTGTGGACTTGTAGATTCAATTCAATACCAAATTGATGCCAACTACTTAAAAGATGGTTGGAGAACTTATTTGGCGACTGCGGTTAAGGAAAAATTCAATAAACCAGTTATTACAGTAGGTAATATTCGTGATCCAAAAGTCGCAAATAAAATTATTGAATCTGAACAAGCAGACTTCATCGGTTTAGGACGTCAATTTGTAGCGGATCCTCAATGGCCATTAAAAGTGAAAGAAGGACGTTTAGATGAAGTTCGTAAATGTATTTCTTGTAACATCGGATGTAGTGGTCACCGTATTGGATTAAATCGTCCAATCCGTTGTACAATCAACCCTAGTGTAAATGAAGGGGAAGCTTATAAGAACCAAAAAGTAAAGAAACCATGTAATGTTGTCGTTATTGGTGGAGGTACTGCAGGTCTTGAAGCCGCATGTACAGCTGCAGAAGTAGGGTGTATGACATTCTTAATTGAAAAAGAAGATCATTTAGGTGGATTGAGTGTTGAAATTTCTAAAATTCCAGAAAAGAAACGTTTAAGAGATTTTCCAGACTACTTGATTCGTCGTGCTAGTAAATTGAAAAACTTAATCACATTCACAAATACAGAAGCTACAATTCCATTGGTAGAAGCTTTAAAACCAGACGTAATTGTCAACGCAACAGGATCAACTCCTTTATTACCTCCAATTACTGGATTGCGCGAAAATATTGATCGTCCACAAAGCGGCGTAAAAGGAATCTTAGGCATGATCAACAATATCGATAACTATCCAATGGATATGGAAGGAAAAAAAGTTGTTGTTGTCGGTGGGGGAGCCGTAGGTCTTGATGTAGTTGAATTCTTCTCAAATCGTAAGGCTGATGTTTCTATCGTAGAAATGCTTCCAGTTGTAGGTAAAGATTTAGATATCGTTACTAAAGTAGGTACATATGCATTATTAGAAAAGAATCATGTAAATATCTTAACATCAACAGCACTGCAAGAAGTTCATCCAGATCACTTTATTGTAAAACGTAATGATCAAAACGAACAATTAGACTTTGATTATGGATTCGTTTGTTTAGGAATGCGTAGCTATTCACCATTGATGAAAGACTTAACAGAAAGTTTTGAAGACAAAAACGTAGAAATCGTTAATATTGGTGATAGCGTTCGTGCTCGTCGTATCATTGATGGTACAGCAGAAGGACGCAACATTTTAAACACATTAAAAACAAAGGGATACTTAGAATAAAATCACTTTAGGAGGAAAAGAACATGAGTGAAAGAATTACAGGACACACAGAATTAATTGGGTTGATCGCATACCCTATTCGCCATTCATCATCACCAAAGATGCACAATGAAGCGTTCGCAAAATTAGGTTTAGATTATGCTTATCTTGCATTCGAAGTAGATAATGATACTTTGGAAGATACAGTTAAAGGTTTTAGAGCTATGAAAGTTCGTGGATGGAACGTATCAATGCCTAACAAAACTGTTATCGGAAAATACTTAGATAAATTGACTCCAGCTGCTGAAATGTGTGGAGCTGTAAATACAGTAGTAAATGACAATGGTGTATTAACAGGAACTATTACAGATGGTGTTGGATACATGAAAGGTTTAAAAGATGCGGGAATCGATGCGATTGGTAAGAAAATGACAATTGCTGGAGCTGGTGGAGCTGCAACAGCTATTGAAATTCAAGCTGCATTAGATGGTGTTGCTGAAATTTCAATCTTCAACCGTAAAGATAAATTCTGGGCAAATGCTGAAGAAACTGTTGAAAAAATCAACAAAAACACAAACTGTAAAGCTAAATTATTTGATTTAGATGACAAAGAAGCATTGCGTAAAGAAATTGAATCAAGTTACATCTTAACAAATGCGACTGGTATGGGCATGAAACCTTTAGAAGGACAAACTTGGTTACCAGATACTTCATTCTTACGTGAAGACTTGATTGTAACAGATACAGTGTATGCACCTGCAAAAACTAAATTGTTGGAAATGGCTGAAAGTGTTGGATGTAAAACATTAAATGGTTTCCCAATGATGCTTTACCAAGGTGCTGCAGCATTCGAACTATGGACTGGAAAAGAAATGCCAGTCGATCACATTAAAAAAGTAATGGGATTTGATTTTTAATTAGAGAGTATAGGAGAAAAGAGAATATGAAAGATAAAAAATATTTACCTTCCGTCCTTATTATGTACTTGAACTACTTTATTCATGGTGTTGGATGTTCAGTACTTGGACAAGCTGTGATTAAAGAATCACTTGCGACAAGCTGGGGATGTGACCCAATGTCAATCACAAAAATTTCGGCTGCATTAGGACTTGGACGTTTAGTCGCTCTTCCTTTTGCGGGTCCATTATCGGATAAATTGGGACGTAAAATTTCTATGTTTATTGGTGGATTAAGTTATGCTGTATATATGATTGGTTTAGTCTTCGCATTTAATGCAGGAGCAAACGGAGGATATACAATTGCCTATGTATGTGCCATCGTTGGTGGTATCGCAAACTCATTCTTGGATACAGGAATCTATCCTGCCGTTGCAGAGGCAATTAGCGATGCACCTGGTGTTGCAACAATGGGAATCAAATTCTTCATTTCAGTTAGCCAAATGTTCTTGCCATTCTTCTTAGGTATGGCTGTAAGCACAACAGCGACTGGAGCTACTTCTTATAATCACTTATTCTGGGTTTGTGGAATTGCTTATCTAGTACTTGCAGCGTTGATTCTATTCTGCCCGATGCCAGATACAGATTCAGCAAATGGAGAAAAGAAACAAGGCTTAATTGCCAGCATGAAAGAAACACACTTCTCAATTGAATCTATCGCAATGATTTTAATCGGATTTACTTGTACAGGAACATTCCAATTATGGTTAAACTGTGCACAAAACTTTGCGAAAGATGTTGCAGGATGGGCTGATCCTAGCGCTATGCAGACATACTATTCAATGGGAACTATGATTGCTTTAGTCGTGACTTCATTCTTAATTCGTAAAATTAAAGATGTTCGTTTCATCTTGGCGTATCCAGCTATTTGTTTAGCTATGTTGATCATTGTATTGGTTGCTCCAAGTCAGACAATGTGTACAATCGGTGCATTCGTAATTGGATGGGCTGGTGCCGGTGGATTACTACAAATTGCTACATCCGTATGTAATATGATCTTCCCTAAAATTAAAGGTACAGTAACTGCATTGGTTATGATTGCTTCAAGTCTATGTAACTATACAATCTTAACAGCTGCAGGTAACATGACACCAAGTGGCGTTATGACAATGAATATTGTATTAACCGCAGTTGGTGTATTACTTGGATTATACGTAAATTTACGATACAAAAATTTAGTTGCGCAAGATTAATTATGAATAAAATGCGGTACAAAAGTACCGTGTTTTTGCTAAAATAATGAAAAAAAGGATGTGATAGATTGAAAGTTATAAAATTGCTCGACGACAAGTTAGAGGAAATTCTACTTATTGTATTGCTTGTGGCAATGGCATGCATTATGGGAATTCAGGTGTTCTGTCGCTATGTACTGAATTTTTCTTTAAGCTGGTCTGAAGAACTCACAAGATACATGTTTATCTGGTCTTGTTTTATCAGTATTAGCTACTGCATTAAACGATGGATTTCCATTAAGGTTGATCAAGTTATCAATATGTTTCCTAAAAAAGCTTATGTATTTGCACAATTATTGTTAAATATATTGTTATTTGTACTCTTCTTTTATTTGAGTATTCATGGATACAAATTTTTGATGTTATCAATTGCCTCAAAACAGACAAGCCCTGCTTTACAACTTCCAATGCCATACGTTCAATGTGCGCCATTTGTTGGATTTGTTTTGGCCACAATACGTTCTTTTCAACAAATTATATGTGAAGTAGAGAATGTGAAACGTATGTTGAATAATGAGAAAATTATTGATCAAGATCCAAGGGAGGGAAGATAATGTTAGCTATTGCCGTATTTATATTATTTGTTGTGCTTTTATTATTGTCCGTTCCTATATCATCTACTCTTAGTATTGTTTCTTTGGCCCCATCTATATTAGATCCTAACTTTACTATTTCACCAGAATACATTATTCGTGCTATGTTTGGAGGAATTGATTCCTTTCCGCTATTAGCCGTTCCTATGTTTGTGCTTTCTGGTATCTTGATGGCAAAAGGTGGCGTAAGTAAAAAATTATTTGATGTGTTTTCTTTCTTTATTGGAAAAAGAACTTCCGGAATGCCATGTGCTGCGATTATCACATGTCTATTCTATGGTGCTATTTCAGGAAGTGCTCCTGCAACAGTTGCAGCTGTAGGTAGTATGACGATTCCTTTGCTTGTAAAACTTGGTTATGATAAGACGTTTGTCACAGCCATTGTTGCGGTTGCAGGAGGCCTTGGCGTCATCATTCCACCAAGCATTCCATTTATCTTATATGGTATGGCAAGTGGTACGAGTGTAGGAAGAATGTTTATGGCCGGTATTGTTCCAGGCTTATTGATTGCTGCATTATTAATGATTTATGCCTTCTACTATTGTAAAAAGCATGGAGAAGATAAAGATAAAATCGATGCAGAAGTAAATGCTCTTCATGATAAAGGATTTAAGAAAGTGTTCTTTGATAGCTTTTGGGCACTACTTACACCTGTCATCATTTTAGGATGTATCTATTCGGGTGTGGCAAGTCCGACAGAAGCGGCCGTTATATCAGTTTTCTATGCTTTATTTCTTTCGTTATTTATCTATAAATCTTTGCATGTAAAAGATTTATATGATGTATTTGTAGAATCTATCAAAACATTTGCACCAATCTTATTTATTCTTGCCTCGGCCGTTGCATTTTCAAGAATTATTACACTACTTCAAATTCCGGATACAGCGGCAAACTTTATCTTGAATACAATTCATGAAAAAGTAGCTGTATTGATTGTAATCAATATCTTGTTGTTGATTGTAGGTATGGTAATGGATACAAGCCCCGCTATCTTGATTTTGACACCAATCCTACTTCCAATTGCTCAAAGTGTTGGTGTAGATTCGGTACACTTTGGAATCATTATGGTTGTGAACTTAGCCATTGGCTTTGTGACACCACCAATTGGAATCAATTTATTTGTAGCTAGTTCTCTAGTGGATATTCCAGTAATGAATATTGCGAAAAAAGCATTGCCATTGATTGGTTTCTTCTTTATCGCTTTGTTATTGATTACATTTATTCCACAAATTTCACTGGCATTAGTCGCATAGGAGGTACGTATGAAAAAAATAGTATCAATTTTAATTTCTATGATAACTGCCTTTTCATTAACGGCTTGTGTTGCTAAAGAAGATGATCCTGCAAAGGCAAGTCAATCTTTTCCTTGGATCATTGCCAATGATTCACCAGCCGATACAGTAACGGGTATTTTCACAAATAAGTTTGTTGAAGAAGTAGAGCGATTATCGAATGGACAAATTCAAATCAAAGCTTATCACAACGGCACTGTTGGTGGGGATAGAGAGCTTGTAGAAAGCTGTATAAATGGAGATATCCCATTTGTAGTACAAAATACGGCTCCTCAAGCTAACTTTATCGCAAAATTAGCGATTTTCGATTTACCTATGGCTTATACGAATATTGAAGATTTAAGAAGTACTTTAGATGATGAAGAGTTTATGAAATTAATCAATAAAGTATATTCTGAACATAGTGTAAGATTGCTTGCGATGAGTGATCAAAACTTCCGTGTCATGACGACAAATAAAAAGATTGAGTCTATAGAAGATTTTAAAGGGCAAAAGATTCGTACAATGGAAAACAAGTATCACTTAGCCTTCTGGCAGGAAATTGGAGCGAATCCTACGCCAATGGCCTTTAGTGAAGTGTACATTGGTTTGCAGCAAGGAACGATTGATGCGCAAGAAAATCCATATGAAGTCATTGTATCTGGAAAAATCTATGAGCAACAGGATTATGTTGTGAAGACCAATCATTTACCACATTTACTTTCTATGATCGTTAATGAAGATTTTTATAATCATTTGTCAGATAAGGACAAAAAGATTGTAGATCAAGCAGCCCAAAATGCACGTGATTATTCGCGTGAACAATGTGATAAACGTGTATCGAATCGTTTAAATATCATTAAAGAGAGTGGTACACTAGAAATCAATTTATCACAAGAAGTTTTAAATGAAATGAGAAACCGTTCAAGTTCAATTTATGAAGATATCAGACAACAAGTCGGTGATGCGTTGTTTGATGCATATACAAAAAATATGAATAAAGGAGAATAAAAAATGAATACGGTAACAATGAAAAATGTTGAATTTGGTGCAGGTGTACCAAAGATTTGTGTTCCTATTTGTGGAAAGAGTAAAGAAGATGTTTTAGAACAAGCTAAAATTATTCTTGATACACCAGCTGATATTATTGAATGGCGTATGGATTGGTTTGATGGTGTTGAAGACACAAATGAAGTAGTTGAAATGGCAAAAGAATTGCGTGAAGCATTTAAAGAAACTCCAGTATTAGCTACTTTCCGTTCTAAAAAAGAAGGTGGAGAATTAGAAGTATCTACTGAATACTACGTAGAATTAAATTGTGCAGTTGCCAAAAGTGGATATGTAGATGCAGTGGATGTTGAATTATATACTGGGGATTCAGAAGTTGAAACGATTGTAACGACAGCGCATGAAAATGGAGTAAAAGTAATCATGTCGAACCATGACTTCTTTAAAACACCATCTAAAGAAGAAATCATTTCTCGTTTGTGTGCTATGCAAGAAAAGGGTGCAGACATTCCTAAGATTGCAGTTATGCCTCAATCTAAAAAGGATGTATTGACATTATTATCGGCTACAAATGAAATGGTAGAAGAACATGCCGATCGTCCAATCATCACAATGTCTATGGCAGCAACTGGTGTAATTTCTCGTTTAGCTGGTGAAGTGTTTGGTTCTTGTTTAACTTTTGGTGCAGCTAAAAAGGCGAGTGCTCCAGGTCAAATGGGTGTAAATGATCTTAAGACAGTTCTTGAAACTTTACATAAAAGTCTATAATTTTTAAAGGTGGGTCATTCCCATCTTTTTTATTATTGACAACAGATATCAAAATGATATCATATAGGTATCAGGAGGTGCTTATCGTGACAGAAAAAGTTTTAAGCAACAAAAAGAATGGCATGGCCATGATGATATTGTGGATCGTTTTATATCTTGTAGCCTTGTTGGTGACAATACTTGGTGCAGCATTAGTTTGGCCATTCTTTATTATTGGTGTTGTATGGCTATGTATTGGTTGGATTCCATTTCTTGGTTTAAAAGTATTAAAGCCACAAGAAGCTTTAGTCTTAACTTTGTTTGGTAAATATGTAGGTACTTTAAAAGATGCTGGATTCTACTATGTTAATCCTTTTTGTCAGGCTGTGAATCCTGCCGCAAAGACAAAATTAAATCAGAGTGGCGATGTGGATGATGGTACGAAGAAAAGTATTTTCCAAGCTCAAAATAATGGAACGGTAGAAATGGCTTCTAAAAAAGTATCTTTGAAAATCATGACTTTAAACAACAACCGCCAAAAGATCAATGATTGTTTAGGAAATCCTGTTGAGATTGGAATTGCCGTTATGTGGCGTGTGACAGATACCGCAAAAGCTGTATTTAATGTAGATAACTATAAGGAATATCTTTCTTTACAATGTGATAGTGCATTAAGAAATATTGTGCGTATTTATCCTTATGATGTAGCTGAAAATGTAGATACAACAGGAGATGGTATTGCCGATGAAGGAAGTCTTAGAGGTTCTAGTGAAGTGGTTGCCTCTAGAATTCGTGATGAAATTCAAAGTAAAGTAAAAGATGCAGGCATTGAAATCATTGAGGCCAGAATCACATACTTAGCTTATGCACCAGAAATTGCAGCGGTAATGTTACAAAGACAACAGGCAAGTGCTATCATTGATGCACGTAAGATGATTGTGGATGGAGCTGTTGGTATGGTTGAAATGGCATTGGATCGTTTGAATGAAAATGGGGTTGTAGAATTGGATGAAGAAAGGAAAGCGGCTATGGTTTCTAACTTGTTAGTCGTACTTTGTGCAAACCATGATGCGCAGCCAGTTGTCAATTCTGGTAGCTTATATTAATGGAAAAGAAACAGATTCCTTTGCGTCTTTCAAAAAAATTGTATGATCAAATTGCTTCATGGGCAGAAGATGATTTTCGCAGTGTCAATGGACAAATTGAATATTTGTTGACAGAGTGCGTGAAACAAAGAAAAAAGAATGGCAAATACGTCAGTGATACGATGGATGAGCCTATTGAATTGGATATTAAGTAAGAGAGTGTAGAAATACATTCTCTTTTTAATATGAAAAAGTTTATAAACTAAGATAGTTTTTAAGGTATACCATGAAAAACTATTTAAAACACATAACAATTTTTGGTATACTTGTAATAAAGAAGGTGATGTTGTGATTATTAATAGACCAAATTATATAGAAGCTATAACTCCATTTATTGAACAACCCTTAGTGAAAATCTTATCTGGTATAAGGCGTTGTGGAAAATCAACAATCTTTGAGATGTTGAAAGAAGAATTGATTTTGCGAGGTGTTGAAGAGAAATGTATTATCAGTAAAAGATATACAGATATGGATATAGCGCAAAATATTACGGCTAAACAAATGTATGATGAACTTGTTTGTGCAACAAAGGATAATGCATATTCATATTTGATTTTAGATGAGATTCAAGAAATATCGGGATGGGAAAAAGCGGTGAATTCTTTGTTAGAAAAAGGAAATTTCGATATTTATGTTACTGGATCAAATTCAAAATTAATGTCGAGTGAAATCTCAACTTATCTAACCGGAAGATATGTACAAATACCTGTATATACGTTGTCGTTTAGTGAGTACTTAAAATTTAAATCTAAGAGTCAATTATCAAAAAGAGAGTTGCTAAATAAGTATATACGATTTGGCGGTTTTCCTGTTGTCGCATTAAATGAGTATGAATCAAATACGGCATATCAAATTGTGAATGGTATATATTATACCGTTGTTTCTAGAGATATCGTAAATCGTCATCGCATTCATAAACAAGAATTGTTTGATCGTGTTGTAAAATATGTGGTAGAAAATACAGGCAAGACATTCTCGGCAAATTCAATTTCTAAATTTTTAAAGAGTGAGAATCGACAACTTTCAAATGAAAGTATATATAATTATTTAAGATGTTTAGAACAAGCTTTTATTATTTATCCTTGTAGGCGATATGATTTACAGGGTAAAAACATTTTGAAAACACAAGAAAAATATTATTTGGCCGATGTTTCATTGAAATATGCCTTGTTTGGATATAATCGAAATATGTTAGATGCTGTAATGGAAAATATTGTATATTTAGAACTAAAAAGACGTGGCTATGATGTATACGTTGGAAAATTAGGATCTAAGGAAATCGATTTTGTCGGTATTTTAAGAGATGAAAAAATCTATGTACAAGTCTGTGTTCAATTACCTGAAAATTCAGATCGTGAAACTGCGAATTTGAAGGATATCCCAGATAATTATCCTAAGTATGTTGTAACATTGAATGATTTAGACGTTGGAAACGATGAGGGAATTAAAATCGTACATCTGCAAGATTTCTTATTGCAAGATTGATGGATATAATAGTCATTTTGATCGAGTTGTATATTGTAATGTATATATAAAAAACATAAAATACTCTAAAAATAGGAGGTAAATAATTTATGTATACAAACAATTATTCAAATTCAGTAAGTACAAATTCATTATATAAAGTATACAGTTGGATGATGGTAGGCCTTGGAATTACGGCAATCACTTCGGCCTTGTTGTATGCTTCTGGCATATTCATGCTTATTATTCAGATTCCAATGATTTCATTATTGTTGTTCATCGTACAAATTTCGTTAACGATTTCAATGGGACGTCAATTATCACGTAATACACCCGCTTCTAAGATGAAGACGATGTTTATTGTGTATTCACTTACAATGGGAATCAATATGACATCATTGGCTTATGTATATAGTGCTGGACAGATTGCAGCAGCCTTTGGCATTAGCGCTATCTACTTTGCATGTTTAGCTATTATTGGAAAGACGACTAAAATGGATCTTAGTAAAGTGGGAAACATTTGTTTGATTGGTTTGATTGCGATGATTTTTAGTCAATTTTTCTTCATGCTATTTAGAGTTAGCATGGATGTACGCTTATGGAGCGTGATTGGCCTATTATTATTTACCGGACTTACAGCTTGGGATATACAAAAAATGAATTATATGTTGAATGGGTATGAAGATGAAAAGATATCGATTTATATGGCGTTACAGCTTTATTTAGATTTCTTGAATATCTTCTTATACATTTTACGATTATTAGGACGTAGAGATGATTGATTCATCTCTATTTTTTATAGTTGACAATGTAAACTAATATTGTATACTTTAATAGTTCACTGAATGAACTAAAGGAGTATGTATGAAATTATTAAAGAAAATAGGAATTACTATATTATGTTTATTATTGATTTGTGGAATAGGAATTGTTTGTCTGTTTCATAATGAATATAGCTCATTAAAATCATTAAAAAAAATTGATGCTTATCCAATGTATACAATGGATTATAGTGCGGATTATGGATTGGATGAGTTTTTAGAAAAAGGTGCAAACAATGATAAAGAGCTTGTCGAATTTGTGGTGAATCATGTAATGAAGGGGTTACCATTAAGTATTAAGATTCCAGATTTAGGTTGTTCTACATTTATTGCACAAAATAAAGATTCAGGATATCTATTTGGACGCAACTTTGATATGGATTATTCGCCAAGTGTATTGGTAAAGACAAAGCCTAAAAATGGGTATGCTTCTGTTTCAATGGTGAATTTAGGATTTGTAGGATATAATGAAAAACATTTACCAGATACATTAAAGGATTCATTGGTAACTTTGGCAGCACCTTATGCACCACTCGATGGAATGAATGAAAAAGGTCTTGCGGTAGGGGTATTATTGATTGATACAACTCCAACAAATCAGAATACCAAAAAGGTAGATATCACAACGACAACAGCCATTCGAATGATGTTAGATAAGGCAAAAAATGTTGATGAAGCATTAGCATTATTATCTTCTTATGACATGCATTCAAGTGCCAATAGTTGTTACCATTTCCAAATTTGTGATGCATCCGGAAAGAGTGTTGTTGTTGAATATGTGGATGATGAAATGAAAGTAGTATATCCAGACAAGAATTATCAGTGTGCTACGAATTTCTTGCTTACAAATCCAGATGCAGAATTTAATTTTGGCCAAGACCGCTACCAAATTATTGATGAAAAATTAAGCTCCACAAAAGGAGTGTTGTCAAATACCGAGGCTATGCAGCTTTTATCCGATTGTTCGCAGGATGCACATAAGAATAAGCAGGGAAAAATCTCAAAGACACAATGGTCTTGTGTATATGATTTAAAGAACAAAAAGGTAACGATTTGTGTGAATCAAAATTATAATGCGAAATACACAATTTCTGTGCTAGAATAAGGTTATGAAAAAGAATGAACAAGTATTAGAAGCATGGCTTCAAATGACGACTGTCATCAATAATGAGAGAATCACTTCAGATTTACCTTATAATGAATCGATGATTTGTCGTTATTTATATCAAAATCAAGATGAAAATGTAACGGCAACGGATTTATGTAACTATATGCGTATGCAAAAATCGCAGATGAATCGTACGCTTACAAGCATGGAAAAAAAGGATTTGATTATGCGTATTCGTAGTGAACAGGATACTCGTAAAATCTATATTACATTAAATGATTCAATGATTCAGATTTATAAAGCTCAACATGAAAAAATTTTAGGAATCGTAGATCAGTTGTTTGATAAGATTGGTTATGAAAAACAACCAGAAGTGATTGAATTATTTGATTTGATTACGCAAACCGCAAAAGAGATGTTGTAAAGATAAGCTGGGCAATCCAGCTTTTTTCTTTTGTTTCATAAAGCCTTCTTTTTTGATAAAATATAGATGGTGTTTGGGGAGACTTTTATGAAAAAAACAAATTATGTAAAAGATGTATTGGTTGTTTTATTAGGAAACTTTATGGTAGCAATATCAGTTGCTTTTTTTGTTTTACCAAATAATACATTAACCGGAGGCGTAGCTGGTGTCGCCGTGGCATTAAAACCTTTATTGCCATTTATACCATCCGTATGGCTAATCAACATATTGATGATCGGACTCTATATTGTTGGCGCAATTTTTTTGGGGAAGGCGTTTGCATTGAAATCATTGATTTCAACATTTAGTTATTCATTCTTTGTCTCATTACTAACATATGTGACAACTTTATTTCCCAAAGACACATTTGTCATGCAACCCATGTTGGCAAGTATTTATTGTGGGTTGATTTCGGGAATCGGTTTAGGTTTATGCTTTAGAGTAAACGCAAGTACTGGAGGTATGGATATTCCAGCCTTGTTGATTCATAAGTATACCCATATTTCTTCAGGAAATTCAGTCATGATCATTGATGCTCTGACTGTATTGTTGGGAATGTCTACATATGGTGTAGAACCAGCCTTGATTGGAGTCCTTTCTGTATTTACATCGGGATTTGCGATTGATAAAACAATTTTGATTGGTTCAAGTACGGCAATCAATTGTATGGTTATTTCAGATAAATGGTTTGAAATTAAAAACCATGTATTAAACAATATGGAGCGTGGTGTTACAATTTTAGAAGGTAAGGGTGGATATACAAATGAATCTAAACCAGTATTGATGATTGTAATTCCACAAAAAATTTACAGCAATTTAGAACATGAAATTATGCAGTTAGATCCAAGAGCCTTTATTATTGTGAATAGTGTTCATGAAGTTGATGGCGAAGGATTTACTTATGAATTGGAGGATTTAAAGTGACAACAAAATTAGTGATTTGTGACATTGATGCCACATTAGTCAATGAAAAGAAAGAATTAACACAGCGGACAAAAGAAGCTTTGATCAAGCTTCATGAAAAAGGTGTTTATTTTGGGATTGCCTCAGGACGCCCTGTGGATGAACTAAAACGAAATAAAGTTTATTGGGACTTGCCGTTTGATTTTGATTTTGTGATGGGCATGAATGGTGCAGAATTATGGGATGGCGTACATCAAAAATTCTATAGCTATTTTATGATGAAAAAGGAATGGTTAAAAGAAACCATGGAAATCATGAATGTTGTTGAATGCAATCCAATGATATATTGGGATGGAAAGATTCGTTGTGTTCATATTGATGATTGGATGATTCATTCAGCTTCGACATCTCATAAAGAATTGGAAGTTGTAAAATTAGAAGATTTCTATGCACATGAAAACGCAAAAATCATGTTTCGTATGAAAGAAGAAGATATGCCTAAGGCGGAAGCTTGGGTAAAAGAACATCCAAATCCTTATTATCATGGTTTTAAAACGCAAACAACATTATTGGAATTTTGCGATAAAAGAATCAATAAGGGATATGGTTTACAGAAAATATGCGAATTGAATAATATAAATTTAAAGGATGTCATGGCTTTTGGAGATACATCTAACGATAATGATATGTTAAAAGTAGCAGGATGTGGTGTTTGTATGATCAATGGTACGGATGATACAAAGGCTTGTGCTGATGCCATCACAAAACAGGATAATGAGCATGATGGATTAGCTATCTATTTAGAAGAAAGTGGGATTTTATGTTAAAAGTATGCGTAATTGGTGGAGGACCATCTGGATTGATGGCTGCCTATACCGCAAGCTTAGTCGGTCACCAAGTGGAGTTGTTTGAGAAAAATAAACAATTAGGAAAGAAGTTGCAACTTACAGGACATGGACGTTGTAACGTTACAAACAGTTGTTCAAAGGATGAATTTTTCAAGCATATTGTGCATAATGAAAAATTTCTATATAGTCCTTTCTCACAATTCTCTAATTTGGATATGATTCAATTTTTAAAATCCAATGGTTTACCTACCGTTGAAGAAGATCATGGGCGTATGTTTCCTGGTTCGAATTCAAGTCAGGATGTTGTTTTATTGTTTGTGGAATTATTACGCAAAAATAATGTGATTCTACATATGGATGAAGCATGTACAGATTTAATGGTTGAAGATGATAAAGTTGTTGGAATCAAAACAGATAAAGGTTTGTATTCGTTCGATGTAGTGATTGTTGCGACAGGTGGAAAGTCTTTTGTGTCGACTGGAAGTAGTGGCGATGGATATAAATGGGCGCATACATTAGATATCAAAGTCAGTGATTTATATCCTGGATTGGTTTCTTTACGAACAAAAGAAATCTTTGATTTAGCAGGTCTTTCTTTGCAGAATGTGGGTATTCAAGCAAAGAAAGATAAAAAAGTTTTATATAAACATTTGGGAGACATTTTGTTTACTCATGAAGGTTTTAGCGGACCAGGTATTTTGTCCATGTCAAGCTATGTGATTAATAAAAAACCTGACAAAATCATATTTGATTTAATTCCAGATAAATCAATTGATGAAGTGGATGCATTTTTACTAGAAAGAATGAATCGTTCTTCAAATAAACAATTGAATCACATACTTGAAATGATGATTCCTAAGAGATTGGTACAATATATCATGGATCGTTTAAATGTTGATGATTCTTTAAAAGCCAATGAAACAACGAAAGCACAAAGAAGAAGTATTAGTGAATTATTGAAATGTTTAGATTTTGAAGTGTCTAGTTTTGCCGGATTTGATCAGGCTATGATTACTGTGGGTGGAATCAAGACAAATCAGATTCAGCCTCAGACAATGGAATCTAAGAAAATTAAAGGCTTAAAGTTTGTGGGTGAAGTATTGGATTTGGATGCACAGACAGGAGGATACAATTTACAGATTGCCTGGACAACAGGATATGTTGCGGGATGCACAATAAAAGAAGGGGCTAATTAAAGTCCCTTCTTAAATTTTGATGCAGGAATGTGACAATAGGCACCTGGATTTTTATCCAAGTATTTTTGATGGTATTCTTCTGCGTTAAAAAAGTTTCTTAATGGTTCAACTTCGACCGCTAGTGCTAAATCATATTTCTCTTGAATTTCATTGTATTTCGTTTGGATTGTTTTTAAATCGGTCTCACCCAAATAATAAATGCCTGTACGATAGGAAATGCCAATATCTTCACCTTGTTGATTGACGGATACTGGATTAATAATGTCAAAGTATAAGTCTAAAATCTTAGAAAGTGAAATCACGTTGTCATCATATTGGATTTCTAATGTTTCTGCATGACCTGTAAGTCCTGCTTTCACATCTTTATATTTCGGGTTTTCACTATTTCCATTTGCATAGCCAACGGTCGTCTTTAGAATACCATCAAATTGATCGAAATAGTGCTGCACACCCCAAAAGCAGCCTCCAGCTAAATATATTGTTTTTATCATTTTAATTTATAATATTTTCCTTTCGAATCTTTTTTATAGCGCCCAACTTTTTTTGCGTAGTCACTCTCAATCCATTTGGAAAGTTTACACTTCTTTTGTTTGTTCGCTAAGATGGGCATTAAATACTTACTTAAATCATCAATAGATGCATAGCGGGTATTGATTTTTGGATATTTCTTTAATGCTTCTATTACCTCTTCATCGCGTGCTTCATTTGGCTTTGAGGTATTTGTTTGTTTCTTTTGTTTTTGTGTCTGTTTTGGTTGAGACTTAGGCGTTTCTTCCTTTAAAGGCAACAAGAACGGGTCTCTTGTCTGTAAGATTTCAATGTCGATGTCTTTTCCTTGGAACAACAAGGCTTGCTTAATACCTTGAAATCCTTGATCATTTGTGACAAGAAGAATTTTTTTAGGGACTATATTGGCAACAATTTGTCCAAGTAAAGTAGCGCAATAGATGTCCGCAAAATTCTTTTGGCTTTGGTGTGTATTGAAACAATAAGAATTTGGGAAATCCTGGGCAATCGCAAAGATTTGTTGCCAGCACTTTAGCCCTATTTTTTCAAAGTTTCCAAAGAAAAAGAAGACGCTAGGACTTGTGGCTTTTAGTGTGTTTGTGTCAAATTGTTGAACATTTTCACAGTCAATACAATAGAGTGTGTAGTCTTCAAAATTATCGATTTTAATATTTTGTGGAGAGAAACTCATGCATTGAGAAAATGTTCCAATTGAAAAATTAAGTTGTGACATTTCATTCATCCTTTCGTAAATAATTATAGCACATCGTGGTATTCTTGTTTTGAATTTGTTATAATAAACTTCAAAGGGAGGAGTTTTAGTGGCTTATTATCACATCTTAAAAGAGCGTCGAACAAATCTAAAACTTTCCATTCAGGATGTTTCAAATCAGACGCGTTTAGCGCCTCAATATATACAAGCAATCGAAGAACACAACCTTGATGTTTTCTCCGATGACCTATCTTTCGTTCGCTATTTTGTGCATGCCTATTCGGATGCGATTGGCGTAAATTGGCAGGCCATTTCAGATGAAGTTGATGTGGATGTCAATGAATTTGCGCATCAAAGAGACATGGCTTTAACTATGGCACAAAGACGTATGGTTGAACAAATGGCGAGTGTTCAAAAGACAAAAAAGACGACTAAGAAAAAGAAAAAAGCATCTTTAGGATGGTTTCAAAAACATGTCAGTAGAACAAGTTCTTCATTGAACGCAAACCAGACGAAGATCATCAAAATGCTTGCCCTGATTGGAATCATTGGATTAGGAGTTTTATCCTTGATCAATGTGGGATTGCGTTCGATTTCAAATCAAAAACTAGCAACGCAGCAAGAGCTTCGTGAAGAGCAATTGTCTAAAAAAGAACAGGAGACAAATAAACTCGCAAATCAGCGTAAAAAAGCTAAAGAGGCTCAGGCTTTAGTTGTTGATAAAATTAGCGATGAAACCAACGCATATCAGCTTTCGAATATTCAATCGGATGTAAAAACATTGGATTTAAGTATTACGTTACCGACAAAGACAAAAATTACTTTGAAAAAGAATGATGAAACAATCAATGACACTTCAAAAGTATATACTGGCACATTCAATCAGAGCTTAGAATTATCCGATGATTGTACTTTTGAAATTAGTATTGAGACATATTCAGATAATAGTATTTCTATTGATGGAAAAGAAATTTCTTTTGATAAAGAGGGTTGGAAGCAGGGGGAGCCTGCCGTTATCACACTACAAATTGGTAAGGGATACCAAAAACCTGTTGAAGAATATGAAACTGAATATGAGGATAGTGACTATGGTTACGATTATGATTATGGTTACACAGATGAAGATCTATATGCACAAGGGGAGGATGTAACTTATGGCCAAGATGAATATACCGAACAGACTAACAATTATTAGAATTTTATTGGTACCTGTTGTTGTGGCTGTATATTTATGTATGGACCCGACTATTGGTGTTATAGATGAAGCAAGTGGTCTTGCACTACGTGATGTGATCGCATTTGTGATTTTTGCGGTTGCGAGTATTACAGATTTCTTTGATGGAATGTTAGCAAGAAAGAACAATTGGATTACTTCTTTTGGAAAATTTGCGGATCCTATCGCAGATAAGATGTTAGTGAACACAGTTTTGATCTTGATGGTTTATTTTCATCAAGCCAATGTGATTGCGGTATTACTTATGATCGCAAGAGACTTGATTGTTGATGGCTTACGAATGAGCGCAGCTAATTCTGGTGAAGTTGTAAGTGCAGGTATTTTTGGAAAACTAAAGACAGTACTACAAATGTTTGCACTTGTATTCTTGTTATTGAAAGATTGGCCGTTTGTCTATATGGGTATTTGTATGGACCAAATATTGTTATGGGCAGCAACAGTGGCTTCTTTATATAGTGGATGGATTTATTTCAACCAATTGAAAAAATATGTTTTGGAGACTATGTAATGACTGAGGCAAAACAACTTGTTTCTTTATGTACAGAAAATCATTTGACTATTTCTAGCTGTGAAAGTCTAACGGCTGGCCTATTTACGAGTACGATTGCTTCAATCCCTGGGGCAAGTTCTATTTTAAAAGGTGGTTTAGTGACTTATTTTACACCAATGAAAAGTGTATTAGCTCATGTGGATGTGAACTTAATTCAAAATTATGGTGTAATTAGTGTAGAGTGCGCCTATGCCATGGCCAAAAACACAAGAGAAATTATGAATGTGGATTATTGTGTGTCTTTTACAGGCAACGCAGGTCCGAGTGCTTGGGAAGAAAAACCAGCAGGAAGAGTCTATTGCGCTATTGCTTCTAAAAAAGCGGTTCGTGTATATGGTTTTCAATGTACAGGTCTATCTAGAAATGATGTAAGAGAACATGTTGTTTGCCAGATGATAGATATATTGATACAAACAATTCAAAAGGAGAATATATGCCAAAAGAAAAAGTAGAAACAAATAAAGATAAACTTTTAAGTGATGTACTAACAGAAATCGAAAGGGAATATGGTAAAGGTTCTGTCATGAAATTAGGTGATAGAGCAGCCGTAGATATTGAACCCATTCCTTCTGGAAGTTTATTATTGGATGATGCTTTAGGTATCGGTGGATATCCAAAGGGAAGAATTATTGAAATCTTTGGTCCAGAATCAAGTGGTAAAACAACACTTGCTTTACATGCCGTTGCAGAAGTTCAAAAAAAGGGTGGTCGTGCAGCCTTTATTGATGCGGAAAACGCAATCGATCCAGTATATGCGAAAAATTTAGGTGTTAACATTGATGAATTAATTTTGTCTCAGCCAGATTCTGGGGAACAAGGTTTAGACATTATGTTGATGCTTGTTGAAAGTGGAGCTGTTGATTTGGTTGTCGTGGATAGTGTTGCAGCTTTAGTTCCACAAGCTGAATTAGATGGTGAAATGGGAGATAATCAAGTTGGATTACAAGCTCGTATGATGTCAAAGGCAATGCGTAAGCTTGCCGGAGCAATGAACCAAAATGATTGTACAGCTATTTTTATCAACCAGCTTCGTGAAAAAGTAGGAGTTATTTATGGAAATCCAGAAACAACTCCGGGTGGCCGTGCATTAAAATTCTACTCTTCTGTTCGTGTGGATATTCGTAAGGCGGATGCCATTAAAAATGGTACAGATATTGTTGGAAACAAAGTAAAAGTTAAAATTGTTAAGAATAAGGTAGCACCTCCATTTAAGTCTGCCGTATTAGAAATTATGTATGGCGAAGGAATTTCTTACATTAGTGAACTATTAGATTTATGTGTTGATGCCAATATTGTAAAAAAAGCAGGGGCATGGTTCAGTTATGAAGGAGAAAAAATTGGTCAGGGTAAAGAGGCTGCCAAAGCTTACATTAAGACAAATCCAGAATTCAAATCAATGCTTGAAGAAAAATTAAAGGAATTTAAAACAAACAAAGAAGTTGAAGAATAAGAGTTCTGCGTAGAACTCTTATTTTCGTTTAGAGGTATATATGGCACGTTTAGAAAAAAATAATTATAAATCCATTAAAAAAAATGAATTAAATGATCCCGTAGTATTTGTGGTGGATATGATCAAAGGCTTTGTGAATATGGGACCTTTACATGATGAAGTCATTGGCAATGTGGAAAAGAATATTGAAAATCTATTAACAAGCTTAGACTGCAACAATGTCTTTGTATGTGATTCTCATCCACCAAAGACGCGTGAATTCAATTCGTTTCCAACGCATTGTGTAATTGGCAGTGAAGAAGCTGAAGTAGTAGATTCTTTAAAGCCATTTGTGAAACACGTAATTAAAAAGAACAGTACGAATACATTTATGGCACCAGAATTTGAAGAGTTTCTAAATTCAGATTTGAAGTATTATCGTGATATAATTGTGACGGGCTGTTGTACAGATCTTTGTGTGCTTCATTTTGTGTTAAGTTTAAATACTTGGTTCAATGAACACAATATGAATGAATATCGTATTGTTGTGGTTGAAAACTGTACAGAAACCTATCATATACCAGAAGTACATGAAGCTACATTCTTTAATGATGTCGCATTCAGAATGATGGAAACGAATGGTATTCAAGTTGTTTCTGAAGTAAGGGAGTAAAGATTATAAAATGAAAGATAAGCGAAATTTAAGTTTAGTCATGGACTTTTATGAACTAACAATGAGTCAATGTTATTTTAATGATAATAAAGACAAAGAAGTCGTATTTGACTTATTCTATCGTAAAAATCCGGATGACGGGGGATATTGTGTATTTGCAGGTTTAGAACAAGTTGTGGATTATGTTTCGAATTTGCATTTTGAAAAAGAAGATATTGATTATTTGCGCTCATTAAACCAATTTAGTGAAGATTTTCTAGAATATCTATCAACGATTCGTTTTACTGGAGATATTTATGCGATTCCAGAAGGAACACCTGTATTTCCTCATGAACCATTGGTTCGTGTAAAAGCACCGATTATTGAAGCTCAACTTGTAGAAACGGCATTACTTTTGGCTATCAATCACCAGACTTTGATTGCGACAAAATCACGTCGTATTGTGCAAGCCAGTGAAGGTAGAGCGGTTATGGAATTTGGTGCACGCCGAGCTCATAACTTTGATGCAGCCATTCTAGGAGCTAGAGCAGCTTATATTGCAGGTTGTGCGGGAAGTGCCACTACGTATTCAGGAAAAGAGTTTGGTGTACCTGTACTTGGTACAATGGCGCACTCATTTATTCAAAGCTTTGATACCGAATATAATGCATTTATGTATTATGCCAAAACATATCCAAACGCATGTACTTTATTGATTGATACATATTCTACTTTAAAATCAGGTATTGTGAATGCCATTAAAGTAGCTAAGGATTATTTAGAACCCAATGGATACCGTTTAAAAGGTGTTCGTATTGATAGTGGAGATATGGCATATCTTTCTAAAAAAGTTCGTAAGATGTTAGATGAAGCAGGAATGAAAGATTGTAAGATTGTTGTATCCAATTCATTAGATGAGTACGTCATTGAATCTTTGATTCATCAACAAGGCGCTAAAATTGATTCGTTTGGGGTTGGTGAAAACTTGATTTGTTCAAAAAATTCGCCAGTATTTGGTGGTGTTTATAAAATGGTGGCACTTGAAAAAGATGGTCATATGATTCCAAAAATCAAAATTAGTGACAATGTTGAAAAAGTGACAAATCCAGGTATGAAGAATTTAAATCGTATCATGGACAAAGAAACAGGTATGGCTATTGCCGATTTATTGACATTAGAAGATGAAGTGATCGATACAACGCAAGATCTAACAATCTATCATCCAATGTCACGTTGGAAATACAAAGTGATTCCTGCCAATACATATACAGTACGCGATATGTTAGTGCCAATTTTTAAAGATGGTAAGCTAGTATATGATCTTCCAAGCCTAGAAGAAATTCGTGCATATAGTGAAAAAGAACTAGCTACAATTTGGGATGAAATCAAACGTTTTGTATATCCACAAGAATATTATGTAGACTTAAGTGAAAAGTTATTGAATCTTAAGTTAGAAATGTTGAAAAAGTATAAATAAAAAAAGAAACCGTCGTTTGACGGTTTTTGTGTTAAATACAGCTTTCAAAGAATGCACGCATGTCCTTGGCTAATAGATCAAAACTTTCTTTACCAAGATAAGCCATATGACCACTTGGATATTCACCAATTGTAACTCGATTTTGATCTAGATTGGAATGGGTTGCCAAATATCTGGCATTTCCAGCTGTTGTACAAAGATCATATAGACCAGAGGCAAAGAAGACTTTCATCTGTTTGTTTCTTCGCATGCATCCAGCTAAGGATTGGGCAGGACTTGTTTTGAATTCACGATTCCATGTCATATTTACATCAAAGACTAAGCCTTTTGAGATACGATCACTTGTGATATTCAATTCTTGGCGCATCAACCCATAGGCAGTTTGGAAAGCAGGTGTATATTGTCCCATAGCTGGGTCATCCGCAATGACATTAGCTTCCATGATTTCTGGATCATCATTCCATGTATAGCGACCATCATAGAATCCTAAAGCTAAGCCCTTATCTTCTAATAGTTTATGCGCAAAGCCTTTTTGCATATCCATATGTAAATGGTGTCTTAACCAATATGCTTTATCAATACCAGAATAGTAAGCTAGTTTATCTGCAATTTCTTCTTTATTAGGGCAGGCATCCCCTAAAAATAAGGCTTTGACATATTCAGTGGATGCGAATGTAAAGGCTTCATCAATAAAGTCTTTTTGCGAAATATTTTCCTTTGGATTATGGAAATAATTTGTGGCAGCCATTGTGATTAAGTCTGTCGCACTTGCTTCAACCGGAAGCTTTTCAATAAAGTAACTTCCAAGTAAGAAGATACCACTGACACTAATGCCCATCGTATCGGCCTTTTCAGGACCTGCACCCATCAACTCTCCTGCAAGTAGGGCACTTCTAGCCGTACCATAGCTTTCACCCGCAAGTAATACTGGTGAATTTCTTCGGTTGTAACGAGCTAAGAATTGTTCAATGAATTTAGAAACGCTTCGAACATCGCCATGCGTTTCATAAAATTCTTTTCTTGCCTTTTCCTGAATTAAACGACCTAAACCTGTTCCTACTGGATCAATAAAGACTAAATCACATAAGTCTAATAAGCAATGTGGATTGTCTTCTAGTTCAAAAGGAGGAACAGTAGGAAGATTGAGCTCATCATCTAATTTTACAATTCTAGGACCAAATAATCCCATGTGAAGCCAAAGACTTGCACACCCTGGACCACCATTATAAATAAATAGAATAGGTCGTTTAGAATTGTCTTGTACATCACTTCTAAAATAGGCATAACTAAAGATGGATGCGACTGGATTATTTTCTTCATCTGCAAAGAAATTATCTTCACAAATTGTATGATAAGGAATGGTTGTTCCTTGTATACTAATTTTGCCATCTGCTTCATATTTTGACTTTTCTAAATTTTCTTGAATACGCATTACTTTACCTCACACATTTTAATAAAGACATTGAATATATCTTGCATCTCACCATATTTATGGGACAATGCTTCTGGATGAAATTGTACGGCATAAATTGGTAATGACTCATGTTCAATAGCTTCAATAATGCCATCTGGAGCTTTAGCTACAACTTTAAAGTGTGGTGCTAAATCTTTGATGGCCTGATGATGAAAACTATTCACATAAGCTTCATCACTTAAGCTAGGATATAAAAAGCTATCCTTTTCAATATGGATCTTATGACTTGGATTTTCTCTTTTTTCTTGTTGCGCATGCTTGATTACATTTCTTTTACAATACGACAAATCTTGATATAGAGATCCTTTAAAATAGACATTCAACATCTGAATGCCACGACAGATTCCAAAAATAGGAATCTGTTTTTCGTTGGCATATTTTAATACTCGCATTTCATAATAATCACGATCTAAACTTGAATTACCTTGTAAAGGTCTTGGATTTTCATTATAAATCATAGGATTTACATCAATTCCACCTGTCACAATCAATCCATCTAATTGATTAACTTGAGCTTGAATTGTATCATAGTCATTTGTGATTGGAAGAATGATGGGACAGCCACCGGCACGAATAACACTATTAATATAGGCTTCATTGATAAATTGTTTAGGTAAATTCTCTTTATCCAATTCATTACATGTTAGACCGACAATAGGCCTACGCATTTTTATCCTCCATAAGGGCAATTTTGATATTCTTTGTCTCTTTAATGATGTATTTTCCTGGAATAGCTTCATCCACATATTCCATTTCACCATTTTGGTTGTCATATGGATCGTTTGGCAAGAAGTTTTTAGCTGGCACAAAATCACCTTGGAATTTAGATGAACATGGAGTTCTAAATGGATCTAGATATCCAAAATAGAAATCTCTTCTTTCTAAGTTTCCGGCACGATATGATCCTCCACCAAATGAACAATCTGCATATAACCATCCATATGGATCTACATAGAATCTGGCCCAGTCATGATTACCGATGGTTTCTGGTGTAGTATAAAGTCCAGCTTGCCAAGTGGCAGGAATGCCCGCAATACGGCATAGAGTAATAAATGTCAATGCTTGTAAACCGCAATCTCCTTTCAATCCAGTTGTGATATATTCTGGAATGCAAGGTAAAGTCGCATAAGCACGTACATATGAATATGTGACATGACTTGTGATATAGTCATAAATTAATTTAGCCTTTAATAATGGATTTGTTTCTTCACCAATGATTTCTTTGACTAAATCTTTCAAATAATCTGTAAATACAACGTGTGGCGCATATTCTTCAAGACAAGTATCTGGATGTTCATTTGTCACAATACTCGGATCTAATTCTTCATAGTGCATGTGATTGATGAATTCATATTCTACACTGAATTCTTCACCTTTTTCGTATGGCTTTTCAATATAAACACATCTTTGATCTACACTGTTATCATTTACTAGACCTTTATGAGATGTATTTAATAATTTAAAATCTTCAACTTGCGCATATTCTTTCGGAATAGGAAGCCATACGCGAATCGTTTTTCCAGGCTTTTCAAATGCAGGATCCACCTTTAAGCTTGTCTTGACATGAATCTTACAGAAAACATCGTTTTCTTCTTTCATTTTATGCATTACATCATCTAATAAAGTACTTGTAGCGCCTTGTTTTTCAATTAAACGATCTTTATAAGCATTACGCACTTTAATTAGGTTTTCAAAAAAATTGTCTTTTAAATACATTTTTCCCTCAATGAAGATCCATTCAAAAGCATTGTCCTTAAATAATGTATCGAATTCTTCATCTTTGAAATCTTCAATCTTTGATTTTAATAATTCAATGGCTTCTTCTTTGGAATACGTAAAATCTTCAGGAAGACGAGAAATCAATTCTTTTTCTAATTCTAAACGCTCCTTTAGTTTGGCAGGAATGTCCTTTTGAAGACGTAAATCAATCATCTCCTGCATCAATTTAAATTGCCCATTCCATTTTAATTTCATTAAATCTTCAGGAAGTGGCGTGTTCAATGTTGTCATGTTCATAATAGTTCACCTCATTTTGATTATACTCTATTATGAAAATTTTTACACAAAAAAATGAAACTTATTGAAATAAGTTTCGAATTAATTCCTCCTGACTATATTTTTCCTGCATTTCTTTATCTACACTCATTAATATAGGGGGTAGATTTCTGTATGATTTATAATATTGAAGGACTAAAGACAATGCTAAAAAAGGAGCCCATTCAGTAAGTGTCATATTGTCTTTTGGTTCTAAAAGAAAACCATCCTTTAAGACTTCTCTTCGTTTTGCGCAATTTAAGGCGTATTCCAATTCATTGCCATAGTTCACGTTTAACATTTCTTCATCAAAAGAAAGAATGGGACTTAAATTGTCTAAAGGCGCATTCATACTATATTGATAGGTATGTTTATCAATCTGTTTCATTACTAACGTTTTATAATTCATGATTCTATTGTAGCTTATAATATATTTTGTTTCTGTTAAATATTATTAACATGGTATAATTTTTACGGTGATAAAATATGACATTTGAACAAATGAATTTAGATAAAAATATTATACAAGCTTTACATACATTAGGCTATGAAAAACCATTACCTGTACAAGAAAAAGTCATTCCGAATATTCTTTCGGGAACGGATTGTATTGTCAAATCAAGAACGGGAAGTGGAAAAACAGCATCTTTTGCGATTCCCATTATTCAAAATCTAGAAATTGATGAAAGAAGTCCACAAGCATTGGTACTTACTCCCACTCGAGAACTAGCTTTACAGATTCAACAAGATTTTGATCGTATTGGTACTTTCAAAAAAATTAAGACATTACCTATTTTTGGTAAGCAGCCATTTAAGTTTCAAAAAGAAGATTTGAAACAAAGATGTCACGTTGTGATTGGTACGCCAGGAAGGGTTTTGGATCATCTGCAACAAGAAACATTAGATCCATCAAAAATTAAATATGTAGTTTTGGATGAAGCGGATGAAATGCTGAATATGAATTTTTTAGATGAAGTACAAGCCATTTTAAAATACATGCCTAAAAAACATGTGACATGTTTATTTAGTGCAACATATCCTGCAGTGATTCAAAGAATGAGTAAGAAATATTTGTATAAACCAGCTAAAATTGATCTAACGAGTTCAAATAAACCAAATATTCTAGAAGAAGCCTATCACGTCAATGAAGAACACAAAGAATTGTTCCTTCTTCATTTATTGGCATTAAAGAAACCAGAATCCTGCATGATCTTTTGTAAGACGCAGGCAAGAGTGGATGAAGTTTATACATGTTTAGAAAAGAATCAAGTCAGTGTAGATAAAATTCATGGTGGTATGATGCAAGAAGAAAGACTATCGCATATGCGACGTTTTAAAAAAGGAAAGGTGCGTATTTTAGTTTGTACCGATGTCGCAAGTCGAGGAATTGATGTTTTTAAAGTGGAGATGATCATTAACTACGATATGCCAAGTCCCGTAGAAACATATACACATCGTATCGGACGAAGTGGAAGAGTCGATGAAAAAGGTTTAGCTATAAGTTTAGTGAATGAATATGATGGAGTTCGAAAAGAAAAACTAGAAGAATATCTAGGTTATAACTTGCCATTTAAAGAAGAAGGTGAAGTCTATTTAAGTGATTTAGACGTTTTAGATTCATTAAAAGAATCTAATCGTGTGGTGGTCGATAAATCAAAAGATTTAAGAAAGGGTATCACTAAAATCTATTTGAATGGTGGAAAGAATAAGAAGATTCGTCCTGGCGATATTGTAGGGGCTATCTGCGAAATTGATGGTGTTACGGTCGAGGATATTGGTGTGATTCAAGTGCAGGATCATCAATCGTATGTGGATATCTTAAATGAAAAGGGAAAACTTGTATTAAAGAATTTAAAGACAATTAAAGGCAAAACATTGCGTATTCAAAAGGCAAAAAATGGATTTGGTCATTAGATCAGATCCATTTTATTTTGAAAGAAATGTAATGAATTGTAAATAAATGTAAACTTAAGCTTGAAAAGTTTCAGAAAATAATTATAATAGTCTCATAAATACTTTGAAGGAAAGAAGTACAAGAAGATTTCTTCTTTAGAGAGATAACATTTTGGTGCAAGTTATCGTTGAATATTCTTGGAACGTGTTCTGGAGTGGTCTAGTCGAAGGTTTGAGGCTAGAACGTGAATTCGCGTTAAGAATGAGGTGTCATCTGCATAGGGCAGATGGAATTTTGGTGGTACCGCGCTTATAACGTCCAATTTGTTTGGACGTTTTTTTTATGGTAAGGAGATGATGAATATGGAATGTGATCGACGATGGATTTATAGAACTATTTTTTCATATACATTAACAAGGAGGAACTTATCATGAAACAACAATACAATAAAGTCGTTTTAGCATATTCTGGAGGATTAGATACATCCGTATTAATTCCTTGGTTAAAAGAAAATTATGGATGTGAAGTCATTGCCGTAAGTGGAGATGTTGGTCAAAAAAGTGAATTAGATGGCCTTGAAGAAAAAGCTTTGGCTACGGGAGCTAGTAAATTATATATTGCGGATCTAAAGAAAGAATTTGTCGAAGACTATATTATTCCAAGCATGAAGGCGGGTGCTAGCTATGAAAATTATTTATTAGGAACAAGCTTTGCACGTCCGATCATCGCAAAAAAACTCGTTGAAATTGCCAAACAAGAAGGAGCTGATGCGATCTGTCATGGCTGTACTGGAAAAGGAAATGATCAAGTTCGTTTTGAACTAGCCATTCAAGCCTTTGCCCCAGGCATAGACATCATTGCACCTTGGAGATTCTGGGAATTGAATTCGCGTGAAAAAGAAATTGAGTATGCCAAGGCACACGATATTCCATTAAAGATTACAGCGGAAACAAATTATTCAAAAGATAAAAACCTATGGCATTTATCCCACGAAGGATTGGATTTAGAAGATCCTGCCAATAAAGCACCACTAGAAAAAGAAGGTTTCTTAGAACTTGGTGTAAGTCCAATACAGGCAAAGGATGAACCCGATTATGTAACGATTCATTTTGAAGAAGGAACTCCAACAAGTATTAATGGTAAGGAAATGTCATGCCTAGATATTATTGAAACATTAAATGATTTAGGTGGACAGAATGGTATTGGTATTTTGGACATTGTAGAAAACCGTTTAGTGGGTATGAAATCAAGAGGTGTATATGAAACACCAGGTGGAACGATTTTATATGCAGCACATGAAAAGTTAGAAGAAATCACTTTGGATAAAGATACGGCTCATTATAAAAAACAAGTCGCATTGAAATTTGGTGAACTTGTATATGATGGAAAATGGTATACGCCATTAAGAAAAGCATTGTCAAGCTTTGTGGATGAAACACAAAAGACAGTGACAGGCGATGTCAAACTTCAATTGTATAAAGGAAATATCATTCCTCAAAGTGTAACAAGTCCATACAGTTTATACTCAAGTGGCATGGCCACATTTGATGAAGACGATTGTTATGACCAGGCAGATAGTGCCGGATTCATCCACTTATTCGGACTTCCATTAAAGGTACGTGCCTTAAATGATCAAGAATTATTTGGAAAGGCTCAGAAACACTTTCCATCAGTAGAGTAGGTGTTCTATGGCAAAGATGTGGGCTGGCAGATTTAAAAAAGATGCCAATGCCAAACTTGACTCTTTTAATACCTCTTTACCCTTTGATTGGTACTACGTCAAGAAAAAGGACTCATAAAATAGATAAATTTTAAATTCTAATG
>NZ_JAHQVB010000019.1 GCF_019052655.1 Holdemanella porci
TAAAAACACGTATCCGTCGTGGAGATGCAGCTCCAATGGCAATTGTACAATTCGTTAAGTAATTTAATAAATAATAAAGGCACTGAGTTAATCAGTGCCTATTTTTTTGTGATAACTTTTTGAATTTGATCTTCCTTCCAAATGACAAGATCACAATCAAATCCCTCTTTAACTTGTCCTTTATGTTTAAAACCTAATACATTCGCAACATTTTTCGTAAAGAATGGCAAAGCATTTTCATACCCAAATTCATTTTTCAGATAAATGAATTCTTTTTTTAAGTTTGAAATTGGCGTAATACCAATTTCTTTAACGGATCCATCTTCATTGTATGTAGACCAAGATCCTTGTGCATCACTAGAAATGGTTACTTTCTCTGTATTTTGGATTTGTTGAATGTAACTCAAAGTTTTACCATTACCATCACATGTAATGTCAATTGTACCACCCATATCAGTAAATCTTTTTGCTTCTTCAAATAAATGAGGATTTCTTGAACAATGTGTAGGCTGGAATAATGAAATAGGAATATCGGCTTTTTCTATGGCCTTAAAGACAAGTTCTAAGGCTTGTTTTTCATCACCCATATGAATTGTTAAATTTGCTTGTTTTCCAGCTATAAGACTCGCTGTACGAATTCTAGAAGCCAAATGAATTAATTCATCTTCTGTAATATGACTCGATCTATGATCACTTAATGCAAGCTTAACCCCTAGAATACTATCAATAAACACAATATCGTCTTCCACTGAACTTGTTAGTGTATTACTAGGATAGGCATAGCTGCCCGTTAAGATATACGTATGTACACCTTTTTGTGTTAGTTCTTTAGCTTTCGCAAATAATTCTTTTGTGCTTCTTGTGTAACCGTCTGTTCCCAATAATCCAATGACAGTTGTGATACCTGCATCTAATATTTCCTGTACATCTATAGGCCTAGCTCTAGAAATAAATCCGGCTTCTCCACCACCACCAGTAATATGAACATGGCGATCAATTAGACCTGGCGTTAAAATGCATCCTGTGCCATCAATTGTTTCAATTGGATAAGAAAGTTCGATATGATTATCAATTTTTTCGATTTTAGAATCTGAAATTAATACATCTTTTACTCCCAAATTTTCAGGTGCATAAATTTGAATATTTTTAATAAGTTTCATGCGTGTCACCTCAAAAAGTATTATATAATAAAACTCAGGTGATGTTATGTTAATTTCAACAGAAAGTTTAAAAAAGAATATAAATGATAAATGCATTTTAAAAGATGCGAGTTTCACAATAGAAGATACTGATAAAATTGCGTTGATTGGAGTCAATGGTACAGGTAAAAGTACTTTATTAAAGATACTTGCAGGTATTGAAAATTATGATTCAGGAATCATAATTAAAAAAAATGGAATCAAGATTCATTATTTACCTCAAAATCCAGAATTCAAAACGGATTGTGTTTGGGATGAAATTCAACTTGTGAATTCTAAAAATGAGCACCCCGTCGCAGAATTTGAATTAAAATCGATTCTAACGAAACTGGGTATTACAGATTATCAAAGCGCCATGTCAAATATGTCAGGTGGACAAAGAAAAAGAGTGGCTCTTGCCTTAGCACTATGCACAAGTTGTGATTTGTTGCTTTTGGATGAACCGACAAACCATTTGGATAATGATATGGTTGAATGGTTGGAAAATTATTTGATTCGATCAAAGAGTGCAATATTTATGGTCACACACGATCGTTATTTTTTAGATCGTGTTTGTACAAAAATGATTGAATTGGATCAAGGCGACTTATATATTCATAATGGAAATTATGAAGTGTATTTAGAAAATAAGGAAACGCGTATTGAACAAGAAAAATTAGCAGCCCATAAACACAAGAACTTATATAAAAAGGAATTAGAGTGGGTTAGAGCGGGCGTACAGGCGCGTGGTACAAAATCTAATAGTCGACTTCAAAGGTTTGAAGAATTGCGTCAGAAACGTTTTAAACAGCAAGAAGAGTCATTAAAAATAAATGCGACTATGCAACGATTGGGGAATAAAACAATTGAATGTATGAATTTAGGATTTAATTATCCAGAAAAGTCATTATTTCATGATTTTAACTATGTATTATTACGACAAGACCGAATAGGTATCATTGGAGAGAATGGATGTGGAAAATCTACTTTGTTAGATGTTATTGCAGGGGTGAAACAACCAACCTATGGAACCATTGAATATGGAACCACAGTTAAAATTGGATATTTCAGACAAGCGGATCAAGGTGTCGATCTAAATATGCGTGTCATTGATTATATTGAAGAAGTTTCTAAAGTCATTGAATACGATCGTATGACACTAAGTGCTTCGCAAATGCTTGAAAGATTTTTATTTCCAAGAAATATGCACTATACCACGCTATCAAGACTATCCGGTGGAGAAAGAAGAAGACTATATCTATTAAGAGTTTTGATGCAAGAACCAAATATCCTGTTATTGGATGAGCCAACAAATGATTTGGATATTTTGACATTAGACGTATTAGAAGATTATTTAGATGATTTCCAAGGAGCCATTATTACTGTAAGCCATGACCGATATTTTTTGGATCGTGTTGTGGATAAAGTGTTTGTCCATCAAGAAGATGGTACTTTTAAACAGTACAGTGGAGGATATAGTGATTATTTAGTGAAATCAAAAGATGAGAATAAGAAGGTTGTTGTTCAAAAGCCGATTGAAAAGAAGAAAAGATCTCAATTATCTTATATGGAAAAAAAGGAATTGGAGCAACTTCCTGAGAAGATGGAAGTATTAGAAAGTGAAATCGAAGCTTTAGACTATCAGATGAATGAGTGTCAAAGTGATTTTGCGAAATTAAAAGAATTAAGTGATTTGAGAGCGCAGAAAGAAGAAGAACTTGAAACTTTAACTAATCGTTGGATGGAATTAGAAGAAAAAAAGGAAGGATAAGTTTTAATTGGATATGGAGAAAAGGGAATTTTTTAAACAGCCATTACATGTATTTTTACTAGCCGTGCTATGTTGTACACTATGGGGAAGTGCAGCTCCATTCATTAAATGGGGATATAAGCTATTTAATATTGAAGGTGTACCTAGTATTTTAATGTTTGCAGGCATACGTTTTACATTAGCTGGATTTTTAGTCATATTATTTGCTTCTTTCTTACAGAAAAAAGTATTAGTTGCTAAAAAAGAGAATATTCAAGGCATATGCACTCTAGCTCTTTTTCAAACGGCTGGACAGTATTTTTTCTATTATATTGGACTTTCACATACATCAGGAGTCAACGGATCCATTATTTCAGGAACCAGTGCCTTTATATCTTTGTTAGTGGCTAGTTTAATTTTTCATTATGAAAAAATTACAGCACGAAAAGCATTAGGCTGTTTTATTGGATTCTTGGGCATTTTATTTATGAATATCAGTGGAGCTAGTGCCAGTTTTTCCTTTGTGGGTGAAGGCTTTGTGTTGATGTCACAGTTTTGTGGATCTATATCGGCTGCCTTTATTAAGAAGTTCACACAAAATCAAAATGCCGTCCTGTTAAGTGGATATCAATTCTCTCTAGGAGGTATTCTCTTAGCTATAACAGGCTATTTAATGGGAGGACACATTACATTTGGATTTAATCTAGGCCTTCTTGTATTGATTCATTTAGCTCTTGTATCTGCTATCGCCTATACGATTTGGGGATTGTTATTATCTGTAAATCCTGTTAGTAAGATTGGTGTCTATATGTGCGTAACACCTATCATCGGTGTGATTTTATCAAGTGTTGTATTACATGAATCCAATCAGGCATTCCAACTATCAAGTTTAATTGCATTGTTACTTGTAAGTTTAAGTGTATTTTTAGTCAATAAAGAAACACAGACAGATTAAGTTCTGTCTTTTTCTTTGCCTAAAAAAAGATCCTAGGCTTATCTAGGATCTAATAATTTAAAGCAGCGCCCCACATCGTTAGGATAATGAGCATCACTTGCAGTAACAATTTTTACATTATTTTCTTTTAGGATATTTCTAAAATCAGCATTTAAGCCAATATCAGGATGATGATATGAATAATGAGCTTTAGTGTTGTCTTCCATTTTAATGTTGTATTCATTTGCCAGACGAGCGATATGATGGTAGGTAGGATGTAAATCGTAGCCTGGATCAATCGAATACAATTTGATCACATCTGGATGACCCACTTGATCAAAGAGATTGGATTGGATTAGTTTTTCAATAGTGTCATAGTAGGACTTATAAATATTAGAAGGATCATTTTTGTTCCAAAGTAATTCTTTAGAAAAGGCATCCATATCATATAGATAACCATTTACAGAGTGTACACTGCCAATTAGAAAGTCAAAATGGTAGTTTTTAAGAATGGAGGATAATAGACTTTCTGTTTCAGGCGTGTAACATACTTCAAGGCCAAAACGTACAGCGATGTCAAAAGTTTCTTTTTTTAATGCCTCAATTAATTTTAAATAATCATCTATGGAGTTTTTTTGTTTCTTTAAAAACCACTCTTCTTGTAATTTAGATACTTCACAAACTCTTTTATAACAGTCTTTAAATTCAAAGAATCTATGTGTGTGATCTAATATTTGAAGATGAGTAATCCCTTTTTCTTTGGCAGCATCGATAAACTTATGAACATATTCAATGCTTAAATCACCATTTTCTAAATGTGTATGTGCATCAATCATAGTACCATCCTATTTCTTATAAGTAGATACTCTAATCATACCATTGATTTTTTCAATTGGAGAAATATCAACTTCTGAATCTAAATCAATAATTGTATACGCAATATCTTTTTTAGATTTATTCATTAAGTTTTCAATATTAGCATCCTTAAAAATATCTGTGATTTGAGAAATCATTTTAGGCTTATTTTCATGAATACAAGTGATTCTAAATGGTGAATTCATATCCATCTTCGCATTTGGTAAATTGACAGAATTTGAAATATTTCCATAAGTTAAATAATTCATCAGTTCCTGAGCGGCTTTTAAAGCACAATTCTCTTCACTCTCTTCGGTTGAAGCACCTAAGTGAGGAATTGCGATGACTTTATCATTTTGAATAACTTTTAAACTTGGAAAATCAGTCACATAAGATTCAACTTTGTTGTCATCTAATGCCACCAATAGAGCATCTTCATCAACGAGGCCACCACGAGCAAAGTTTAATAATTTGACGCCATCTTTCATCTTGTCAAAACTATCTTTATTGATAAAGTTTTTAGTTCCATCATTTAAAGGCACATGAATCGTAATAAAATCACATTGACGATATAAATCATCAATATTTGTGACATGATTTACATATCGAGATAAGTTCCATGCAGCATCGACAGACATATATGGATCATATCCATAAACTTTCATACCAAAGCGTAAGGCTAGATTGGCAACCTGGATACCAATGGCACCACAACCGATGACACCTAGTGATTTACCGGTTAATTCGTGTCCAGCATATTTCTTTTTTTGTTTTTCAATATCTTTTGTGATGTTCTCATTTTCTTTTTGCGTTTGGATCCATTCAATACCATGATAAATATCACGACTTGCTAGTAACATACCCGCAAATACAAGTTCTTTTACGGCATTACTATTTGCGCCTGGAGTATTGAATACGGCAATCCCTTTTTTAGTACAAGTATCAATATCAATGTTGTTGACACCCGCACCTGCACGAGCGATAGCTTTAAGGTTGGCATTATATGTAATATCATGAAGATTGGTACTACGAACTAAAATAGCATCTTCATCTTCCATATTTTCGTTTACTTCATAATCTGGCGTAAACTGATCTAAACCAATTTGCGCAATATTATTGTAGAGCTTTATTTTAGGCATTATAATTCTCCTCTTCAAATTTCTTCATAAATGCAATTAGGGCTTCTACACCTTCAAGTGGCATGGCATTATAAATACTTGCACGCATACCACCAACCGTTCTGTGACCTTTAATATTTACAATTCCTGCTTCTTTTGCTTCTTTAACAAATTTAGTATCTAGATTCTTATCACCAGTCACAAAAGGAACATTTGTATAAGAACGATCTTCAGGTACAACAGGATTTGAATAGAGTTTAGAAGCATCAATATAGTCATATAATAATTTAGCTTTTTTACGATTGATCTTTTCCATATTTTTCAATCCACCTATTTGTGTTTCTAGCCATTCAAGTACTAAACCACAAATATAGATGGAATAAGTAGGTGGCGTATTGAACATAGAATCATTGTCAGCATATGTTTTGTAGTTTAACATGCTTGGTGTTTTTTCATCAGCTAAACCAATCAAGTCTTTTTTTATGATAACCACAGTTAAACCTGCAGGCCCCATATTCTTTTGAGCACCGGCAAAAATTAAATCATATTTAGAAACATCCGTTCTTTCACTTAAAATACAACTTGATAAATCTGCAACTAATAACTTTCCTTCATGTGGAGGAAGTTCTTTATATTTAGTTCCATAGATTGTGTTGTTCTCACAAATATATACATAATCAGAATCTTCACTTAAATCTTCTTGTTTAATTTTAGGAATATACGTAAAGTTATCTTCTTCACTTGACGCTACTACATTTACTTTTCCTAATTTTTTATGTTCTTTTAAAGCTTTCTTTGTCCATTGACCTGTATTGATCAAATCTACGTTATGTTTTTCTAAATTCAAAGGAATCATAGTAAATTGTAAAGAAGCACCTCCTTGTAAGAATAAAATTTCATATTCATCAGGAATGTTCATCAATCTTTTTAATCTTGCTTTACAAGTATCTATAATATCCTGGAATTCACTGGAACGGTGGGACATCTCCATAACACTCATTCCACTATTATGAGCATCTAACATTTCGCTTGCAGCTTTGGTTAAGACCCATTCTGGTAAGCATGCGGGACCGGCACTAAAGTTATATACACGTGTCATTTTGTTACCTCGGTGAAAACATTTCCACCTTTCCTTTCTTTATGTTTCACGATTATACATTTATTTACATTATATTTCAATAATTTTGTTCATAAATTAAATTCAGGTGTGCTTAAAATTAAAACAAATCATTTAACAAAACCTTAACAGAACCATTTTTTTCGTTTAACAAACATGCATTATGATATGTGTGTCGAAAGAAAAGAGGACAAGGAAAATATGAATAAGTTTTTAAAAGGTGCAATGATCGTAGGATTATCTGCAGCTATGGTAGGATGTAGTTCAAATACTGCATCCGATGACAGTGATTCAAAAAATGAAAGTTTAAGCGGAACAATTACAGCCGCAGGCTCAAGTGCATTGAAACCATTGGTTGATGTTGCAGCCGAACAGTTTTCAAACGAAAACCCAGATGTTTCTATTACAGTAGATGCTGGTGGTTCAGGAGAAGGTTTAAAACAGGTAGCTGATAAAACAGTTACACTAGGAAACTCCGATGTGGCAGCTGAAGAAAAATTAGATAAGGATCAAGCTAAAGATTTAGTCGATCACCAAGTTTGTGTTGTAACAATGGCTCCAATCGTAAATAAAGATGTTGGTGTTAAAGATTTAACCAAACAACAATTGATTGATATCTTCACAGGAAAAACAACGAACTGGAAAGATGTTGGTGGACCAGATGAAGACATTGTCTTAGTTACTCGTCCAACTTCATCAGGAACAAGAGCAACATTCCAAAAATATGCATTAGATGGAAATGAAGAAGCTAGCAACGCTTCAATGGAAACAGATGATTCTGGTGTATTGTTACAAAATGTAACAGATACAAGAGGTGCAATCGGTTATGTGGCATTATCTTACTTAGTAGACAATGACGATGTAGATACAGTCGCAATTGATGGCGTTGAACCGACATTAGAAAACACATATAGTGGTGACTATAAAGTTTGGACATTTGAGCACATGTATACAAATGGAGAGCCAGATAAAGCTACAAAAGCATTCTTAGATTACATCATGGGTGAAAAATTCGGTAAGAAAATGGAATCATTAGGCTATGGTGTTTCTAGCAAAATGGAAAAAACAGATCACTAATTGCGAGTTCTTTAACGGACATTGAAATATATGTCCGTTATTCATTTAGTTTGGAGGAATTTGATGAGTCGTAAAAGCATGTTTTGTAAAGAATATTTTTGGCAGATTCTTGTCACAATTGGTGGTCTGCTCGTGATATTTGTAACTCTATTAATTGGAGCTTTTCTAGTTTATAAAGGTTCTGATACATTTTTTAAATTTCACCATACTCTAGGAGAGTTTCTTGGCAGTGCAAATTGGGCACCAATGGATAATGCCAGTTCAAAAGGACATGTAGGAGCCTTGATCTTTATTGTTGGATCGCTATGTGTTTGTGGATTGGCCTTATTGATTGCCACGCCTTTTGCGTTAGGATCATCTATTTTTATGACAGAAATTTCACCTAAGTTTGGTGAAAAATTCTATCGTCCTATGGTAGAAATTTTTGCCGGAATTCCTAGTGTTGTCTATGGATGGGTTGGATTAACGGTCTTGATTCCGTTCTTAAAGAAAGTATTTGATTTGCAGGTAGGACATTCCGTGCTTGCGGCAAGTCTTGTTTTATCAATTATGATTTTCCCATCGATTACCAGTGTTGCCAGTGATGCGATTCGAGCTGTTTCAAAAGAAACACGAATGGCTGCTTATGGACTTGGCTCAACACGTTGGCAAACGATATATCGTGTCGTAATTCCTGCTGCATTACCTGGAGTCATTTCAGGAATTGTATTAGGACTTGCAAGAGCGTTTGGTGAAGCTTTAGCTGTTGCGATGGTTATTGGGCAAACAACAGCTTTGCCTAAGAGTATTTTTTCTACTTCAAAAACACTAACAACGGAAATTGCAGCTCAAATGGGAAATGCGATGGAAGGTGGAGAAATGAAGGCAGCCCTATGGACAATGGCTTTATTATTGTTCTTGATTTCGTTATTGTTTATTACTATTATTCATAAGTTTTCAAAACCGAAAGGAGAATAGAGATGGATTCTAGAATTAAAAGAGCAAAAATGATTGATCAATTCATGACAATCGTCTTTTATGGTATCGCCTTATTCTTCTTTTTACTTCTTGTAGGCTTTGCCGGTAAAGTTATTATTGGAGGGTTGTTAGGGGCTAAACCAGAAATGTTTGGCTTTACTCGATCTGGCAGCATTGGAAACCAAGTTTTTAATACGATTTACTTAGTATTTATTTCTTTGTTGGTTTCGGTTCCAATTGGAGTATTAGCAGGCATTTATTTGGCGATGTACGCAAAACCTGGGCTTGTAACACGCTTTTTAAGAACTTGTATTGAAACATTGTCTTCTTTACCAAGTATTGTTGTAGGTTTATTTGGATATTTGATTTTCTTAGTTGTCATTGGATTATCAAAAAGTTTATTAGCAGGTGCCCTGTCTATATCAATTCTAAGTTTACCTTTGATTACAACAACTACAGAAGATGCGATAAAAGGTTTGCCTGAAGGCTATTATCACGGAAGTATGGGACTTGGAGCAACAAAGTGGCAAACCATATTCCATGTATTATTGCCAGCATGCCTATCACGTATTATGACTGGAGTTATCTTGGCGGCTGGTCGTGGATTTGGTGAAGCTGCTGTATTACTTTATACAACTGGTTCAGGAAGTGATTTGCGTTGGAATAATTTTAGTTTTACTTCTCCAACATCGCCAATTAATGTGTTAAGACCTGCTGAAACATTATCCATCCAAATCTGGAACTTACAAACCAATGGACAAGATCGTGCATTGGCTAATTTATCTAGTGCTGTGTTGATGATTTTAGTATTGGCATTTAGTATTGGAGCCAATGTTTGGTCAAGACACATTTCCAAAAAACAAGCTGGATTAGAGAAATAGAAAGGTTACGTATGAATAATAAATTTACAGTGAATGATCTGAATTTATATTATGGTGATTTTCATGCCTTAAAGAATATAAATTTGGATATCAAAGAAAAAGAAATTACAGCATTCATTGGTCCTAGTGGATGTGGTAAATCAACATTTTTAAAAACATTGAATCGAATGAATGATTTGGTGGAAAGTACTAAAATCACAGGTGATATTTGTCTAGATGGAACGGATATCTACAAAAATATGGATGCGATTGAATTAAGACGTAGAGTTGGAATGGTATTTCAACAACCCAATCCATTCCCAAAAAGTATTTATGATAATATTGCGTATGGCCCAAGAATTTTTGGAATCAAAAAGAAAAGTGAATTGGATGAAATTGTTGAAAGAAGTTTAAGACAAGCTGCCATTTGGGATGAAGTGAAGGATCGTCTACATAAATCCGCATTGGGAATGTCTGGTGGACAACAACAACGCTTATGTATCGCAAGAGCCTTGGCTATGCAGCCGGAAGTGTTGTTGATGGACGAACCTACAAGTGCTCTAGATCCAATTTCAACTAGTAAGATTGAAGAGTTAACTTTAGAATTGAAAAAAGACTATACAATCGTTATTGTTACTCACAATATGCAGCAAGCTATGCGTATTAGTGATAAAACAGCCTTCTTCTTATTGGGAAATTTAATTGAGTATAGTGCTACAGAAACATTGTTCTCTGCGCCAAAAGAAAAGAAAACAGAAGACTATATTACAGGGAGGTTTGGATAATGGTTTTACCTACAAAGTTTTTAAAACAAACAAAACAGTTAGAACTGACTATGGCACAAATGTCTCAAGACTGTTTAAAAGGATTGTGGTTTTGCAAGCACGCTATTTTAGATGGAAACAAAACTTTAGTTCAAGATGTTTCACAAATGCATGAAGAAGTGAGTGAACAAGGAAGAGAAGCTGAACAGATTTGTATGAAGATTCTTCTTCTTCAACATCCAGTTGCGAAAGACTTAAGACGTATTACTGTAGCTACAAATACAATTCGTGATCTAACACGTATTATGGATCAGGAAAAAGAAGTTTCAGAACTGATTTGTGCTTTGAATATGGAAAATTTAGTTGTGGATGATAGTATTCAACAACAATTTATCATCGCAAAAGAAATGATTACACTTGCGATTGAAGGTTTTATTCAGAAAGACGAAAAAGCAGCAGATCAAGTTATTAAAATGGATGATCAAGCGGATGCACAATATGAAAAGGCTAAAGAGGTTTATGTTGATTTATTAGCCAGAAAAGAGCATGATACAGGGACTCTAGTGGATGTGTTACTTGTCGGTAAGTACTTAGAAAGAATTTGTGATCATTGTGTAAATATTGGAAAATGGGTTCTTTATCAAAAGTCTGGTATTTTTGAAGAAATTGAATGAAAAAAAGCTGTAAGCAAATTTGCTTACAGCGTATTTTTTACTTGGTGGAGCGTATCGGGATCGAACCGATGACCCCCTGCGTGCAAGGCAGGTGCTCTCCCAGCTGAGCTAACACCCCAAGTGCTTTATAATATTACCTAATTATTTTGGAAAATGCAAGCTTTTTCTGATAAAATTAACTTATGAAAAAGAAATGGACATGGATCATTATATTATGTATATTCAATTTCAGCTTAATGGGCTTTATTTTAACACACCCCACACCAAATTCGAAAGAAGCAACAAAGATTGTAAAAAATGTTTCTACAAAAAAACAGGAAAATAAAAAATCATTTACGTTTGTAGGTGTAGGTGACAACTTGTATCATGGTGCGATGTATTGGTACCCATACCAAAGAGATGGATATTACAATTTTGATTCCTATTATGAAATGACAAATAAATATACACAAAATGCAGATTTGGCATATATCAATTTTGAAACGTTATGCATTGGAGAAGAGTATGAATTGAGTGGATACCCTACTTTTAATGGACCTATAGAAATTCTGTCTTCTGTCAATAAGGCTGGCTTTGATTGGTGGAGTTTAAGTTCAAATCACTCTATGGATCGAGGGGCTGAGGGTTTATTAACACAGATTGATTTGGTTCGAAAGAATTATCCAGATGTTATTACGACGGGTTCGCATACGTCTCAAAAGGATAAAAAGCGTACATTAGTAAAAGAAATCAATGGAATCAAAGTAGGATTTCTTGGATATACCTATGGCTTGAATGGATTTAGTGTGCCTGAAGATAAGCTATGGCTTGTGGATTTGATTGATAAGGATCAAATGAAAAAAGATATGGAAGCTTTAAGTAAAGTGAGCAATGTCCAATTGGTTTCTATGCATTGGGGTGAAGAATATCAGATGGAGCCGACTGAAGAGCAGGAAGATTTGGCAAATTATTTAAATGAACTAGGTGCCGAGGTTGTGATTGGTTCACACCCACACGTTATTGAACCGGCAAAAGTTATTAAAGGAAAGAAACAAGATACACTTGTGTATTATTCATTAGGAAATTATACGAGTGCCCAGGATATGGATATTACTATGGTTGGTGGAATGGCTAGCTTCACACTGAACTATGATCCAGATACAAAAAAGACTTCTTTTACAGATACTAAATTTATTCCATTGATTACATGGTTTGATGTAGGGTATAATGCATGGAAGACTTACCCAATCGAAGATTACAATGATTCGCTTGCACAAACACATAATTTAGCTTCGAATTATGATCTTTCAAAAGAGTGGGTGCAACAATTTGTCCAGTCTGTAATGCAAGATTGTGATGGAGTAGAGGTGGTTTTAGAATGAATCAAAATCAAAAGACAATAGCCGAAAATCGTAAGGCAAGACATGAATATGAGTTGTATGATCGTTTTGAAGCAGGTTTAGTGCTTCAGGGAACAGAAATTAAAAGTATTCGAAGAGGAAAAGTTCAATTAAAGGACAGCTATATCAGTTTTCAAAAAGGGGAAGCTTTTATTAAAGGTATGCATATTTCTCCTTATGAATTTGGAAACCGATTTAATCATGATGAAACGCGTGATCGCAAGCTCTTAATGCATAAGCAGGAAATTCAAAAATTGGAGCAATCTGCGCGTGTTAAAGGGTATACGGTTGTACCTGTGAGAATTTATTTGTATAAAGGTTTGGCAAAGTTAGAAATTTCTTTGGCGAAAGGTAAAAATCTTCATGATAAGCGTGAGTCTCAAAAGGCGAAGGATGCGCAAAGAGAGATTCAAAAGGCCTTGAAAAATCAGTATTAATAGATTATACTGATGTTCCTTGGGGATGTTCAGGCATTCGATGAGTAAATGTTTGGATTCAGCCACAGCCACGAAGGATACGTGTAATAACCAACTTAAATTAATTGCTAAAAATAAACTTGCTAATGTATTTGGTATGAACCAAAGCATGGCTTTCGCTGCTTAATTTTATTGCCTACGTTTGGCTTTGCAGCCCCTTTCTGAAATTTCGCTTTCTTATTTCAGACTGAGTGTTAAAGAAAAGAAGATAGAAATAAGCATTGGCTAGCTGCTTGTCTTGAATCAACTATAGCTAACCCAAAAGAATTTTTGATTCCATCCGAAACTTTTGGATAACTAGATGGAAAAAGCTGTAAACGCTGTCTCGTGGGACTTTGCTTAGACAGGAGTTCGATTCTCCTCATCTCCACCAAAGACAATCAACGCCCTTATTTAAAGGGTGTTTTAATTTATCGTGATGTATTTTTGATGTATAATAAATAAGAAAGAAGGTATAGTATGAGAATTGCAGTCAGTTATAAAGATGGAGAAGTGTTCCAACATTTTGGGCATAGCTCAGAATTTAAAATCTATGAAACCGATCATAATGAAATTATTAAGAGTGAAGTGATTACAGTCGAAGGACATGGACACGTTAGTGTTTCGAATGCTCTAAAAGAACAAAATGTAAACATTGTACTTTGTGGTGGTATTGGACAAGGGGCTAAAACTGCATTGGCTAGTTTTGGGATTCATTCTTTTGGTGGAGTGACCGGAAATGCAGATGAGGCTGTTAAAAAATATTTAAGTGGGCAACTAGAATTCACAACCGATGTGACTTGTACAAAACATGAATCTGGCGAAAGTCATTCGTGTGGTGGACATTGCCATTAATTCTTGAGTTTTTCTTTTGACACACCTCGTATTTCGGTCTATAATCTAGGCAACAATAGTGATAAGGATATGAATACATTCCATTCAAATGTAGAGAGAGTGTGGTTGGTGAAAACACTTTGCGAATGTATGTATTTACTCCCTTTGAATTGCCCTTGAAAAAGTGTGCCGTAATTCTTGCGTTAAAAGGTTTGAGGTGTATACAGTAATTGTATAAACAAAGGTGGTACCGCGTGCGACAGACGTCCTTTGATGGCTGTCGCTTTTTATATGGAAAAATGGAGGAAAGTAAAATGGAATTAGTGAATGTATTAGAAAATGAACATTTATCTATGTTGAACCACTCATGTGCTCATATGATGGCTCAAGCTGTTAAGCGTTTATATCCAAATGCTAAATTTTGGGTAGGACCTGTTATTTCTGAGGGTTTCTACTACGATATGGATTTAGGGGATGTAAAATTAAAAGAAGAGGATTTGGCGAAAATCGAAAAAGAAATGAAGAAAATTGCCAAAGACGGAAAGAGAATTGTTCGTGAAGAAATCTCTAAAGAAGATGCTTTAGAAATGTTCAAGGATGATCCTTATAAAGTGGATTTGATCAATGGATTAGAGGATGGAAATATCACAATCTATCGTCAAGGTGAATTTGCGGACTTATGTCGTGGACCTCACGTTGAGACTGTTAAGAAGTGTAAAAACTTTAAATTATTGAAACATTCTGGTGCTTACTGGAAAGGTGATGCCAACAATAAAATGCTTCAACGTGTTTATGGTATTTGTTTCGATACAAAAGAAGAATTGGAAGCTCACTTAGAAGCTTTAGAAGAAGCTAAAAAACGTGACCACAAGAAATTAGGGAAAGAAATGGGCTTATTCACAATTAGTGAATTTGCACCAGGTATGCCTATCTACTTGCCAGATGGAATGATTTTACGTAACATCTTGGAACAATACTGGTACCAAGAACATACAAAAGAAGGATACCAATTCATTAAGACTCCAATTATGATGTCAAAAGAATTGTGGGAATTGAGTGGACACTGGGATCATTATAAAGACAATATGTACACTTCAATGGTTGATGATCGTGAATTCGCAATCAAACCAATGAATTGTCCGGGTGCATTATTAGTATATAACTCAACTTTACACTCATATAAAGACTTACCATTGCGTTTAGGGGAATTAGGACAAGTACACCGTCACGAAGCAAGTGGTGCATTGAATGGATTGTTCCGTGTGCGTACATTCACACAAGATGATGCGCACTTATTTGTAACTCCTGATCAATTGGAAGAAGAAGTTAAAAAAGTATTACAATTGGTAGATCGTATTTATTCAGTATTTGGTTTACCATATGAAATTGAATTATCAACACGTCCAGAAAGTGGATATATTGGATCTGAAGAAATTTGGGATGCTTCAGAAAAAGCATTGGCACAAGCTTGTGTTCATGCAGGTAAAGAATATAAAGTAAATCCTGGAGATGGTGCATTCTATGGACCTAAATTGGATATCCATATCAAAGATAGCTTAGGACGTGTATGGCAATGTGGTACTGTACAGTTGGATATGAACTTGCCTGAAAGATTCGAATGTAAATATGTAGATGCAGATGGAACAAAGAAAACTCCAATTATGTTACACCGTGTAGTTTATGGATCAGTTGAACGTTTCATTGGTATCTTGATCGAACACTTTGGTGGACACTTCCCATTATGGCTAGCTCCACGTCAATTTGTTGTAATTCCAGTACACCACGAAAAACATGTTGAATACGCAAATAAAGTATGTGATGCATTAACGGCATTAGGAATGCGTGCAACAGTAGATTCTCGTAATGAAAAATTGGGTTACCGTGTCCGTGAAGCGCAGCTACAAAAGGTTACTTACCAAATCGTAGTTGGTGATGGAGAGCAAGAAAATAATACAGTTACAATTCGTCAGAGTGGTAAAAAGGAAAGTGTTACATTATCTTTAGATGAAGCTTTAGCTAAATTTAAAGCTGAAGTAGACAACAAAACATTGTTTGGAAAGTAAGAGTTTAGAGGTCAAAAATTGGCCTCTAAATTTTTTTATCTTTTTTAAAAAAAATACTTGCAATAAGTTTTTATCCATGTTATTATAAACAGGCGTTACGGATAACGTAGGTTGTTCTAAAAAAATAAGTATTCTGGAAATATTCTTGGAGAAGTACTCAAGTGGCTGAAGAGGTGCCCCTGCTAAGGGTATAGGTCGGGAAACTGGCGCGAGAGTTCAAATCTCTCCTTCTCCGCCATCTTATTTTTAGAAAATTATGGTCCAGTGGTGTAGTGGTTAACATGCCTCCCTGTCACGGAGGAGATCGTGGGTTCGAGTCCCATCTGGACCGCCATTCATGCAGATGTAGTTCAATGGTAGAACACAGCCTTGCCAAGGCTGATACGGGGGTTCAATTCCCCTCATCTGCTCCATTTAAAATTAAATATTGGTCCAGTGGTGTAGTGGTTAACATGCCTCCCTGTCACGGAGGAGATCGTGGGTTCGAGTCCCATCTGGACCGCCATTCATGCAGATGTAGTTCAATGGTAGAACACAGCCTTGCCAAGGCTGATACGGGGGTTCAATTCCCCTCATCTGCTCCATTTAAAATTAAATATTGGTCCAGTGGTGTAGTGGTTAACATGCCTCCCTGTCACGGAGGAGATCGTGGGTTCGAGTCCCATCTGGACCGCCATTTAGAAATTTAAGTCATCTTAGGATGACTTTTTTTCTTTATATTGACTATTATTTTGTTTCTTAGTTTAATAAAACTATGATTATTAATGCGAGTGGAAGAACAGATATTGTAGCATATTATATGGATTGGTTTGTGAACCGATGGAATGAAGGATATTTTGATGTAAGAAACCCTTTTAATCCAAAACTTGTCAGTCGTATCTTTGTATCTGATGTAGATATGATTGTATTTTGTACAAAAAATCCATTGCCATTGTTAGATGCGATTCATTTATTTCCTGTGCCCATTCAACTACAAGTCACTATCACCGGATACTTTAAAGATATAGAGCCTAATGTTCCAGATAAGAAACAAGTCATTGAATGCATTAAAAAGCTATCATCCTATTTAGGCAAAGAAAATGTATGTGTGCGATATGATCCAATCCTTTTGAATTCCAAATATAATGTTGATTATCATATTCGTGCCTTTAATAAATTATGTAAAATGTTAAAAGGATATGTATCTAAAGTGATTGTCTCTTTTGTGGATGATTATAAAAATGTTCGAAATAATCATTTGGATTATCATGAACCCTTTAATGAGGAATATCTTAAATTAAAAGAAGCTTTTGAAAAGAATGATATAAAAGTTGTGAGTTGCATGGAAAATAAATATCATATTGGTGATGAAAACGATTGTTGCGTCAGCATTAAATATGCCTTTGAAAGAACTGGCAAGCTCTTTAAAGAGTGGAAGGCAAGAGACTGCCATTGCGTAAATATGGTGGATATAGGAGCTTATAATTCTTGTTTACATGGCTGCAAATATTGTTACGCCAATTTTGATTCGAAACAAATTGTGTCAAACTATAAGATGCATGATATAAATTCTAGTTTGTTGATTGGACATTTGAGCTTGGATGATCAAATCAAGATACGTAAAAAATAAGAGTGAAGCTATTTTGCTTCACCCATTAATTTTGTATAGATTTGTGTTAATTCTTTTTTTTCGTCATCTGTCATTTTTCTTTCGGTCGCATCATGACTTTCTAATGTTCCTTCATGTCCATCAATGGCTTTTCCATTCTTTACAACCAACACTAGAGGAACATATAAGGTTAGAATACCTTCATCGTTATTTGACATATAATCTTGGATATATGGTTCAATAATCGCTTTTTGCTCATCTGTATAAAGACGATTCTTTTCTTCGTCTCTTACTTTTACATATTGGATGTCGATTCCATTGTCTTTTGCGACTTTCTTTAAAATGGGTTTAGCTTCTTTGCACCAAGGACAACTTGAAAATTCGAAATATAAAACACCCGATTTTTCTTGCGTGAAATATTGAATGGCTTCATCAAAGCTGATTTCATTGAATGTTGTCTTTGTATCATCTTTTGAATTACACGTTTCTTCTTCGCTTGTGACATCACAAGCTTTTTTTGAAGATGAAGCTGTGTATTTTGTCTGCGATTGACAGGCACATAGCGTTAAGCTTAAAAGAATCAATAATAATTTTTTCATGTCCCTAATATACAAACAATTCAAAAAAAAGTAAAGAAAAAGCTCCGATTTCTCGAAGCTTAAAAATCTTAGTGGGGCGGCTGACGCGATTCGAACGCGCGAGTGACGGAGCCACAATCCGCTGTGTTAACCAACTTCACCACAACCGCCATGTTTGCTTGACGCTTAAATAATATACCATGTGATTCTGTACTTTGCAAGTAAAAAAACAAAATAAATTAAAAAAAGTGTATTTTTTTTCGTATAAGAGTATATGAAGGTAAAAGAGATGGAAGTGGAACAGCGCCCACGAGAAAAAGCGCTACGCTATGGCTTAGAATCCTTGAGCGATTTAGAGTTGGTTGCCTTGATTCTTCAAAGCGGGAATAAAAATCGTTCTGTATTCGAAATTGCATCCGATGTATTGAAAGAAAGTGAAGGTTTATCAAAATTAATGTCAATGCATGTAAATACACTGATGCAGATTCAAGGAATACGAGAAGTTAAAGCTTTACAGCTTCTGGCAAGTGTGGAACTCAGTAAACGTGTCATTAGATCAAAGGTGTATCATGCCTCCATTATGAGACCTGAAGATGTGATTGAATGGTTTGAATTTGAGTATGGCTCTATGCCACAAGAATGTTTTATTGCTCTGTATTTAGATACAAAAAGTAAACTCATTTCTCATCGTGTTTTGTTTAAGGGAACGTTGAATGAAAGTGTAGTACATCCTAGAGAAGTGTTTAAAGAGGCTTTTCTTCAAAACGCAAACTCCGTTTTACTTGCCCATAATCATCCTTCTGGTGATTGTACACCATCCAAAGCAGATTTTGAGGTAACTTATAAAATGGTTCATGTCGCAATGACAATGGGAGTGAATTTAATTGATCATATTATTGTAGGACAAAATCAATATTATTCATTTAAAGAGCATAAATATCTCGATTGAAAGAAGGAGGCTTTATCGCTATAATATAAGTTAGTTTGGGGGATATTATGCGTAAATTTACTCGAATTCAAAAAAGATTACTTACGACAATTGTCGTTTTATGTATACTAGCATGTGCAATGTTTGGCTTAAGACAAAACTCCATCACGAATATTGGATATAGTGCATGGACATACTTAAAATATGGATTAATTCAATATCCGTTGTCTTCAATCGGAAATGCAGTTAATGATTTTGCGAATCTTTGGCATGCTTATGATGATAATGAATATTTGTCAAAACAATTGGCAGAACAAAAGAATTATCAGACGGCATATGAAGATGAAAGAAATAAAAATAAACAACTTGAAGGGTTGCTTGAAATGAAAGGCGGATTTGGAGATGCTAAAACAATTAGTGTATCTGTTTTAGAACGTTCAAGTGATTCGTGGTTGCAGACAGTGACAATTTCAGCTGGCAAAAAACAAGGGGTAGAAAAGAATATGCTTGTGGCAACAAGTGATGGTGCCATTGGCTTGGTAGAAAGTGTTCAAACAATGACGAGCACTGTACAATTGTTGACAAGCCAGCATTTAAGTAATGATATTGCGATAAAGATGTCTTTGGAAGATGGTACAAGTGTAGAAGGTGTTTTACAATCGTATGATACAGAAAAAAAGGCATATCGAGTATCTTTGTTTGACAATGATGCGATTGTCACAAAAGGACAAAAAGTTGCGACAAGTGGTAAAGGTGGAAACTATCCGAGTGGAATTTTGATAGGTGAAGTAAAAGATGTATCTTTAAATGATGACTCCATTATTTCAACTGTCTATGTATCACCTGTATCCAATATGAAAAGTTTTGACTATTGTCTTGTGATTGGAAAAGAGGAGAGTAAATGATAAATAAGGAACGTTATTCATTTATTTTCTTAGCCATTTTAGCGATGTTAGATCAATTGATTGCTTCTTTGTTTGGCGTTGATTTTACATATTCCTCACTATCTTTAGTTAGCCATCTATGTTTTTGTGGATGTCTATTAGTAGTGTTTCATGAAAGAAGTTTAAATCGGTTTCTATATGCTTGTTTATGTGGCCTTTGTGTGGGAATGTTTTTTACTTCAGACTGGCTTGTTAAGATGCTTTTGTTTGGCTTGTTTGGCTGGGCTATTGGCTTTTTTCAAGAAGCGATGGATCAAGATCACTGGGTACAATTCGGTATTGTATTCCTAATGATGTTTGCGAATGATTTAATTTGTTTTTTTGGCGCAAAGATCTTCGGATATCTCACAATGAGCTTTGTGAAATGGTTTATTCACATTGAAGCTTTGACTTTGATTTTTAATGGTGTGGTTATATTCGTGTTGATCTATATTATTACAGTATTCATGCGATATGCGACAATCAAAGATATTCGATTTAAGCGGATGGAAAAGTTGAAAATGCAAAATATTCGAAGGAAATGAGTCAGGGATTCGTTTCCTTCTTTTCATATATGTTAAAATAGAAGAAAAGAGGTACGCGTATGAAAAAACTATTATTATTAGATGGAAACTCCATGCTATTTCGTGCATATTATGCAACGTTATATACACATAGAATGACTACATCCAATGGCATTCCAACCAATGCGGTTTATGGCTTTGTGATGATGTTGAACAAGGCAATTGATATTATTGAACCAGATAAGATTTTAGTGGCTTGGGATGCAGGAAAACCTACGTTTAGGCACAAACAATTTGAAGCGTATAAAGGAACACGAAAACCATTGGATGAAGAATTGATTGTACAATTTCCAATTGTTAGAGAATACTTGGATGCGGCTGGAATCAAACGTTATGAACAAGAAGGCTATGAAGCTGATGACATTATTGGAAGTATGGCCAAATGCTGCAAAGATGTTCAAACTACAATTCTGACTAGTGATCGTGATTTATTACAGTTGATTGATTCAAGTACACATGTTCTTTTGATGAAAAAGGGCTTAAGTGAAATGGATCTAATGGACGAACAAAATTTAATGGATACGTATGGAATTACTCCAAGTCAAGTTATTGATATGAAAGGATTAATGGGTGATACTGCCGATAATATTCCAGGCGTAACCGGTGTTGGTGAAAAGACAGCCTTGCGTTTATTGAATCAATATTCCACTGTAAAAAATGTTTATGCTCATATTGATGAGGTAAAAGGGAAATTAAAAGAAAAGCTAGAAAAAGATAAAGATAATGCCTTCATGTCTTTAGAATTGGCTACTATTTATACAAAGATGGAATTGCCATTTGAATTATGCGATTGTGAGTTTACAGGAATTCAAGATAATGTGAATGCATTCTATGAGAAATATGAAATGCGATCATTGGTAAATCGTACTAAACAGACTAAAGAGGAAAAATGGCCTTTAAAAGAAGTGGACCATTTTGAATTTGAAAATATGGATGACGTTATGGTTATGCCAGTATGTACTCAAGAGCCTTATTTAGATCAAAAATTGTATGGTTTTATGATTCCAAAAGATAAAACTGTTTATTATATTTCAGTAGAAAACGCATTAGAGGATACAAATTTTAAAACATTGTTGGAAACAAAAGAAATGAGTACATGGGATACAAAGGAAATGATGCATCTATTAGATCGCTATGGATTTAAATGGAATACTTTTAGTAATGACTTGCATATTGCTGGATTCTTATTGAATTCTACCGCAACAGATAGTGATGCAGTCTTAGAAGCACTTCAAATTCACCTTCCAGAATCTTTCCATGATGTATCTAAGAAGACAAAAGAGTCTCCTGCTTATAGTTTGGAAAGAGAAAAGGCAATCTATCATAGCTTGACTCAGCAACTATATGAAAAAAAGGATAAGCTTCGTGCTTCTTTAAAAGAAGAAAATGTATTGTCTTTATATGAAGATATTGAAATGCCATTAACACATGTCTTGTTTTCAATGGAACAAGAAGGTATTTCGATTCAAGAAAGTTTTTTAGATGAGTATGGAGCTTCATTAAACGAGAAATTGGATGCTCTTGCTCAAAAAATCTACTCACATGCAGGTATGATTTTTAATATCAATTCACCAAAACAATTGGCGAATGTCTTATTTGATGAGTTGAATTTAAGTTCAGGTGGAAAAAAACGTTCAACATCCGCAGATGTATTAGAGAAGCTTCGTGGAAAACATCCAATCATTGATGATATTCTTGAGTATCGAAAAATTGCGAAGGTATCCAGTACATATATTGATGGCTTGAAAAAACATATTCGTTCGGATCAAAAGATTCATACTTCTTTTAATCAGACAATGACACAAACTGGAAGACTTTCAAGTAGTGAACCAAACTTACAAAATATTAGTATTCGAGATGAGTTAGGTAAAGAAATTCGTAAGGCGTTTGTCGCCGAAGATGGCTATCACTTATTGTCTGCTGATTATTCGCAGATTGAATTAAGAATGTTGGCACATATGGCCAATGAGGATCACATGATAAAAGCGTTTAATGAGGGTTTGGATATTCATACAAAAACGGCAACTTTAATTTTTGGGTGTTCACCAGAAGAGGTAGATGAACATAAAAGAAGAATTGCCAAGACAGTTAACTTTGGTATTGTATATGGACAAACTGAATTTGGTTTATCTTCACAATTAAATATCACACGAAAAGAAGCGGGTGAATTTATGAAGATGTACTTTGAAAGTTATCCTCAGATTCACGAATATATGAATCAATTGATTGATTTCTGTAAAGAACATGGATATGTCGAAACATTATTCCACAGAAGAAGAGAGATTCCTGAAATCAACGATAAGAATTTTATGACACGAGAATTCGGTAAGCGAGCTGCCATGAATGCACCAATTCAAGGTAGTGCAGCCGATTTGATCAAGATTGCGATGTTGAAAATGGATCAAGCTTTAAAGGATGCTAATGTAAAATCAAAAATGCTTCTTCAAATCCATGATGAATTGATTTTCTTGGTGCCAGATGAAGAATTGGACTTGATGCAAAAACTTGTTAAAGAAACAATGGAAAGTGCAATGGAATTAAAGGTTCCATTAAAGGCAAGTATTAGTGTTGGAAAGTCATGGTATGAGGCAAAATAATGCCGGAAGCACCAGAAGTACAAACCGTATTAAGTACGTTGGAAACACAAATTAAAGATGTTTCAATTGAAGATGTATTGATATATTATCCTAAGATTATTGATAATGTAGAAGTAGAAACTTTTAAAAATCAATTAATTGGGCAAACATTCCATTCATTTAATCGACTTGGAAAATATTTGATTTTTGGTCTGGATGACTATGATCTAGTTGTTCACTTAAGAATGGAAGGTAAATTTTATCTTTATAATATGCTTTGTGAGAATAAACATATTCATATAGTGTTTAAATTAAATAGTGGAACCTATATGTCGTATCATGATACAAGAAAATTTGGAAGAATGTATTTGTATCCTAAAAAAGAAGATATTCATGCATATCCTTGTTTTAAAAATGTTGGATATGATTATATGGATGAAAGAGTGAATGGAATGTATTTCTATACCTGTGTTCATTCGTTAAAACGAAATTTGAAATCCTGCCTGTTAGATCAATCGATTATGGCAGGTGTTGGAAATATTTATGCGGATGAGATATGTTTTGCCTCAGGATTAGATCCAAGAAGCCGTGCCTCAAAGCTTTCAAAGAAAGATTGTGAGAAAATAGTTTTTCAGACAAAGCGAATCTTGCAGGGAGCTACACGTTTTGGCGGAACAACCATTCGTTCTTATACCTCAAGTTTAGGGGTAACGGGACGTTTTCAACTCTATTTGAATGTACATGATCAAACACAATGTAAAGTGTGTCATCATGCTATTAAAAAATTAACTGTATCACAAAGGGGGACTTATCTATGTCCAAATTGTCAAAAAAGAAAGTAATAGGAATCACTGGATCTATGGGTTCAGGAAAGAGTGAGATTTCTCGATATTTAAGAAAAAAATATCCTGTTTTAGATTGCGATCAGGTTAATGCGGATTTATTAAAAAAGGGAAATTTGGGTTATCAGAAATTAAATGATTTGCGTATTGTTGAATTGGATTCAAATGGACAAATCATTAAGGAAAGTTTAGCTTCATATATGTTTTCTAAGGCAGAACATAGAAAACAAGTGGAAGCCATCTTGCATCCTTTGATTTTTGAACAGATGCATAAATGGATTTATGAACAAGAGAGTTCGATTGTCTTTGTGGAAATGCCAATTTTATTTGAGATTTCTGCACAAGATCATTTTGACTCAATATGGTGCGTTGTGGCTGATTTAGATGTAGCCTTATCGCGCCTACAAACCTATCGCAATTTTACTAGGGAACAAGCTTTGGCAAGACTTGTATCACAGATGAATCCGGAAGAGAAGATGGCAAAAAGTGATATTGTACTGCAAAATAATGGTACGGTAGAACAGTTGCATAAACAAATAGAAGAAGCATTAAAAGAGGAGAAGGTACATGGCGATTGAAGTGCGTTGCATAGAACATTTATCTGTTGAACAAAGACAATCTTTGCATTTGTTGTATGGTCCTTTGATGGGGAAAAGTTCAATTTGTCTATATGAATTTTTAGGTTCTATTCAAAATTCTGTTGAATTAGAAGACGTATATTTACTGTTGAATATAAATGCTTCACAATTTGATAAGGCACGAAATTATTTAGAGCAATATCATTTAATTGAAACCTATGTTCATGAAGATGACATGTTGATTTTATTGTATGCTCCATTATTACCAGATAAATTTTTATGTCACGATACGTATTCAAGATTGTATTTGGCAAGTGTAGGATCAAAGTGTTTTGATAAAATAAAGGCAATGCTTCATAAAGATAAGACGATTTCTTCTGTATATACCAAAGTAGAAAGTTCTTTGGATGTTTCAATTTTAGATTCGTGGAACGAATCTAAAGAGATTGCGTACGAAAAGGTGAAACCGACAATCAACCAAAAATATAATTTTGATTTTGCAACACTCTTCAAAGGGATGGATCGTGTTTTTCCGGTACGTTATCGAACTAATGAAAATTTAGATCGTATTGCACAGATGGCACAAATATATGGAATTGATGCCAAAGATATGCGTAGATACGTGCAAAGAAGTATTAATCCTTCAACACATGTATTTGATTTGGACAAATTAAAAGAGATGGTTATGCGTAATCGTAAGGTTATGGAAACAAGTAAAGATCCATATCAGATGCCACCTGTTAAATTTTTGCAGAATAAACAAAATGGTATTCCTGTTGTGAAATCGGATCAGGCATTGATTGAACGTTTATGCACACAATTCCAGCTTTCAGTTGAAGTTGTGAATACTTTGATTGAATATACTTTACATCAAACACATCAACAATTTTCTCGAAATTACGTTGAAAAAGTTGCGGCAAGCTGGGTTCGCCTGGGCGTGGATTCTAGGAAGAAAGCATTGGAAATTATCAACCAAGCGCCAACAGAAAATAAAAGAGAGAAAAAAGAAGAAAAGGTTGTACTTGATGAGAAGTTCTATACGCAAAAGGAAGAAAAATCAGATACGCAAATCCAACAGGAGATGTTAGAACTTCAAAAGATGTTGAAAGAAGGTAAGTTGTAGTGAATTTAAATATTAAACTTTCAGAAGAGCAAATGATGGAAAGACAAAAGAATATTGCTCGTTTAAAAGAGAATGAATGGATTCAAATATTTCTTGAACAGAATCATTTAGATGCATCTTTTGTAGAAGAAAATAGTGGCGTTTTGTTGCAGTGGATCAAGAGTGTGAGCGCATGTAGAAACTGTAAAGGATTGGATTATTGTGTACAGAAGATTCGTGGTAAAGCTACAAAATTAAAAATTGACGATTCTGGTTTCTTGAATGAATATTATGCTTCTTGTCAGTATGAACAAAAAAGAGATCAGCAATTGGCTCATCAAAGTAAATTTCGCTTTTCTCATATGTCTTTAAATGATTATTTAATCGATTTAAATGATGCCTGCTTTTTAAGTGCTGCCAAAGAAAAAGATTATATGACAGCTTATACCCAAAGTGTGAGTAGTATACCACTAAATCAAGGTGTGTATTTATATGGAAATCCAGGGACTGGAAAGTCTTATTTAATGAAAGGAATCTGTAATTACTATGCCAAAAATAATAAGAGTGTTTCTTTTGTACAGGTTCCATTATTAATTCAGGAATTGAAACAGTTTATGACAGATAATGAATATCGTCAAAGAGTGATGAACCATTTACGCTACAGTGATGTTTTGGTTTTAGATGATATTGGAGCTGAAAGTATTACGCAATGGACGCGAGATGAAATCTTACTTCCTGTTTTAGATGAGCGTATGAATAAAGGAATGAAAACATACTTTACATCAAATTATTCAATGGAAGAATTAGAACAGCAGTATCGTCTTGTGAATAAACCGAATAATACAATTGCGAGTCTAAGAATTCTAGAAAGAATTCGTACTTTGTCCAAACCTGTTGAATTATCCGGAAAATCACGTCGTTAGTTAATAATTTCACTTTTCAAATTAGGCGTTATGGAGTAGAATAGTTATGACAGAAATGTTTAAAGGAGGAATAGAGTAATGTTAGTATCTGCTACTGAAATGATCAACAAAGCTCACGAAGGGCACTATGCGATTGGTGCTTTCAACATCAATAACTTGGAATGGACAAAAGCTATCTTAGCTGCTGCTGAAGAAGCTAAATCACCAGTTATGTTAGGAGTATCTGAAGGTGCTGCTAAATACATGTGTGGTTTCAAAACAGTTGCTGCTATGGTAAAAGAAATCCACGATGCAATGGGAATTACAGTTCCTGTAGCTTTACACTTGGACCACGGTTCATATGAAGGTGCAAAAGCTGCTATCGAAGCAGGATTTACTTCTGTAATGTTCGATGGTTCTCACTATGCATTTGAAGAAAACTTAGAAAAATCAAAAGAAATGATCGCCTTAGCACACTCAAAAGGATTATCAATTGAATGTGAAGTTGGTGGAATCGGTGGAGAAGAAGACGGTGTCGTATCTGCTGGTGAATTAGCTGACCCTGAAGAATGTAAAACTATCGCTGACTTAGGTGTAGACTTCTTAGCAGCTGGTATCGGAAATATCCACGGTAAATATCCTGCAAACTGGGCTGGATTAAACTTTGATCGTTTAGGAGAAATCCAAAACGCAACAAACGGAAAACCATTAGTATTACACGGTGGTTCAGGAATTCCTCGTGAACAAGTTCAAAAAGCTATCACATTAGGTGTTTCTAAAGTTAACGTTAATACTGAATGTCAGTTAGTATTTGCTGAAGCAACTCGTAAATACATCGAAGCTGGAAAAGACCAAGAAGGAAAAGGATACGATCCACGTAAATTATTAAAACCAGGTGCTGATGCAATCACAGCATTATGTAAAGAAATGATGGAAAACTTCTTTGGTTCTGCTGGAAAAGCTGAATAATTAAAGTTTTTAAATAAAGCAGGCTTTAAGCCTGCTTTTTGCATAATTTGGAGGGAAAATACATGAAGTCAGTTGAAATTAATGATTTATTGTCTTATCACTTTTATGGAAATTTAAAAGTGAAAGATGAAGTAAAAGTTTTTGTTGATGGAGTAGTAGCAGAAAAAGAAAATGCTTATGAATATACTTTAAAATGCGTAAAGGACGATAAAGTATATGATTTAACTTCTTTTGGAAAAGAAGCAGGGTTTTATATCGAAAATGAAAATTCGGTTCTATTCTGTGGAAATCGTAAAAATATTGAAAAATCTACTTCTTTATATCGTTTATCATTAAATGGTGGAGAAGCCAAAGAAATTGCTCGCTTTGATAAACCAGGAATGAATGTTTTGGGATATTTAAACGAGAATACTTTGGTTTTGATGACTAAAGAAAAACTTGTTGAAGAAGAAAGTGATTATGAAGTGTTTGATGAGATTCCTTTCTATATGAATGGTCAGGGAATCACCAATAAACATCGTACACATTTATATACATATGATTTAGACACAAAAGAACTTGTTTGTGTTACAGAAGGTACTTTTGATGTGTCAAACGCAAAGATTCATGATGGTGCTTTGTATTATACAGGACAAAATTGGACAAGAAAACAAGCTTTATATGAAAATCTTTATAAATATGATGGGTCTGTAAGTACAGTTGTAGATGCTAAGGAAAGAAGTATTCAAAGTTTTGATTTTGTGGATGGTAAATTGGTTCTTATCGCAAGCACACATGAAAAATATGGTTTGAATGAGAATCCAAAATTCTTTGATCAAGACTTTAATTTAATTGCTGATTGGCAAGAATGTGTTGGAAACAGTGTAGGTACAGATTGTGCTTTAGTTGCAGGTAATGCGACTCTAGTAAATAAAGATGCGTTATATTTTGTTTCTACGATCTATGATCACAATAATTTGTATAAATTAGAAAATGGAACTATTGAACTTGTATTTGAATGGCCAGGAACAATTCAATCTTTCGCATTTGAAGATGACACATTATATTTTATTGGAGCTGATGTGGCAAGTCTTCAACAATTGTATAAAGTTGTAGATGGTAAAGCCGTTCAATTATCTGATTTTAATAAAATGGAAGATACATATGTGGCAGATCCTGTAGAAGTTAATTTTAGTGAAGATTTAACAGGATGGGTATTATTGCCTAAAGATTATGATGAAACAAAAAAATATCCGGCTATTTTAGATATTCATGGTGGACCTAAAACAGTATATGGAAAAGTGTTCTATCATGAAATGCAAGTGTGGGCAAGTAAGGGATACTTTGTATTCTTCTGTAATATTCATGGTTCAGATGGACGTGGCAACGAGTTTATGGACATTCGTGGAAAATATGGTACGATTGATTATGACGAATTGATGCAGTTTACAGATAAAGTCTTAGAAACATATCCTCAAATTGATTCAAGCAGAGTTGGTGTAACTGGAGGAAGCTATGGTGGATTTATGACAAACTGGATCATTGGTCATACGGATCGTTTTGCGTGTGCTGCTAGTCAAAGAAGTATTGCCAACTGGATCTCATTCTCTCAGACAAGTGATATTGGACCATACTTTGCACAAGATCAACAATCTGCTACATATGATGAAAATCCAGAAAAATTGTGGTGGCATTCACCATTGAAATATGCACGTAATGTGAAAACACCAACATTGTTTATTCACTCTGATGAGGATTATCGTTGTCCACTTTGTGAAGGCCTACAAATGTTGAATGCTTTATTAGATCAGAATATTGAAGCTCGCATGTGCTTGTTCCATGGTGAAAATCATGATTTATCACGTACGGGACTTCCTCAACATCGTTTGCGTCGTTTAAATGAAATCACAAATTGGATGGAAAAACATTTAAAATAGATGGCTTTTGGAATTTACAATATTTTTCTAGATTATCCGGATTGAATAGGCTATAATAGATAGGCATTACCTTGAAATGGGGGAAAATGAATGGAAAAAGTCATTAAAATTGAAGGTGGACATGATTTAAATGGAACAGTACGTATTAGTGGTTCAAAGAATGCGACTGTGGCTTTAATTCCAGCATGTGTTTTAGGAAATGAGCCGGTTACAATTTATGGTGTACCTAATATTTCAGATGTACAGTCTTTGATCGTTTTATTAAATGAACTTGGTGTTTATGTTGAAAAACGAGATGAAGAAACATTATATATAGATCCTACTCATATGGAAAATATTCCTATGGTATCTAAGGCTGTTTCAAAATTAAGAGCAAGCTACTACTTTATGGGAGCTTTGTTAGGAAAATTTGGTCATGCAGAAATTAAGATGCCTGGTGGATGTTACTTGGGTCCTAGACCTATTGATTTGCACTTAAAAGGGTTTGAGGCTTTGGGTGCAAATATTCAATATGAAAATGGATGTTATATATTGGATGCGAAAGAATTAAAAGGAACAAATATTTTCTTAGATATTTCGAGTGTAGGAGCTACAATCAACATTATGATGGCAGCTGTTTACGCAAAAGGTAGAACGGTTATTGAAAATGCCGCGCGTGAGCCTGAAATTATTGATATCGCAACATTATTAAATAAAATGGGTGCTAGAATTCATGGTATGGGGACAAGTACTCTTGTGATTGATGGTGTTGAATATTTAAAAGGCTGTATTCATGAAATCATTCCAGATCGTATTGAAGCAGCAACTTATGTGATTATGGCAGCTGCTATAGCCAATGACATGCGCATCGAAAATATTATTCCTCAACACTTGGAAGCCATTGTTATGAAACTTCAAGAAGTGGGAATCAATATGGAAGTTGGTTCGGATTTTATTCATGTATTTAAAACAGATAAACCTTTGAAACGTACAGAAATCTTGACAAAACCATATCCAGGCTTTGCCACAGATGTTCAACAACCATTTACTGTATTATTAACACAATGTGAAGGCCAATCTGTAGTAACAGAAACAATTTATACAGAACGTTTCAAACATTGTGCAGAGTTAAATAAGATGGGTGCTGACATTGATGTACACACACCAAGTGCGTTTATCAACGGAAAGACAAAGTTACATGGTTCTAAAGTAACTGCAACAGATCTTCGTTGTGGTGCTGGACTTGTCATCGCAGCTTTAATGGCTGATGGTGTGACAGAAATCCATGATATTTATCATATTGATCGTGGTTATGATAACTTGGACGGAAAGTTAGCTCATTTAGGAGCCAAAATGTGGCGTGAAGAGGTAGAAGATTAAAAGGTGTATGGTGACATACATCTTTTTTCTTTGTATAATCATCTTATGAACATGATGGAAATAACGGCGCAGATGCGCGAAAATAAAAAAATAGAATTCAAAGATCAATTAAAAATCGTCATTTTATTATCTGTACCTGCAATATTAGAACAATTAGTTGGAACGGCCATGAGTTATATTGATACAGCTATGGTTGGATCACTAGGTTATAAGGCTACGGCAGCCATTGGTGTTGTTGCCAGTACAACATGGCTTTTTGGAGGAATTTGTACAGCTGCGGTATTAGGTTTTTCAGTGCAGGTAGCTCAATATTTAGGGGCTGGTAAAAATAAATTGGCAAGACAGGTAGTATGTCAGTCGATTCTCTTTAATATCATCTTTGGTTTATGTATGGCATTGGTTGTGGTAGCATCCAGTTTTTATTTGCCAAAATTATTGGGAGCAGACCCATCAATTTGTAGAGATGCCACTTTATATTTGGCAATAGTAGGTGCTTTTGTTCCATTTAATATGATGGCGATGTTACATTCAGGAATGTTAAGATGTTCAGGGAATGCCGTGCTTCCAAGTCTTATGAATATTTCAATGTGTGTATTTGATGTTATTTTTAACTATTTCTTTATTTATATACTAAATTTAGGTGTTGCCGGAGCTGCACTAGGAACGGGAATGGCGCAATTGGTTGTAGGCTTTATCTTAATGTATATTGTAGTCAAAAAGGAAAAATCATTACGACTTCTAGGTGATGAATCGTGGAAATTTGATAAAGATATCTTGAAGAATGTAGTGAATCTTTCAATTCCAGCAGGTCTTGAAAGAGTGACACTATCCTTAGCTCAAGTTGTGATGACGGGTGTCGTTTCAGGAATGGGTGCAATCAGTGTGGCTATTAATTATGTGGCTGTTTCAGCAGAAGGATTATGTTATTTGCCAGCTTATGGAATTGGTGGTGCTGCAACTACATTGGTTGGACAAAGTATTGGGGCCAATCGAAAGGATATGGCAAAACGATTTGCGTATTTAACAACCTTATTATCTTTTGTTCTAGTGATATTTATGAGTGTTATCATGTTTGTGTTTGCCCCATTTTTGGCTTCAACACTAACGAATAGTCAAGGAGTTATTGATGGAGCTAGTGAGTGCTTAAGAATTGTTTCTTTTTCTGAACCATTATTTGCGATTAGTATTGTAGTAATGGGGGCATTACGTGGGGCTGGAGATAGTAAACGTCCTTTTATTCTAAATGCGTTGAGCATGTGGGGAATGCGTGTTTTACCAATTATTATTTTCACAAAGCGATATGGTGTTATTGGTGTATGGGCTACAATGACTTTCGAACTGGTATTTAGAGGTATTATATTCTTGATCCGTATGGTTCGAGGTAAGTGGTTAGATCAAAATTCAGTTAAATAAAAAAATTGAGTGGAAAATTCCACTCATTTTCTTATTCACCAGGATTTGATTTTAATACTTTACCTGTATTAAATAATTCAGCGGCTCTTTTAGCAGCTTCTAAACGATCTTCTTCGTTTTTATAATCAACATGAACTGTATAGCAGCCACAATCCATGCATTGCGCATAGAATCCGTTTCCTTCTTCTTCTAGAATCGAACCACCTTCACATAGAGGGCATTCGTGTAAATTAACTAATTCATCAATGTTTTGCATAAGAATCCTTCCTTCTTTTATTCTTATCTATTGTACAATCAAATGCTAAGAAAGTTAAGAGAAATTTAAGGTTTAATAAAGGAATGAAATGATATAATACATCGGTAACAATAAGGGGATGTTATTATGAATCAAAAGGATCGTGTATTTACACCTGCATTTGTTGCGAATTTATTTTTGATTGCAGGAACTGTTTTCTTGCTTTTAAAGGGGAAAATAAACGCATATGTAGGAGTAGATGGCTTAAAGCATGAAGGAATGGCTTTGGCACTCATTGGATTTAGTTTCATGGTTGTCGGAATGTGCATATGGATTGTAATATGGATTAGTTGCAGGATGAATAAATGAATTCATCCTTTTTTTGTATATTAAGATTTTGGCTTCGGAACAGGGGAATGCGGTATGTGAAAAAACTGTAGAATTGTCACAATTTGTTGATTATGAGGAACGACAAAAAGGACTATCGTAATAGC
>NZ_JAHQVB010000001.1 GCF_019052655.1 Holdemanella porci
GGATCATATAATAAGAAAAAATAATATAAAAATATAACTACAATTTAATAATCACAGTAAGAAAAACACAACTAAAAAAAAGATGCATTTCTGCATGTACCAACATACAGATTTACATCTCTTTTGAATTTGAAATTTTAACGAATATTCACAGACCCCGAACTAGACCCCAAATGATTGCGCTAAAACCCTAAATGATTTTGGTTACCCTTTTTTAATACAAATTTGGGATTGGATTCTTTTTATTTTTCTTCATGATCTCTTTATAGTTTGGCATCCAAGTGCAAAGTAAATCATAGAATTCTTTTGAATGATTCAAATGATACAAATGTGCTAATTCATGAAGAATGATCGCATCCACAAATTCTAAAGGCATAAATATAAGATTCACATTGAAACAAATCTTATGTTTACTTGGTGTGCAGCTACCCCACTTACTTTTATAAAAGCCATATTGTAAAGAAATATCCTTTATGTGCAATTGTTCGCAAAAGAATTCAAAACGAAGATCAATATACTTTTGGGCATTCTGCTTCAAAAATAGTTGAATCAACATTGCATCTGGATACAAATATAAATCATAATCTTCAACATAACACTTTCGTTGATCAATATAATGTAATCTATATTCGTTACCCAATAAAGGAATCTTATCATTTTCTTTTGAAACAGTATACTTGCTTAATTGATTCTTGATCCAAGTTTCTTGTTCTTTGACAAAATCATCAATTTCCCTTTTAGAAACATAGAAAGGAGCGCTCACCTGAACGACTCCTTTGATTACACGTATTTTTATTTTTTTACAATTGGACTTACGATGAAGTACATACTCCATTAGGCAATATCTTCTAAGACTTCAGTCGCAATATCACTTACATACGCATCTACTTTTTCTTGTTGTTCTTTAGAATATGCATCATATTCATTGATATCACGAATCAAATCCAACATAGGAAGTGTTCCATATAATTTTGTACAAGTTGAATTACACAATGCTTCCACATCTTCCTTCTTGTAGAATTCAATTCTTTCACGACAATTTGGACATTCCAAATACGCCATATTTTCAATGATACCAAGAACTTTGACTTCCATTTTCTCACACATGTGACAAGCTTTTTCTACAATCATACTTACCATTGGCTGAGGTGTAGATACCATCACAACACCCTGCACTGGAATGGACTGCATAATTGTTAGAGCAACATCTCCAGTTCCAGGAGGCATATCAATCAATAAGACATCCAAATCACCCCAAACAACATCTGTATAGAATTGTTTAACAACCCCACCAATGACTGGACCACGCCAGATAACTGGATCAGATTCAGATTGTACCAAGAAGTTTAAAGACATAACTTTAATACCTTCTTTTGATTCAATTGGAATCAATTGCTGCTTTTCATTTCCATACGCATGCTGGTTTGTCAAAGCTAAAAGTCTAGGAATACTAGGACCTGTAATATCCGCATCCATAATCCCAACTTTTAAGCCTTTTTTTGCCATGGCCTTTGCCAACATAACTGTAACAGTAGATTTGCCAACACCACCCTTACCAGACATTACAGTGATAATATTTTTTATGTGGTTATCTGGATTCGATTGAATTCCACATGTTTCACTGTTCTTACCACATTTTCCTTGAGAAGGACAACCTTCACATGACATATACTATTCCTCCTTTTGTTTTTCTATTTTTTGAAAACAACGATCATATACACTTGTTAAACGCTGATCTTGAATATGCGTATAAATCTGCGTTGTTTGAATATTTGAATGTCCCAATAACTCCTGCACGATTCTAAGATCCGCATCCCCATCTAAAAGGTGTGTCGCAAACGAATGCCTGAAACTATGCGCTGAGATTTTAGGGTTCAAATTTAATTCATTTACTTTATTTTTGATCATTAAATGCACATATTGCCGAGTACAACGACGGGCTAAACGATTCACAAAAAAATACGAAACATTCTTTACATCCCAAACACTACGAATAGAATCTAAATAGTATTTCATCTGTGAAATACAATACGAAGAAATCGGAATCACACGTTCCTTATCCCCTTTACCTTTGACCTTTAAGATACCTTCTGACAAATGCACATCATTCAACTTTAACTCACAAAGCTCACTTACACGCAAACCACAAGAATATAATACAACTAATATCGTTTTATTATATTGATCAATCTCATTGTCTTGAAAAGATGAAAAAAATTTCTTAACCTCATCCACCGACAAATAAACAGGCAGATGCTTTGATGATTTCATCCCATGAATTAATAAAGATACATCTTTGACTTCAGGATGCGCAATCGATATCTGCAAATGAAAAGAATGAATACTCGCAATCATACGATTGACACTCGAGGTAATGTGATCTTCGGCATAGACATTCAAAAAGTCTTCGATATCCAAAACAGAAATGTTTTCGCACAACAAAATATTTCTTTTACCTAAGAAATTTAAATACACCTCAATATCATGAAGATACGATTGTTGCGTTTTCTTTGATTTTCTTTGTAGAACATTCAAATATAAGCGGTAATCCTCAAATGCATCTTTTAATTCCATAAAAATATTATAACACAAATCAAATATAAATTGGTTCTAATACCTTCATATCACAATTTGATTCTTTAATTGCTTCAATCAACACCGATTTTACTTGGTTGTCACGATGATCATACGCAAACTGCAAGTTACGAATATTAAAGTGATTCGCATACAAAACCTTATTGATCTCATTTAAACGATTCGGACGATGCACCATATAAAAGCGCCCATAACTCTTCAATAATCGATTCGCATGAAAGACCAATTGTTCCAAAGTCAAATTCTCTTCCATTCTTCCTAAATGGCGAAAATTTAATTGTTCCGGAAGCTGATTGGCATCCATTTTAAAATATGGCGGATTGGAAACAATCACATCAAACAATTCATCTTCATACCTTTGTATTGGCTGATTGACAATTTTTACAGGATGCTTGATAAACATATCCGCATTCTTTTGAGCAACCTTACTAGTCTGTTCTAATATTTCAACACCCACAAGTTCTTTGACATTAAACTGATCAAAATAAACGAGTAAAGCCGCATTATTGGTACCAATATCTAAAATGCGCTCCTGCTTTTTTAAATGCACAAATTTAGCTAAAAGTTTCGTATCCGTATTAAAACGAAAATGCTCTTTATCTTGATATAACTTCAAGTTTTCATCCATAAAATAATCTAAAGTTAAACTCAACTGGCATCCTCCTTCTTCAACAAATCACTCGCCTTTATAAAACATTTACTATCCATTTTTTCATTCAGACGATTCAATATAAAATCCGTATTTTCTTGTGGAGCTTCAAATAGATCAATCTGTTCTACAATCTGTTTGACATCTTTTAAAGACCCAATATGTACACCTATATAGCGATAGCCAATGGGTTCAAAATATTCTTCTAACAATTGCCTGCAAGCCCCAAAAATCATAGGATACGTATTCGCATACTGACTTAGATTCATACTATGACACACATTATGAAACGTTGTATCTCTTAAAGTTAACGTAACAAGTTTTCCTTTTTGGTTTTCTTGCTGCATCTTATGCGTTAGTTCTCGAACGATATTCTCAAGACAACTATTCACTTCATCAATTGAATATAGATCATTGGAATATGTTCTAGAAATCGAAATGCTCTTTTGTGTAGTCGAATAACATAGAGTCGCACTCGAATTCCCTCTTGCCTTTTGAATCAAAGAATAAGATGATTTACCAAATCTATGTATGATCTTTTGTTCATTCTTTTCATCCGCAAAATCACCAATCGTATAAATACCCATTTCATTTAAAATAGGCACGCTCTTTTTACCAATGCCATTCATTTCATGAATCTTTAAAGGCCATAGTTTTGTTGAAAGCTCCGACTTTCTTAAAACCGTGATTCCTTTGGGCTTACGCATGTCACTCGCCATTTTCGCAAGAAAACGATTGGGAGCAACACCAATCGAACAATTTAAATGACACTTTTCATAAACACCGTTTTGAATTTCAAACACAAGATCCAAAGGCCTTTTATAACGCTTAATAATATCCGTTACATCCATGTAACACTCATCTATACTCGCCGGTTCAATTTGATGGGTAAATGTCTTTAAATACGCAAAAAACTGAGCTGACATGGAACGATAATAGCCATAATCACCTTGGATCAATACTAAATCTGGACATAGACGCAAAGCCTCATAAACAGGCATCGCACTATGTACACCATATTTTCTTGCTTCATAGTTTGCAGTTGAAATCACGCCTCGTTTTGAAGTGGAGCCTACCGCAACCGGAAACTCTTTTAAATCCGGATTCTTTATTTCTTCACAACTCGCAAAAAAAGCATTTAAATCAATATGTAATATGACTCTAGCCATGAATCTTCACCCATAGATCTTGCATCGATTCTTTCGCTTTTTGACTCGCTTCCCCACTTGTCATTACAGCTAATTCTTGAATCGTTTTGTCTTGATCAAGTTCTTGTACACTTGTGATGGTTTCACTTGCGGATGTCTTTTTATTGACCAAATAATGCGTATTGGCATAGACGGCAACACTTGCCAAGTGGGTAATACATAAAACTTGGTAATTTTTGGATAAAACCTTCATCTTAGCACCCATAGCTAAGGCAACTTTACCACTCACACCCGTGTCAATTTCATCAAAGATGATCGTTTCAATGCCATTCGAAGCTTGGAACACCACTTTTAATGCCAACATCAATCTTGAAAGTTCTCCTCCAGATGCAGAAGCACTTAAACTTGAAAAATCCTGTCCTGGATTCATAGAAACTAGAAATTCAATGTCATCAATTCCATTGTTTGATGGTTTCTTTTCCATACAAGAAATCATAAAGCGAGCATTTTCTAACATCAAGTCTTTACAATGTTCCATCACTTTTGATTCGAGTTGAGAAAAGACTTCTTTCCTTTTTAATGACAATGCATTTGCCAACTTCATATACAACGTAAACGATTCTTCTTTTTCTTTCTCTAATTTATCAAACACATCCTGACGATGAATAATTCGATCAATCTTATCTGTGATACTCTTTTTAGACTCCATTAAACTCGTATATGAACCACCATATTTACGATATAATTTCTTGATCAAATATTGACGACTTTGCAGACTATCCAAATCTAAAGAATCATTAGAATGTGTATCACGCATATTCTTTAATTCTTCATCCACACTTTGTAAAGAATAATATAAATTTTTGAATGATTCTTCATAGTCATTTAAGATGGGTGATTTTGAAGCTTGTTTATATAAAGTATATAAAGAATCTAACGCTCCGTTTTCTTTATCAATTTCATATAGACAAGACGAAAGATCCTCTGAATTTTTATACCAGCTGGTTGCCTCATGAATCTGATCATTTAATGCATCCAATTCATTTTCTTGAACGTTCGCATTCTCAATTTCATCCAGCTGCGCTGTTAAAAATTCCAATTCGGCATCCGAAAATTCTTCGCTTTTTATAGTTTCTAATTCATGTAAGACATTTGAGTACTTCACATACGCTTCATTTACAGAAGCTTTCAAACCCATAGTCTTCGCATAACTATCCAACAATTCCATTTGAACAGATGTATCCATTAAACGGTACGTATCCATTTGCGAATGTATATCGACCAATAGATTGACGATCTTACGTACAAAAGAGAGTGTCGTAATCTGTTGATTGATGCGTACGGTACTCTTATTATTATTTAAAACAGTACGTGAAATAATCACTTGATCATCAACCTCAAAGCCATTCTCTTCTAAGATCGCATTGACCTTTTCATTCGATGTTAAAACCATCGATAAGATTGCCTTATCTTTTCCATTACGAATCACATTTGATTTAATACGATCTCCGCTCAAATAGCCAATCGCATCAATCAATAATGATTTACCAGCACCTGTCTCCCCGGTAATCACACTCATTCCATTTTTAAAGTCTATGATACAAGATTTGAATAACACATAATCTTTTACTGACAATTGTTCAATCACAAAACCACCTCATGTCTACTTAATATTTTAACTTAAATCCAAAGGAAAATAAACGATTATAATCCATGTGAACACGAAAACAAAAAAATAAGAATATCTTCACATTAAGATATTCTTAAATCTTTGGCATACACCATATATTCCTGATTGCCACTTCTTCCTTCTAGAATACTTGGCATCGCTTCAACGCTTCCATAATATTGAAATAAAAAAGATTTTACATCTTCAACGATCTTTAAGGCAAGTTTAGAATTCTTTAAAACTCCATGCTTATTCAAAGCAGTAGGACCACACTCAAATTGCGGTTTTACAAGTATGGCAATATGGCGAATGGATAAAACACGTAATATATGTTCCAATATGGTCTTACAAGATATAAAACTAACATCCATACACATAAAATCAATAGCCTCATCAAACCATTCCGGTACAATTTCACGAGCATTGTGCCCTTCCATTTTGATGACACGACAATCTTGATCTAATTCTTTGGCAAGTTGAAGATGTCCTACATCTAAGGCATATACTTTTTTAGCTCCATACCGAAGGCATACATCTGTAAATCCACCTGTACTCGCTCCAATATCTAATACAACCTGATTTTGAACATTCACATTATACTTATCTAAACAACCCTTTAGCTTAAAGGCACCACGAGATACAAATTCATCTTCTGTATGTGTTACGATAATATCATCTTCATCCCCAACTAAAAAACTAGCCTTTGTGATGACTCTTCCATTGACACTTATTTTACCATCTTTGATCATATCCTGTGCTTTTGCACGAGACGATATCTGATTAAGTAATGCTTTATCTAAACGAATCTTATCCATGTTTTTCTAATTCCTCAAATAAACATTCTGTGCTAATACCTTCTTGAATACGTAAAGATCGAACTGAACCATGACATACATAATGATCATCAATACCTAATACATGAATCTTTTCATCCAATGTATTCATGTATTCTAAAATAGCACTCGATAAGCCACCCATCTTAATATCCGTTTCATAAACTGTAATAGGAAGATTTAATTTTAATAAATCTTTCATCATAACTTCATCGATTGGTTTAAAGAAACGTGCATTGACAACAAGTAAGCCAATCTGATTTTCTCTTGACTTATTGATCACATGATCCACATCTGGTCCATACGTGATCACAATTTGCGTTGGGGTTCCAACCACAAATTTTTCCCAAGTACCAATTGGAATCAATGAGTACGACTTGTTTTTTGCGTACCTTACATTTCCTCTAGGATAACGCACACAAAATGGCTTCTTAGAGGCAAAGGCTGTATAAATCATATTCTGTGCTTCTTTGGCATCTTTAGGCTGAGATAAGACAAGATTTGGTATACTTCTAAGCATCGCTATATCAAAGACACCTTGATGCGTTTCACCATCATCTCCTACTAAACCACAACGATCGATTCCAATCACAACAGGTACATTCATTCTAGCCATATCATGATTCACTTGATCATAAGCTCTTTGAAGGAAAGACGAATAAATACTCACAAAGGGTTTTAGTCCACCTAAAGCCATAGCACAAGCCATTGTCACGGCATGCTGCTCTGCAATTCCACAATCAAAGAATCGATCTGGATAGCGTTTTTGAAACTCTAATAATTTACTACCCTGCGCCATAGCGGGTGTGATTGCGACAATACTTTTATCTTTTTCTGCAAGATCCATAACCGTATTTGAGATCACCTGTGACCAGGAAATTTCATTTGGTGGAAGTAAACTCAAAGATTTTCCCGTTACGACATCAAACGGACTTACTCCATGCCACTTACCAACCTTGTCTTGTTCTGCAAATTTATAGCCTTTTCCTTTTTGCGTTAAAACATGTATGACAATTGGACCATCATGTTCTTTGGTAGCCTGCAAAACTTTGATCAGACTTGCGATATCATGACCATCGACAGGACCCATATAATCTAAGTTAAACTCCTTAAATAATGGGGCATCGATCACTTCATCTTTGATCTTATCACGGAAATGTGACAATGTATTTAATACGTTAGCTCCTAATTTATTGGATTTTAAGTTATTTTTTACATCATGTTTTAAATCGATATATAAGTGAGAAGCACGCATATCTGTAATTCGTTTTTCAACACCACTATAATTTTTTGAAATCGACATATTATTATCGTTAAAGATGATGACCATTTTCTTTTGTTTAGAACCAATATCATTTAAAGCCTCAAGTGCCATACCACCCGTTAATGAGCCATCTCCAATTACGGCAATAACTTGATAATCCTCGTGCATTAAATCACGTGCAATCGCATAGCCTAGGGCGGCAGATAAAGAAGTAGAAGAGTGTCCTGCTTCCCAACAATCATACTTACTTTCACTTCGCTTTTGATATCCGGAAAGCCCACCTTTTTTACGTAATGTCGCAAATTGAATGGACCTGCCTGTTAATATTTTATGTGTGTAACATTGATGTCCTACATCAAAAATCATTTTATCTTTTGGTGAATCAAAGACATAGTGCATCGCAACTGTGACTTCGACGATTCCAAGATTACTTGATAAATGCCCGCCTGTTTTCGAGATCGACTCGATTAAAAAGGTTCGAATATCACTGCACAATTGTGTAAGCTCATCGATTGACATATCTTTGATTTGACTAGGTGACTCAATGTCATACACTTGACTAATCTTTCTCATTTTATAACCCTCGTTAAAAAAACTAGTCCGCTAAAGACTAGTTTTAGCTATTATTAATATACCCCTTTTTTCAAAGAAATTCCATATATTAATATGTACGCTTTAATAAAGTATCCAATACTTTTGACAGTGAAGTCACATCACAGCTCACATATCCCAATTCTTTACGAATTGTTTCATCATAGCTTGCGACCATATCCCTAGCGCCTTGAAGTCCTAATAAAGATACAGCTGTGACTTTATGATTATCTTCATCGCTTAATGATTTTCCAACAACTTCTTCACTACCCGTAACATCTAAAATATCATCCTGCATCTGGAATTCTAGACCTAAGACAAGACCTATCTTACGGAAGTGTTCCACATCATCGAATTTATTCGCTAAGATACATCCACAAACCAATGGTAATGTTAATAATTTGCTAGTCTTGTAGTGATCAATTTCCTGTAAAAGTGCAAGTGTTGGATTTAGATCATTTTCAGACTGTAAATCTAAAGTTTGTCCATAAATCATGCCATCAATCCCGGAATACCAAGAAAGAGCCTTTACTAAAGCCACTTTTTGTTCAGCACTACATTCACTATCCAATGCAACTTCAAATGCCTTCGTCAATAGTCCATCGCCTGCAAGAATGGCAGTTGCCTCATCATAAGCTTTATGACAACTTGGTTTACCACGACGCAAATCATCATTATCCATGGCTGGAAGATCATCATGAATCAATGAATATGTATGAATCATTTCAATGGCACAAGCACAAGGATAACCAACTCTAGCATCGATTCCATAGCCTTCTAGTACAGAAAACAGCAAGGTAGGACGTACACGCTTACCCCCATTCATCAATGAATAGGCCATCGCATCTTTTGTACGACTATCATCATTTTCATGTACTCGCATCAATAAATAATCTTCAAATTCTTTATTCACCATCATCTTGATTCACCTCCATCAACTGATCCATTTTTGTTTCAAATTTTTTTAATTGTTTTTCGCATTGCGCACTCAATTTCAAGCCTTCCTCAAATAATGACATGGCCTCTTCAAGCTCCAATTCATTATTATTTAACAAAGTCACGATTTCATCCAATCGCTTCATCGCCTCTTGAAATTTCATTTGTTTAGCGGCCATTTTATTCCTCCTTAGTGGATACAACACATGAAGTGATCACTCCATCATTTACTCTTGTCACCATTATATCATCACTTTCGACATCTTTGACATTCTTAATAACTTTATCTTCAATCTTTGAGATACTATAACCACGAGAAAGTACCTTTAAAGGTGAATAGGCATCCAATAAAGCACAATTTTTTTGTAAAGAATGTCTAGAATTTTGTAGTAAAACTTGCATATTCGATCTTAATTTTTCAGGCACCATAGAAAGTTTATTTTCTTGTACCTTTACTACATTCATCATACGCAAATGCATCTGTTGCGTATAATTCTTGATGACATTTTTCTTTTGCAGCTCTATCTCTAGTATATGTTCAAATTGTGTATTGTAGCCATCTAGTTTTAATTGTTTTTCTATAATAAAAGATTTTGGGTCCTTCAAATACGGATGATTCTTATATGAATCCAGTTTTAACTTGTTGTGATTTAAAATCATAGACATGTTTTGCCTCAACAATTCTGCATCCTTTAAAATTTGAGTCATCACTTCATATTGATCCAAAGTCACCCATTGTGCAGCTGCTGTAGGGGTAACACTTCGATGATCACAGACAAGATCACATAATGTTGTATCCACTTCATGACCTACACCACTGACAATATATGTATTTAAACTGTAAATCGTCTTTACAAGCTGGACATCATTAAAACAGAACAAATCTTCAAAGCTTCCTCCACCACGAACAATCAATAAGGCATCATGATTATGTGTATCAGCCTCTTTCAAGGATTGAATCAAACTTTTAGGTGCAAAACTACCTTGCACTAAACTAGGATATAAAGTGACCTTCATCATCGGCCAACGTCTTTGAATGGTTGATAATACGTCTTGTAAGGCAGCAGCCTGTGCCCCAGTTACAACACCAATATTTTCAATATAGTCAGGTTTAGTCTTTTTATGACTTTCATCAAAATATCCAGCCCTTAAAAGATCTTGTTTTCTTTTTTCAAATTCAAGATATAAATCACCTAAACCATCTTGTTTCATTTGACGAATCACAAGCTGAAGACTGCCCCTTTGCTCATACACATTAATGCTTCCTGAAACTAAAACGCGCATACCTTCTTCTACATTGAAGTTTAAACGTGATACATAACTTGAAAACATAACACAACTCATTTCTCCACTTTTATCTTTCAAAGAAAAATAATAATGTCCCGATCTGTGTTTTGTCAGGTTGCTGATTTCACCCTGAATCCAGATACCATCCAGATCCATGGTTTGTGTTAAAACATTTTTAATGCGAGCAATAACACTAGAAATACTTACAACCATTTCATTTCTCATAGCTGGTCAAGAACTCCATTTAATAATTTATAAGAATTATCATCGCAATACTTTTTAGCCAAAGTAATCGCTTCGTTGATTACAACAGCTTTCGGTGTATCGTTTGCCAAGATTTCCTGGAAAGAAATTAAAAGAATGGCTTGTTCTAACATACTTAAACGATCAAAATCCCAGTCATCACGTAATAATTCATTGATTTTTTGTTCAAAAGCTTCTTTGTTTTCAACAGTTCCAATTGTTAAACTATATAAATATCCATCAATGTCATTTGAACCTTTCATTACATCAAATACACATTTACGAATATCCTTTCCTAATAATAAGTGTTGATACACACTTTGCATCGCAACTAGACGTTGTTCATGTCTATTCATCTACATTTCTCCTTCTTTATATGGTACGCGCGCACTTGGAACTACATCACTTGCAGGCCCGGCATGCACATCTTGATCATCAAAAAATATATTGGCGCCAAAACAAGCTAATACATCCGCTTTTTTAGCTCCTTGCATAAAGAATACTTCATCTACGACAATATTCCATGCTCTTAAAGTTTTTATTACACGAACACCCGTATCTTTGTTTCGTGCTGTCACAATCGCTGTTCTTAATACATTTAAATCTTTAGTTTCATTTTGAAGCCAAGATAAACTCTTTAGTAAAGAAGCCATTGGACCTTTTTGTAAGGCAACATCCTGGTTTAGAATTTCATTTTCATTGAATGCTTCTAAACCATGTTCCTGATAGATCTTTTCCGATTCAGCCGAAAATAATACGGCATCCGCATCGAAGGCGATACGAATCTGATTATCAGGAAAACTATATTTAGTATCTCTGGCATAAATCATACCGGCCGCAAAGCCTGCATGAATCGCATTAGATACGTCATTTTCATTACACGATAAGAATAAATCGACACCAAACGCCGATAAATAACGACTGATGTCTTCTCCACCACTCAAAACCATTCGACCAATGTCCATATCATAATACTCAAGTGAGTGAATGATACGCAAAGACGTATCCGCACTGTTTCTTGACATCACAATAACTTCAACAAGTTTTCGATTCGCGAGTTTATTGATGTTTAATAAGTTTTTAACTAACACAAAACCACTACCCAGACTTAACACATCATTTTCGTGAACAATTTGATAGTCACGATATGCGTCTAATCCTTCTTTTTCAAAAACCTCATTTTCTTTTTCTAAGTTAAATAAAGCTCTTGAACTAATACCTACCACAAGATAATTTTCAAAAGATACACTCATAAAATTGAAAAAAGGAAACCTTTGAAAGATTTCCTTAAAAAATAAATCCAGTCACCTGAATTTCAATCGCTTCAGGTTTAAAGTCTGTCATATAAGAAATACTTTCAAAGATCTTGTTTTGTAGATTTAAACAAACATCACTTACATTTGATTTGTGGTTCACTTTTACAGGAATTGATAAAGTCAATTTATTGCCCTCTACACGAGTGACAATTCCTGTCTTAAATGGTTTTGTTCCTTCGGCAATCTGAACATTTTCATCTTCTTCGATCACGTTCTTTGCGATTGTAGAAAAAACTGATTTATTTAAAGAAATAACACCATATTCATTGCCTGGTTCTAGCTCGATATATTCTTTCGCCATATTTTCACCTTCACTTCTCTTTTAGTATACCAAAAAAGTTATTTAAACTCAAAAACTTTCGCATCCCAAAGTGATGCGGTTTTCGCAACATATTGCTTTTCATACAAAATTACATTTTTACAAGTAACAATATCACTCTGCAACTGTTTCTTTAAGGCTTCAAAACCATCAAAACGAATCTCATTCCGCGTCTTTTTCAAGAAGAAAAAGCGTACTTGTCGTTCATAAATATCTTGATCAAAATCAAAGATATGCGCTTCAATAGAAATTTTTGTATTTTCAAAAGTAGGATTATTTCCCACATTGATCATAGCCCCATAAAATGTATCATCCACATATACAAAGCCTGCATAAACACCACTGGAAGGCATTAAATAATCGGGATTTGCCCCAAGATTTGCGGTTGGAAACTTCAAGAGTGTGCTGCCACGTTTAAAGCCATGCTCAATCACACCTTCGATTGAATACATATAGCCTAATAATTCATTGGCTAAATCCATCTTGCCACTTTGAATTAGTGGCTCAATGCGACTGGATGAGATTTTTTCGTTTTTCGAATTTACACTGGCAATCACTGAAACATCAAAATAGTTTTGTGAAGAAATTGTATCAACATTCCCTGTATTTTTTGAAGCATATTTAAAATCAAATCCACAAGTAATATGTGCTACATTCATCTTTTTTAACAGTATATGAAAGGCATCAACATCTAAAGCAGCAAAATCCTTAGAGAAAGTAATGACATACATCACTTCAATACCCATCACGCTTGCCAAGTGGATACGATCTTCTAACGTTGTGATATGACGACATACACAATCTGGAAAAAAGATTTTCCAAGGATCTGGATCAAATGTGATCAAACCACTTTGAATGTTTAACTCTTTGGCTTTGGCAATACAATTCTCAAGCAATGCCTGATGCCCTGTATGTAGGCCATCAAAGAAGCCTATACAACAAGAACTCTTTGGCAAATTTTCTTGTACATGTAAATAATCAATACGAATGACTTCCATTACCATAGACCTCTTTTACTCTTAAAAATTCCTTCACGCTCTTTTTCATAGATTGCGATAGGCTCACCTGCATCTACAATACATACTTCTTGATTTTGATTATCTAAACGAATGCGTTTTCCTTGGTACACATCTTGAATCGGTTGATAGTCAATCTTATCTAAATGATCCAATACATAGATTGAAGGATATAAGACAGGTTCTTGTGTTTCAAGATCTTCTAGTGTTTGAGCCTGATCAATTGTAAAGCGACCAACTTTAGTTCGTCTTAAACTTTTCATACAACCTAGATTATTTGTGTTTAAAGCCAAATCACGACAAATACTACGAACATACGTTCCACTCGAACATGCCACTTTAAAACTGTAGTCACCAAGATCTTCCATCGAATAAATTTCAATATCGCTATAGACTTTAGGAACTTCAAGTCCCTCTCTTTGATAGTCCATTAATTTTTTCCCATTCACTTTTTTATTGGAAGTCTTTGGCACCAATTGATGGTTCTTACCAACAAATTTTTGAAGTTCCTCTGAAAAACAAAAATCCAAATTCATTTCTTTTTCAACTTCCACTTCACCCCAAATATCATCGGTTGATGTACTTTTACCAAATTCGATCTGCCCAACATATTCTTTATCTGTATCACTTAAAAACTGTAATAATTTACACGACTTTCCACAAAGAACAACTAAAACTCCGGTTGCGTTGGGATCTAGTGTACCTGTATGTCCAAATTTTTTTTGTTTATATTTTTTTCGAAGCCAATTCACAACATCATGGCTTGTCATACCATACGGTTTATCAATAATTAAAATTCCATCCATAATTTCACCTTTTATATTTTACTTGTTTTTAAGGGTACTTGCAACTATGCACATCTGGCACTAAAAAGTCAAGACTTGTATTCTAATATGAAGTTCGTTATTATAGAGGTGCCTAAGGACATTAATTTTTCCTACACTCGAGATAAGGGAAATCGGATGTTGAATTGTTGTGTTGAAGACCCGCTACGCGTGGGGATCCTAATGCTATTCACAGATTACCCACCTGTACTTAACAGGGAAAGATCTCATGTTCTTGGGCTTTTTAAATAGGTAAAAAGTATGAACGCAAAAGAAGAATTTATTCAAATATATAAAGAAAATATCCAACGTGAAGGTGCCGATACCTTTCTAGAATTCTTAGAAGGAGTTCACTCTGATTTTTTTACGGCCCCTGCAAGCACACGTTTTCATGGCAACATGGAAGGTGGTCTTTGTGAACACAGTGTACATGTGTATCATTGTTTAAAGGACTATTTATCAAGACAAAGAGTTCAAGATACGTACAATATGCGCTACAGCGATGAAACCATTGCTCTTGTAGCCCTACTTCATGATGTATGTAAGATCAATGTCTATAAAAAAGGTACAAGAAACAAGAAAATCGATGGTGAGTGGCATCAAGTGGATGTTTTTGAATTTGAAGACAATATTCCATTTGGTCATGGTGAAAAAAGTGTCTATATGATTCAGCCATTCATGCGTATAACTCGTGAAGAAGCGTTTGCGATTCGTTATCATATGGGATTTTCTGGAAGCGACCCAGTCAATAATGTGGGTAAAGCTTTTGAATTATTCCCGCTTGCCTTTGCGCTAAGTACTGCCGATATGGAGGCTACATATTTTTTAGATAAGCAAGTCTAGATGACTTGTTTTTTTTATACAAAAAGACAGGAAAAAATTCCTGTCTTACTTTGTTTCAATACCCAATTCTTTTAATTGTGCTGGATCTACAGGACTTGGTGCCTGTGCCATTAAATCCGATGCACTTGCTGTTTTAGGGAATGCGACTACATCACGAATGTTGTCTGTACCAGCTAAAATCATAGTTAAACGTTCTAGACCAATACCTACACCTCCATGAGGTGGAGTTCCATATTGGAATGCATCCATAAACCAGCTGAATTTTTCATGTGCTTCTTCTAAAGTCATACCGATAGCTTCAAATACTTTTTCTTGAAGCTTTTGATCATGAATACGAATGGATCCTGATAATAATTCATAGCCGTTTAACACTAAGTCATAAGCTCTAGAATAACAATGTGCTGGATCACTCAACAATTTATCGACATCTTCTAAGTTAGGTGATGTGAATGGGTGGTGAGCCGCTACATAACGGTTTTCATTTTCATCATATTCAAACATTGGGAAATCAGTAACCCATAAGAATTCATAGGCATCTTTGTTGATCAAATCTAAATCATGACCTAATTTCACACGCAATGCACCAAGTGAGGATTGAGCCACTTTCTTCTTATCCGCTACGAAGAATACAATATCATTTTCTTCGATATTCAACATTGTACGCAATGCTTCTTTTTCGACATCGGATAAAACTTTTGTGACACTTCCCGCAAAGCCTTCGGCTGTTAATTTTAAGTTGGCAAGTGCTTTTGCACCATATACTTTTACATAATCTTGTAGTTTATCCAATTGTTTTCTTGAGAACTTGTCCGCTCCATTTTTAACATTCATAGCCTGGATGATGCCACCTTCATTTAAGCAATTTTCGAATACTTTAAATTCAGTGTTTGCGAATACTTCACTGACATTATATAAAGGCATGTCAAAACGTAAATCTGGTTTATCTGAACCATATCTTTCCATACAAGTATCATATGGAATACGTTTAAATTCTGGTAGTTCAATACCTTTGATATCTTTGAAGATTTCTTTCATCAAACCTTCTGTCATTGACCAAATGTCTTCTTCGTCCACAAAACTCATTTCAATATCGATCTGTGAGAATTCAGGTTGACGGTCTGCTCTTAAATCTTCATCTCTAAAACAACGAGCAATTTGGAAGTAGCGATCCATTCCCCCGACCATCAATAACTGTTTGTATAGCTGTGGCGATTGTGGAAGTGCATAGAATTCCCCTTTACTAATACGACTAGGCACTAAATAGTCACGTGCACCTTCTGGAGTCGAACGACATAAAATAGGTGTTTCCACTTCTGTAAAGCCATATTTAGCTAAGTAGTTACGAACTAATAAAGTTATACGGTTTCTTAAGATTAGATTCTTTTGAAGAACTGGTCTTCTTAAATCTAAATAACGATATTTTAAACGAGTATCCTCTAAAGCATCTGTTTCATCCGCAATGATAATTGGTGTGGTGATAGCTGTATTAACAATTTTTACTTCACGAACTACAACTTCAATTTCCCCCGTTTCAAGCTTAGGGTTTTTGTCTTTTCTTTCAACAACCGTTCCTTTTACTTGTAGTACATATTCATTACGTACATCACTGATTTGTGTTGCTATATCTTCATTGAATACAAGTTGTGTAATACCATAACGATCTCTTAAATCGATAAAGACCAAAGCTCCAAAATTACGGCGTTTCGCAACCCAGCCACATAAAGTGACTTCTGAATTTACATCTTGAAGACGCAATTCTCCATTGTTATGAGTTCTATACATTTCTATTCTCCTTCATGTTCGTGATGATGATTTTCTTCTACTAATAAAGAATCAACATATGGAATCAATTCTTCAACACTAATAGTTTCTTGTTCTTTATGTGCAATATTTTTAACTGTGACTTTCTTTTCTTCTAATTCCGATTTACCAATCAAAATCGCAAGTTTAGCCTTGGCGCGATCCACAGCCTTAAATTGTGCCTTAAAGCTTCTTTCCATCATATCCATATCGCAACGATATCCATATGCTCTAAGCTCAGTCAACACTTCAAAAGCATAGGTTCTAGCTTCTTTATCAAGGCACATTACATAAGCATCTAATGCCGGTTTTTGTTCCAATTCAATACCTTCAGCTTCTAAGGCAATCAATAGACGTTCCATACCAAGAGCCCATCCAATACCACTCATGCCTTCGGGTCCACCAAAATATGAAATCAATCCATCATAACGTCCACCTGCTAAAACTGTGGATTGTGCACCCATTTCTGAATTCATAGATACAATCTCAAATACTGTATGAGTATAGTAATCCAATCCACGAACCAACTTGTCATCTACTTCATAAGGAATTTCTAATTTATCTAATAATTCGCATACTGTATTGAAGTATTCTTGACTGGTTTCATTTAAATAGTCTGACATCTTAGGTGCATTCTTCATGCATTCATGATCATGATCTACTTTACAGTCTAAAATACGTAATGGATTTTGTTCATAACGACGTTTACAATCTCCACACAACTCATCTACATAAGGAGCAAAATATTCTTTTAATGCACTACGATAGTTTGCACGAGACTCATCATCACCTAATGTATTTAGACATACTTTAATATCATTTAATCCTAGTGATTTAAGAATTGAGAATGCAAGTACGATTGTTTCTACATCGACATAAGGACTTTTAACACCTAAAGCCTCTACACCAAACTGGTTAAAAATACGCATTCTCCCTTTTTGAGGACGTTCATGTCTTGACATAGGTCCCATATAATAGAATTTTGCGGGTAGATCAGGATTTGCGAACATTTTATTTTCAACAAAACTACGAACAACTCCTGCAGTTCCTTCTGGGCGAAGTGTTAATGATGTTTTTGAGTTTTCAAGTTTAAAAGTATACATTTCTTTGTTTACCATGTCACTTGAATCATTTTCTCTTTTGAAGACTTCTGTATGTTCAAAAATAGGTGTACGAATTTCATCATAATTGTACATGTAACAGAAACTTCTTAATGTTTGTTCAAGAGCTTGCCATTTATAGGATTCATTTCCAAATACATCCTGACAACCTCTAGGAATTTGATATGCCATGCGTTTTCCTCCTTTAAATAAACAAAAAAACGCCCTGATATAAGGACGTTTTAAACGCGGTACCACCTTATTTTATACGTAAAGTATACACCTCAAGTCTTAACGCGACGAACGGTTGGTTTTTGTCCAACTCCTCCAAAGTGTCCCAATAAGTATTCTACGAAAATTTTCACCAACCATTTTCTCTCTACAGTATATCCTTATTTTCTTCTTTTTCTTAGGATTAATTATTCAGCTTCATCTAGGTTTGAAACATTGTGATATACATTTTGTACATCATCAACTTCATCTAGTAAAGTAACTAAACGTTTAAATAAAGTTAAATCTTCACCGTGAAGTTCAACTTCTTCATTTGGAATCATCTTATCTTCTAAGACTTCAAATTTAACATCAGGAATCAATTTTTCAACAACAACTTTTGCGTCATCCAATTGTGTTGGATCCACCGTAATTGTCATATATCCTTCTTCGATTTCAATGTCATTTAATTCGATTTCTGCTTCTAATAAAGCATCCATCATAGCTTCTTCATTATCATATTGAATAACGATTACACCTAAGTGTTCATATCCAAATGATACAGATCCACCAACACCTAATTTAGAGTGCGATTTATTAAAACAAGCTCTTAAGTTTGCGATTGTACGGTTTGCATTATCTGTCAAACAATCAATGATGATTGTAGATCCAGCACCCTGTCCAAATCCTTCATAACGAGCACTTGAATAACTTTCATCTGCACTACTTTTCGCTTTTTCGATAGCACGCTTGATTACGTCTGCAGGCACGTTGTTTGCCTTTGCACGATCAATCGCCTTCTTTAAAGTTTGGTTCATATCTGGATTAGGGTCACCGTTCTTTGCAGCAACTAAAATCTCTTTAGAATATCTTGAATAAATTTTTGCCTTCGCATTGGCTGTCTTCTGCATTGCTGCAGCACGAACCTCAAAATGTCTTCCCATAGATTTATCACCTTTCAATTTATTTTTTACAGTTAATTATTATAACAGTCAAAGTCAAATTATTCAACCTTGGCATAACGTTCAATAATTTTTTGAACCAATGGATTTCGAACTACATCACTATTTTCCAAATGAATAATTGAAATACCATCAATATGATCCAAGATTGTACAAGCCTGCATCAAACCTGAATCCTTTTTCTTGATCAAATCAATCTGTGTAACATCTCCCGTTACAACCATTTTACAATTTTTACCCATACGCGTTAAAAACATCTTCATCTGCGCACACGTCGCATTCTGTGCTTCATCCAAAATCACAACGGCATCATTTAAAGTACGTCCACGCATAAACGCTAAAGGTGCAATTTCAATGACTTGTTTCTCCACATATTTTTCAACTGTTTCTAAGCCAAGCATCTCATTTAATGCATCATATAAAGGCCTTAAATAAGGATCTACTTTTTCCTTCATATCGCCAGGTAAAAAGCCAAGAGATTCCCCTGCCTCAACAGCTGGACGTGTAAGAATGATTTTTTCGACCCGTTCACTCTTTAACATACTCACCGCATAAGCTACCGCAAGATATGTTTTACCGGTACCAGCAACACCTGTCGCAAAAATAATTTCATTATGACGCATCGCATCACATAAAATAGCTTGTCCAATTGTTTTTGGATAAATCATTTTACCTGTTTTCGTCTTGCATACAGCCTGTAGCTGATGAGCCTTAAAATCTTTTAAACGATTTTTAAAAGCCAAAGAACAAATATAGCTTACATCTTGTGAATTTAAACGATGCTGCGTATCAATAATTGAAAAACAAGCCGCAATGACTTCTTCTACTAAATGTGTATCTAAAGTCTCGTTTACTTCCACTTTGATTTTCTGGTCACGAATCATACATACAGATTTAAAGCATTTACTCAACATATCCAAGTTGGAATCTTGAAATCCTGCAAAAATCTGAATCTCTTCAAATGTTCTGTCGGAACAATCAAATTCAAAAAAAGCCACAAATCTCCTCCTCAAGAAAAAAATCTGCATTAAAAATGCAGATTATTTACCTCTACGTGCTTTACGTGCAGCTTCAGATTTTAACTTTCTGCGTACACCTGGTTTTACGTAAAATTCTCTTTTGCGCGCCTCAGCAAGGGTGCCATTACGAGAAACCTGACGTTTAAATCTTCTTAAAGCGTCATCAAGTCCTTCGTTTTCTTTAAGAACTACTTTTGGCATATTCACAAACCTCCCTTCCCAAGATTAGCAAAAACATTATATCAAAGATTTCATATAATGCAAGCACAATTTGATTTTTTAAGCTAAACTTGCCTTAATACACTCTTTAGCCGCTACATTGTCGCCAACCCAAGGGGCTCTTCCATTTTCACGATAGATAAAGCTTTCATCACCCTTACCAAGAAGCAATACCGTATCTCCTTCTTGGGCTGAGCTGATTGCCTGATTAATGGCTTCATAGCGATCTTGTACAAACACATGTGGTGTATCTTGAATGCCTGACTTGATTTGTTCGGCAATTTCTTTAGGATCTTCATCACGAGGATCGTCTTCTGTCACTATGATATAGTCACAATATTTATCGGCAAGTTCACCAAAGACTTTACGCTTGTGTACATCACGTTTACCAGCTGATCCAAATACCGCAATCAAACGATGACCTGGCATTGTGACACTGCGTCCAAACTGCATCATTTTTTCCATACCATCGGGTGTATGTGCAAAATCAACGATTACGTTGTATGGCTGACCACAATCAATACGTTCCATACGACCTTCGACTTGGGCAATATGTGCACATTTTTCAATAATTCTTTCTAAATCATAGCCTGTTTCATTGAGCGCTGCAATGGCAGCTAATAAGTTATAAACATTAAAGTTACCCACTAAATTTGTCTTAACCGGATACATATGACCTGAATATACCAAGTCAAATTGCGTACCTTGTGAACTCATCTTAATATTAATAGCACGATAATCTGCTTCACTATTTATCGCATAAGAAATAACACGTGCTTTTGAACAATCCTTTAAAGCTCCATATTTTTCATCATCCTTGTTAATTACGGATACGCCATCTTCTTTGACTAAGTTTTTAAACAACAAAGACTTCGCTTCAAAATAATTTTCCATTGTGCCATGGAAATCCAAATGATCATATGTAAGGTTTGTGAAAATCGCACAATCAAAAGAAATACCATCGACACGATGTTGAGCCAAACCATGACTCGATACTTCTAAAGCACAAGCCTTCATTCCACAGCGAACCATATCTGCCAATTTAGACTGCAAGAACAATGCGTCTGGCGTAGTCAAATTTGGTTGCAACTCAATATCACCATATTTAATCGCAATCGTACCAATATAGCCACATGGCGTTTTGTCGTTGATAATATCACGAATGATATTTGTGATTGTTGATTTTCCATTTGTGCCCGTTACACCATACATCTTCATTTTATCACTTGGACGAGCATAGAAAATACGAGCCACTTTATTCATGGCATCATTGACATCTTCTACACGAATATATACAGCACCAGGTGCCATATTCAATAATTCTTTTGAATGTACAATACAAACAGCTCCATTTTTTATTGCAGAATCAATAAAATCGTGGCCATCATTTGTAAGTCCTGGTAAACAGAAGTAAATATTTCCCGGACGAACGGTTCTTGAATCAAAACTTAAACCCGTAATATTGACTGTCGGTGCATTTTTAAATAGTTTGCTTAATCGCATACATCATCCTTCTTTCCATAGTACGTACCATCTTCAATACGATCCCATTCGATAGTGATTCTACCACTTAATGGTGTATCACTCAATATCTTACAAGAATGATATTGGCTTGTATAACCAGTATAATAGCCATCTTGTTTTCTTTCAATCAAGACTTGTACATGATTAAAACGCTTCATGTCACGTTCTCTGCAAGCATTCGAAAGTTCAAGTAAACGAGCCACTCTAGCTTTTGTGACATTTCCATTGATTTCACCCTTTAAAGTACTAGCCTTAGTACCATTACGCTTACTATAAGGGAAAACATGGAAGAAGCTTAATTCTAGATCCGCTAGATTTTCATATGTCGTTTCAAATTCTTCATCACTTTCCTGGACAAAGCCTGCAATTACATCCGTTGAAATTGAAATATTCGGAATACAAGAACGAATATAGTTGATTTTTTCTTTAAATTGCTCAATTGTATATGGACGATTCATACGTTTTAACGTTTCATTACATGCCGATTGTACCGGAATATGCAAATGATGACACATACGAGGATTCTCTTTCATTAAGGCAATCAATTCATCGCTGACTTCCGTAATTTCTATACTTGAAATACGATAATACACAGAATCTGGAGTATTTTCTAATAAGGCTTTCATTAATTTAGCTAAATCGTATTCTCCATCATCATAACGCCCCGTATGAATACCAGTTAACACAATTTCTGTATGTCCTTTATCACATAAATCTTTAGCAATTTGAATCACCTGTTCATGATTTAAACTACGCTCTCTACCACGCGCAAAAGGAATCGCACAATAGGAACAGAATTGATTACATCCATCTTGTACTTTTAAGAAAGCTCTATGCATCGATTCAAAACAATGTACGGGCATAGCTTCAAAATCTTTAAATTGCGTAACCTCATTGACAACGTCAATTTTTTCATGATCCTGCAATGCTTTTTGGATTAAATTCACCAATTCATTTTTTTGTTTAGCACCAATCACAAGATCAGCATCCAAAGCCTTTCTTTCATCTTCACTTGCGAACTGCACAAAACATCCCACAACAACACATAATGCATCTGGATTCATTCGTTTGACATAATGAATCTTTTGACGTGATTTGCTGGCGGCTGTGTTTGTGACAGTACACGTATTGATGATACAAATATCACACGCTTGATCCGGTGATACTTGTTCATATCCTAATTCTTCTAATTGAGCTGCATAGTATTGTGACTCATACGTATTTACTTTACAGCCTAGTGTAATAATTGAAAATTTCATTTTCCCCTTATCCTTCCACATGATTTTGGTATTCAATAGCTGTCAACACATAACAAGCAGCCGTTTCTGCACGTAAGATGTTTTTACCTAGAGAACAATTGTCAAAACCAAATTCATTTAATACTTGAATTTCACTCTCTTCAAATCCACCCTCAGGCCCAATACATACAGTAATGGATTGTGGATTGTCTTTTAAATAATGGGCCATATGTTTTGAAGGATCATTTTCCTTTTCATAGGCCACTAAATTACATTCACTCTTATAATTTGATAGATCCTTTAACGCAATCACAGGCTCTAATTCCACTAACGTATTTCGATTGCACTGTTTTGTAGCTGCAAGTAAGATTTCATTCCAACGAATGAGTTTCTTTTCAGCTTTTTTTTCATCCAGTTTTACCACTGTATTCTTCGATACAAAAGGAACGATTTTATGAACTCCAAGTTCACAAGCTTTTTGAAGCATCCATTCGAACTTATCTTGTTTGATCAAAGCACAACATAAGGTGATCGATTGATTTTCTTCAAAGACATCCACCATGGAATCAATCACTAAATTAGGCTTATTTTCAACATGTCCAAAGAATACCCCTGAATTTTTAGTAACAATACGAATCTTTTCTTTTGATGTCGTACGAAGTACATCAAAGATGTGGTGCGCTTGTTTAACATCTAAACAAATTACATCCTGTACCGAAACATTTTGATCTAAATAAACTTGTTTCATTATTTTTGTTCGCCTTCCATACTTAAGCGATTCAATTGTTTGATTTCATATGGTTTTAGACGACGATATTCTCCGGCTCTTAAATCCTTTACGTCTAAGAACGCAAACTTCACTCTGTGCAAACGACGCACTTCATGGCCTAATGCCAACATCATATTTTTAACCTGATGATTTTTTCCTTCTGAAATCGTTAATTCGAATTGGGTACGATTACGAGTTAAATCTTTTTGAAGCACAAATACTTTTGCTGGTTGATACTTTTCTGTCTTAGTTTTTAATCCTCTTCGTAATTGTTTGATGTCATCATCACTTAAGATACCTTGAAGATTAACAACATATGTCTTTTCTAAGTGATATCGAGGATGAATCATATGGTTACAGAATTGGCCATCATTTGTAAGTAATAAAACACCACTCGTATCATAATCCAAACGTCCTACAGAGAAGATTCTTTGGTTTTGTGGCATGTAATCCAATACGGTTTTTCTGCCCTTGTCATCACTACTTGTGCATAGGCAACCTTTTGGTTTATTCATGATATAGTATACTTTTTCTTCTTTCGAAATCATATTTCCATTGACTTCTATACTATCCTGATTGGATACTTTTGTACCTAAAACGTCACATACTTTTCCATTGACTTTAACTTTACCATCTAAAATCAATTCTTCGGCTTTTCTTCTTGAACAAATACCTGCTTGGGCAATTACTTTTTGTAGTCTTTCCATTATCTATTCTCCTTCAAATAATTCTTCACTATTGTTTCTAGTTTGAGGTAGTTCCGGCAATTCTTTTAGATCTTCCAATTGAAAAGCATCCAAGAATTCATCGGTTACACGATATAATAAGGGCTTACCAATCGCATCTAAACGATCTTTCGCTTCAATCAAGCCACGAGCCACTAATTTCTTTAACATCATTTCACAATTTACACCACGAATCTCTTCAATTTCAACACGCGTAATCGGTTGTTTATAAGCTATAATAGCTAAAGTTTCCATGGCAGCCTGCGAAAGAGTGGGTTGTTTATATTCTTCAAATAATTGTTTGCCATAAGGATATACAAATTCTTTTGTGACAAACTTAAAACGATTCGCATATTCTACAAGTTCAATACCTTTTGAAGAACTCGAATATTCTTTTTTTAACGCATCCAACAAAACACGTATATCATCCATTTCTAAATTTTGTAGACCATGCATCATCTGATCCATAGTCAAGCCTTCTTCTCCACTTAAGAATAAAAGACCTTCTAATATTGCTTTCGCATTATCCATTCTATAAATCCTCTCTTGCGACCCAAATCATCTGCGTCTCATCAATGGAATACGTCATCCATTTTTCATGTATTAAATCTAATATCGATAAAAAAGTCACAATCACCATATGTAAGCTTGTACAATCAGCACATAGATCTTGAAATGAAATAGACCCCTCAAGATGTTTCATTCTCTCTTTGATTTGTACAGCTCTTTCTTCGATTGATAATTCTTTGATTGTGATCTTTGTTTCATACGGTTGTAAAAGCTCCATACGCACAATACAATGGCGCATTGCCTTCATTAAATCATAAGGTGATTGTGTTTCTAAAGTATCACTTTCAACAGGTACTTTCCATTCTTCCACTAAACTAGAAACGGGACGCGAAAAATGCAGTTGTCTTTGTTCGTAATCTTCCTTTAAGGCAAGACTTACTTCTTTATATCTTTGATACTCCAATAATCTTGCGACCAGTTGATCACGCTGATCTTCTTCATATTCTTCTTCTACCTCAACCGTTTCTCTTGGCAGAAGTTTCTTTGACTTATATGCGATTAGACTTGCCAACTCTGACAAATATTCGCTAGCTACTTCTAGATGCATATTTTGCATGGCATGAATATAATCAATATATTGTGTTGCCAAAACATTCATATCTAAGTCAAACAGATCCAATTTATTTTCTTTGATCAAATGCAGCATCAGATCCAAAGGACCTTCGAACTGATCTAACGTTATTAAAAAATCCATACTATCACCCATATTAGCCATTATAACAAATTTTAAAAAGCTTTTCATCTCTAACGAGTAATGTTAGAATAATTGGGCAGGAGGTATTTCATGCGTAGAGCCATTCTCTTTTTAGTTTTTGCGTTGTTTTTAGCGATGGTCATTCAGCCAAATTTAAATAAACAAATTAAAGAAAAATCAAAAATCGATGTTCCTGAACAAACCAATTCGACAATTATTACCAATGATACAGTTGACAATTCGCGCTGCAAATCGAAAGCTGTCATCTGTATTGATGCAAGTCATGGAGGTAGTGATGCAGGATATACAAGTGATGGACAGACGAGTGAAAAAGATCTAAACCTGATTATTGCCAAGAAGATTGGAGACAGCCTAGCTTCGGTAGGATATAACGTCGTGTATACAAGAAGTGATGACTCTTCTCTTTCAACAGAAGATCGTATTACTTCAATCAATTCGCAAAAGGCAAAGTATTTGATTTCCATTCAAATGAATTCAAGTTCGGATTCTCTATCCAAAGGCTACTCCATTTTTACGCAGCCTAACGATAATATGATTCAGCTTGCCAAAAAACTTGCCCAAACCATGAATTCCATCAACCTATCGCAATTTGAAGGTATTGATTCGGATCATTATGAAAACTTCCCTATCTTATATGATAGTCAAATTCCTTCGATTCTATTAGAACTTGGATATTTAAGCAATAGTGAAGACTACACAAAATTAACGGATGAAACCTTCCAACAAAAGATTGCGAATGCGATCACAGAAAGCTTTTTAGATCAAATCAACTAACACTCTTCGGAGTGTTTTTTTGTGCTATAATTAAAAGAAAAAGAGGTAATTTATGGAAGAAAAATTAATATATAAAGGAATTATTTTTGATTTGGTCCAAAAAGATGTTGAAATCAAGAATAAAACCTATAAAAGAGACATCATCCGTCATCCAGGTGGTGTAGGTGTGATTTGTATCATTGATGGTAAGATCTTACTTGTAAGACAAGAGCGTCCAGCTATTGGTAAAGAAACATTAGAAATTCCGGCAGGTAAACTCGAATATGGTGAAAATCCAATGGAATGTGGTCTTCGTGAATTAAATGAAGAAACGGGTATGGCTTGTGATAAGCTAGAATTATTATTAAGTTTTGTATCCACTCCAGGCTTTTGCGATGAAAGAATCTGGATTTATAAAGCGATCAATCCAAAAAAAGCGGATATAAAACTTAGCTTAGATGAAGATGAAGAAATTGATACTTTGTGGCTGGATTTAGAAACTGCCTTTGAGTATACAAGAAACGGAAAGATTGATGACGGGAAGACTGTGATTGCGATCAGTCAAATGATGGCAGAAAGGAATTAAGATTATGAATTTTGTGGTGATTTCACCAAACTATCCAGAAAGCTACTGGATGTTTTGCAGGGGTTTAAAAGAAAATGGAGCTAAAGTTTTAGCCATTGTTGATACACCCTACAATCAATTGAAACAAGAATTAAAAGAATATTGTGACGAGATCTATGTCGTAAAAAGTTTCCATGATTATGATGAAATGGTCAAAGCTTGTGGTTATTTTACATTTAAGTATGGAAAGATTGACTGGATTGAATCCAATAATGAGGCTTGGTTGGATTTAGATGCACGTCTTCGTGATGATTTCAATGTGAAAACAGGTTTTTCTCTAGAAAGAATTGAAGAACTTCAATCTAAGTCACAAATGAAAAAATATTATAAAGAAGCTAATGTCCCGGTGGCAGATTATAGAGTACTACATACACTTAAAGATAGCTTAGATTTTGCCAAACAAGTAGGCTATCCATTAGTCATGAAACCCGATCATGGTGTAGGTGCAAGCATGACTTACAAGATCATGAATGCTGAACAATTAGAATCCGTATATATGCAGACAAAGGATCATGTGATGATTCTAGAACAATATATCGATGGAGATGTCTTTACCTTAGATGGTATTTGTGATGAAAACGGGGATATTCGCTATTTAAATAGTTTAGAATATGTCGGTAATTGTATGGATTCTGTGCTTTACCAACAAAGTATTGGTTGTTATACAACTTTTGAGATCAGTGATGAATATCGTGACATTGTACAAAGAACAATCCATGCGTTTAAAATCAAGAATCGCTTCTTCCATTGCGAATTCTTTCGATTGAATCATGATGTGCAAGGTTTAGGCGAAAAGGGACGCGTCTTTGGTTTAGAAGTGAATTTCAGACCACCAGGAGGATTCTGTCCGGATTTAATGAATTATGCCGGAGAATTGGATGTTTATCGTTTATGGGCCGAAGTCATCTTGAAACAAAGTGCTTCTTATTCAAAGCTTAGAAGATATTCGGCTGGTTTTGTAGGAAGAAGAAACTCCATCAAATATCGTTTTACAGTAAAAGAAGTGGAAGAGATGTTTAAAGAAGATATGATTGAAGTCTTATATCTTCCTGAAGCTTTTGCGGCTGCGATGGGCGATGTCGCAATTGTTGCCAAATTTACAAGTCCTGCAAGGCGAGATGAATTCTTTAAGAGTGCATTAAGAAGGAAGGATCGATTATGATCGTTGAAAAAGAACTTTTCATGACAAAGCTTAATGACACAAGAAAAATCTTTATTTATTTACCCGATGACTATGATACAAGTAATAAACAATATCCTGTTTTATATGCCTTTGATGGACACAATATCTTTTTAGATGCATATGCCACTTATGGCAAGGCTATTCATATTCAACAACATATAGAAAAGCTAGGTATCGATATGATTGTTGTTGGACAAGAATGTAGCCATGTTGGAAATAATCGCTTAAAGGAATACGCTCCCTACTCTTTCTATGATCCGGAATATGGCTCTTTTGAAGGTCAAGGAGAAGAAACGATGGATTTTTTCGTACATGAATTAAAACCTTATATAGATGATCACTATAGAACCAAAAAAACAAGAAAGAATACATTTATTGGTGGAAGCAGCTGTGGTGGTTTAATGGCTTTATATGCAGCCTATGCCTATTCCAATGTATATTCAAAGGCCATTGTGATTTCTCCTTATGTATTAGAAAGTATGGATGCGATTCTGAAAGATATCCATCAAAGTCATATTCAAAAGAACACTTCTATCTATCTATCTTGGGGTTCAAATGAAACAAGCTTGATGCATGAATTTGTTTGGCAAACAAAGGCTTGTACAGAAATTGGCAATGCCCTGTCTAAAAAAGGAGTCGACGTCTTGTACAATGTAATTCCTGAAGGAAGACATTGTGAGGAAGACTGGGAAAAAGAATGTGATACATTCCTTCCTTTCTTGGTACAATGAATCGAAGTGTAGTGATTCAAAAGCTTGAAACAAAAGCTAAACGTAAGATTGTCATTAGTGATATCCATGGAAATTTAGATTTATATTTAAAATTATTAGATCAAATTTCTTATAAGCCCAATGAAGATTGTTTGATTCTTTTAGGAGATTTAATTGAAAAAGGAAAAAGAAATCTAGATACCCTTCATTATATTATGCACCAAGCACAAAATGAAGATGTACATTGTATCATGGGAAATTGTGATTTTATTGCGAAGAATGTTCTTTATTCGTATCGCTTAGATTTTTTAAAACATGTGCTTGGTTTTCGTAAAGAAAGTTTGATTCATGAAATGGCAAGAAATCTAAATTTTGAGATTACACATAATAGTAATATGGCAAATGTTTGTCAGATTCTAAGAAAGCACTATTTAAAAGAATTATGTTTCTTAAATGATTTACCTCATGTTTTAGAAGATGAAGACCATATTTATGTGCATGCGGGCATTGAATCAAATGAAAATTATGGAACCGATTTTAAACAAGTCATGACCCATGCCTTCTTTTTAGAAACAAACGAAGTTTTCAAAAAGAATGTCGTAGTAGGCCATATGCCTGTAACCGAATATTGTACGCATATTGCCTCTTTTGATCCTATTTATGATGCAAAACATAATATTTATAGTATTGATGGTGGTAATATGGTGAAATATGGCGGTCAATTAAATGCCCTTATATTTGAAGACAATACCGTAAAAATGGATCGATGTGATTTTCTTCAAGAAAGAAAAGTCATTCATGATGTCAAATATCATACACAAATTCCCTTCTTTATTACTTTTAATCATGGTAATATTCAAATCCTTGAACAACATTCGATACAATCAAAAGTATATTGTCCCTACAACAATCGTACATTCTGGGTTGAAAATGAATTTGTGACAAAAGACATGAAGGCGTATGATTATACAAATTATGAGATTCCATTAAAAAAAGGCGATACCGTCAAAGAGGTATTCGCCTATCAAGATAAAGTTCAAATCAAAAAGAATGGTATACTAGGCTGGACCCATCGTTCGAACCTAGAATGATACTATTCTTTTTTTTCGATTGCTTGTTCTAAATATGTGATCAATGCATTGACTTCATCTTCACTTGTGTGCCAACTTGTTACGAATCGAATGACATAGTGATCATCGCATTTTTCCCAGATTTCAAAATCAATGTTTTCACTTAAGAATTGGTATTGTTCCTTTGATACATTCACAAAAATCTGGTTTGTATCACTCTTCATGAATAAGGCATAGCCAAGTTCTTGTAGTTTAGATTGAATTTTCTGTGCTAAAACAACCGATTGCTTGGCATATCCAAAGAAAGCATCGTGCTCAAATAAGCCTAAGAATTGAATACCTAAAAGCCATCCTTTGGCAAGCATTGCTCCATTTTGTTTCATCACAAAACGGAAATATGGCTTTAATTCAGGATTGGAGATGACAACAGCTTCTCCCATTAAAGCTCCATTTTTTGTACCGCCAATATAGAATACATCACAAATATTAGCCAGGTCATTTAAAGTATAATCTACAGTGGATAAGGCAACACCTAGTCTTGCACCATCCATCATTAAATATAGACCTAATTCATCGCAAACCGCACGAATGTTTTTTAATTCATCTAATGTATACACCGTTCCGTATTCTGTGGCATTGGAAATATAAACCATTTTTGGATAAACCATGTGTTCATATGAGAGCATGTGTGCATCAAATACTTTACGAATATCGCTAGGATTGATCTTTCCAGCATAATTATTTACCTGAATTACTTTATGTCCTACAGCTTCAATCGCACCCGTTTCATGGGTGGCGATATGTCCTGTATCACAGGCAATCACGGCTTCAAATGGTTTTAAGCAAGCTTTGATGATGGTTTGGTTAGTAATCGTTCCTCCAACTAAAAAGTGGATATCTACATCGTAGTCTGGAATATGTTTTTTAATGGTTTCTTTGGCATTTTGACAAATCGCATCCATACCATATCCAGTAAAAGAATGACCATTGGTAGTATTCATATATTCCATGATTTCTGGAATACATCCTTGGCCATAATCATTTCTAAAAAATAACATCTTTATCAACTCCCAAAACCATTGTAGCACAAAAAACAGGTCATTTGACCTGTTTATTCAATTTATTCTTCTTTTAAACCCATGATTTCATCCGTAAATAGACGTGCATCCATCAACTTCAAATCTTCAGCGATGTATGGCTTAAATTCCATTTGATCTAATACATCTTTTTGTAAATCTACACCTGGAGCGATTTCGATCAATGTTAATTTACCATCAATTAACTTAAATACGGCACGCTCAGTGATATATAAGATTTTTTGACCTGTTTCATTCGCATAATCTGCTGAGAAAGTAACCTGTTCAATATGGTTCTTGAATTTTTTGATTTGACCTTCTTGATCAATTGTCAATTTACCATTACCAATTGTTTCTTTTAAACCTTTAGCTGTGAATGTTCCACAATAAACAACAACTGGTGATGTTTGGGTAATATTAATAAATCCACCACATCCAGCAATTTTTGGTCCAAAACGAGAAACGTTGATATCACCTTTTGGATCACATTCAGCAAGTCCTAAGAAAGCTTGGTCTAATCCACCACCATCATAAAAGTCAAACTGATATGTTTGGTCAATGATTGCATCTGGATTTGTACATGCACCGAAGGCAGTTCCATTCATTGGAACACCACCAATTCCTCCAGCTTCTACAGTCATCTTAAGTCCTGGTAAACCTTCTTCATTGGCAACATTTGCGATACCTTCTGGCATACCAATTCCCAAGTTGATAACAGCTGATGGATCCAATTCCATAGCAGCACGACGACAAACAACTTTACGTGCATTTAAGGGCATTGGTTCAATTGAATTAACTGGTACACGAATTTCACCACAGAATGATGGATTGTATGGATCTGAGTAAGTTTGCCAGTGATTTTCTGGATTTGCAACCACGATTGCATCAACATAAATACCAGGAATCTTAACATCCATTGGTTTTAATGAACCGCGTTCTACGAGTTTTTCTACCTGTAGAATAACTTTACCACCACTGTTTTTAACAGCTTGGGCAATACTGATTGAATCAAGAGTAGCTGCTTCTTTACACATTGAGCAGTTTCCATCTTCATCGGCATATGTACCACGAATTAAAGCAATATCCAATGGGAATGATTTATAACGTAACCATTCTTCTCCATCCATATTGATTAATTCAACTAAGTCTTCTTTAGTGCGTTCATTCATTTTCGCACCTTCTATACGTGGGTCAATAAATGTTTTCAAACCTATTTTAGTGATAACGCCAGGACGGTGTCCAGCAATTTCACGGAACATCAAACTAATGGTTCCTAGTGGTAAGTTGTATCCTTCTACTTTATTCTCAAAAACTAATTTTTGGAAAGTAGGAATCAATCCCCAGTGACCACCAATAATTCTTTTTAACAATCCTTCGTGACCTATGTGGTTCAATCCAAGATCAGGTGTTCCATCTCCTACACCTGCAGAGAACATAACTGTTAAATCTCTAGGGTGTCCAGTTTCTAAGAAACTCTTTTCAATGGCAACACTAAGTTCTTGAGGGTGACCCATTCCAATAAATCCACCAACACCAATTTTATCGCCATCTTTGATCAAACTGATGGCTTCTTGGGCTGACATTACTTTTGACATTTAAATCATCCTTTCAAATAATTATTTGTTTTTAAATTCTTTTTCTTTTACTTTGTTTACGAAGCATTCCATTCCGTAAGTTTGATCTTCTGTTGCGAAGCAATCCGAGAAATCTTTTACTTCGATAGCTATAGCTGAATCCATATCTGTTTGAAGTCCAGCGTTGATTGCTTTTTTAGATTGAGCAACAGCAATTGGAGCGTTCTTGCAGATTCCATTAGCCATCTTTAAAGCAGTTGCCATTAATTCTTCTTGAGGAACGACCGCATTTACTAATCCAATAGCCAATGCTTTATCTGCTTTGATATTACGAGCTGTAAAGATCATTTCTTTAGCAATTCCAGCAGGTACTAAACGAGCTAAACGTTGAGTTCCACCAAAACCTGGAGTAATACCTAATCCTACTTCTGGTTGTCCAAATACAGCATTTTCAGCCGCAATACGAATATCACAAGCCATGCTTAATTCACATCCACCACCTAATGCAAAACCATTTACTGCTGCAATTACTGGGCAGTGTAAAGTTTCAATTTGACGGAAGATTTTGTTTCCGTAAGCTCCATATTCAGCAGCTTCTTCAACAGTTTTGTCTTTCATTTCAGCAATATCTGCACCAGCAACGAATGATTTGTTTCCAGCACCAGTGATAACTACACAATAAGTATCTTTATCTGCTTCTACTGTATTCACAGCTTCTTCTAAGTCGTTTAATACAGCTGTTGATAAAGCGTTTAATGCTTTTTCACGATTAATTGTGATAATTGAAACGTGACCTTGTTTTTCTAATAATACGTTTTCCATGATTGTTCTCCTCTATATTTAAATAAAAAGTGAAACAACGAGTGTTTCACTTTAGTTATTTCACTAGTTGTAGCTGTAGAATCCTTGTTTAGTTTTTTGACCTAATTTTCCAGCACGAACCATTTTCTTTAATAATGTACATGGACGATATTTTGGATCTCCTGTTTCAGTATATAATACTTCCATTACATCTAAAACAATATCCAATCCAATTAAGTCACCCAAAGCCAATGGTCCCATTGGGTGGTTAGCTCCAAGTTTCATAGCTGTATCGATATCTTCAACACTTGCCAATCCTTCTTGGTAAATGAAGCAAGCTTCATTGATCATTGGAATTAAGATACGGTTAACTACGAATCCAGGTCCTTCAGCAACTTCTACTGGAGTTTTTCCTAATGATTTAGAGCATTCGATGATAGCTTCTTTTGTTTCAACTGGAGTGTTTTCACCAGAAATAACTTCAACTAATTTCATACGATCAGCTGGGTTAAAGAAGTGCATACCGATAACGTTGTGTTTGATTCCGTTAGCAATTTCAGTAACACTTAAACTTGAAGTGTTTGTTCCGAAAATGCAGTCTTCTTTACAGATTTCATCTAAAGTCTTGAATAAGTCTTTTTTGATTTCCATTTTTTCAAGAACAGCTTCAACGATTAAATCGCAGTCAGCTAAGTCTTTGTATTCGCCAGCAGTTAAGTTAGCTTTGATACCTTCTGCTTTTTCAGCAGTCATTTTTTCACGAGATACTAATTTATCTAATTTAGCACAAATTTTGTTGATACCATTTTGTGCCCATTCGATTTTAATATCACACACAGTTACATTGTATCCAGCTGTAGCAAATGCATTGGCAATACCTTGCCCCATTGTTCCAGCACCAATAACACCTACATTTTTCATTTTAAATATGCTCCTTTTTATTATTCAGCTTTTGCAGCTTTAATTGATTCTACTAATAAAGGTAATACAGTTGCGCAATCTCCAACAAATCCCATGTTAGAAATATTGAAGATTTCTGCTTGAGGGTCACGGTTGATAGAGATGATCAAATCTGATTTATCCATACCTGCACAGTGTTGTACAGCTCCAGAAATACCGCAAGCAATATATAATGAAGGACGTACAGTCTTACCTGTTTGACCTACCTGACGATCTTTGTCTAAGAATCCATCTTCAACAACGGCACGTGTACAGCAAACTACTCCACCTAATTCGTCAGCTACTTTTTGAAGTACATCTAAGCAGTTTTCAGCACCACGACCAGCACCTACTAAGATGTCAGCTTTTGTGATATCTACATCAGCTTTAACTTTTTCAATTACTTTTTCTACGAATACTTGAGGATCTGTTGTTCTCCAAGTTGGTGTAAATTCTTCAACTTCACCAGTACGAGTTGTATCTGCTGGAGCCAATTCGAATACTTTTGGTCGAATTGTAGCCATCTGTGGACGAGTATCTTTACATACGATTGTACCAAATAAGTTACCACCGAATGTAGGACGAGTTACGTCTAATAATGATTCACCATTTTCTTTAGCATATTCTAAGTCTACTTCGATCTTAGTAGCATCCGCTGTTAGACCTACATTTAAACGAGCAGCTACACGTGGTGCTAAATCACGTCCTAATGGAGTGGCACCAGTTAACATTGAATCTGGTTTGTGAGCTAAAACAACTTGTGTTAAAGCATCAGCATAGAATTGAGTTGAATAGTCTTTTAATAAAGCATCATCAACAACGATTACTTTATCAGCTCCATGACTAATAACTTCTTGAGCTTTTTCTTTTACATTTTCTCCAAGCAATACACCAACTACTTTGTATCCAAATTCAGGGATAGAAGCAACTAGTTTTCTTGCTTCTGAAATAAGTTCATAACTTACTTCTGCAATGTTTCCGTTTTCTTGTTCAACGAAAACGAAGATATCTTTAAATTCTTCAAATCGAGCCATTCTACTTCATCCTCCCTACTTTGTAATGATTTGCTTTTCTTTCAAAGTCTTAGCAATCATATCTGCAGTTTCCTGCTCAGACAATGTGAATACTTCTGTTTTATCAGTAACGTCTTTTGTGAAAGTAGTTTTAACTGATGTAGGAGAACCTTTGAAACCAACTGTTTCAGGATCAATTCCTAACTCAGCATTTGTTAAAACTTCAATCTTGTCTTCTTTACACAAGTCAACGATATTATCACATTGCATGTAACGAGGTTTGTTCATTCCGGATAATGTTGTGATAACACATGGCAACTTAGCAGTTACGATTTGTTCAACATCTTCTAATGAACGTTTTACTGTGATTGAATCTTCTTTTACTTCTAAGATTTCATCTACGTAAGTAATTTGAGGAATATCCAAACGTTCAGCAGTTTGAGGTCCTACCTGAGCAGTATCACCATCGATAGCTTGACGACCAGCGATAACTAAGTCGAATCCTACTTTTTTCAAAGCAGCAGCTAAAGCAATACTTGTAGCACATGTATCAGACCCACCTAATACACGGTCTGTTAATAAAACACCTTTGTCAGCACCCATAGCAACGCCTTCTTTTAACATTTCAGCAGCTTTAGGTAATCCCATTGTCATTACGACAACTTCAGTGTCAGGGTTTTTATCTTTTAATTCCAATGCAGCTTCCAAACCAGCTAAATCATCAGGGTTTGTGATTGCAGGAACACCGTCACGAATTAACGCACCCGTTTTTTTATCAACTGTAATTTCAGTTGAATCCGGAACTTGTTTTTCTAAAACAACGATTTTCATTTTTCAACACCAATTCCTTTCTTACTTCAACATAGCGCCAGAGATAACCATACGTTGTACTTCTGAAGTACCTTCGTAGATTTCTGTAATCTTAGCATCTCTAAACATTCTTTCTACTGGTAAGTCACGAGTATATCCGTATCCACCTAACAATTGGATAGCCTTAGTTGTAACTTCCATTGCTGTTTCAGCAGCGAACAATTTTGCTTCAGCTGCTAATTGAGTATAAGGACGACCTTCTTGTTTAGCAGTAGCTGCAGAGTATACTAACCAACGAGCTGCATCAGTTTTTGTTTGCATATCAGCTAATTGGAATTGAGTGTTTTGGAATTTAGCGATTGGACGACCAAATTGTTTACGTTGTTTTACATAAGCAACTGCTTCGTCGATAGCACCTTGAGCAATTCCTAATGCTTGAGCAGCGATACCAATACGTCCACCATCAAGTGTCTGCATGGCAATCTTGAATCCCATACCTTCTTTTCCTAATAAGTTTTCTTTTGGAATACGTACATTATTGAAAATTAATTCACATGTAGCAGATCCACGAATACCTAATTTCTTTTCGTGAAGACCGAATGTGAATCCTGGAGTTCCTTTTTCAAGAATGAAAGCAGAAATTCCACGAGTTCCCTTTGTTTTGTCTGTCATGGCAAAAATTACATATACATCAGCTTCTCCAGCATTTGTAATGAAGATTTTTGTACCATTGATAACATATTCGTCACCATCTAATACAGCTGTTGTTTGTTGTCCAGCAGCATCTGTACCGGCATTTGGTTCAGTTAAACCAAAGGCAGCTAATTTCTTACCTGTACATAGATCAGTTAAGAATCTTTGTTTTTGTTCTTCAGTACCAAATTGAGCAATTGGCCAAGTACCTAATGAAGTGTGAGCTGATAAAACTACACCACTTGTTGCACATGTTTTAGACAATTCTTCAATTGCTAAAATGTAGCATAAATAATCTGCGCCAGCTCCTCCATATTCGCGAGAATAAGGAATACCAAGCATCTTAGCTTGACGCATCACTTCTACAGATTCCTTAGGGAATCTTTCGTTTTCGTCAACATCCGCTGCGTTTTCTTTTACTTCGTTTTGCGCAACTTCTCTGAACAACTTTTGCATCATTAATTGTTGTTCTGTTAAATTGAAATCCATAAATGAAGTTCTCCTTTCCAGTTTTCTTGAACTATTCGAATTAGGACATCGATAGCATGAGAAAGTATGTTAAACTTTTCACACAGTCATATTCTACATACTTTTTTGAGTGTCGTCAATGATTTTGTTAATATTTTAACAAATTGTTTTAAACACATATTCTTATTAATATATATAAAGTATTTTTAACATGTGAAAATATAAACAAGTGGTTGACATCCCCTATTTTAAGGACTAGACTAAGCATGTAAAGTAAATCTCGATTCAGAGTAGAAAGTAGGTATACAAATGAGAAAAGCTTATATTGTTGCTGCGAAACGTAGTGCAATTGGTACTTTTTTAGGAAGTCTAACAGATGTTGATTTAGCAACTGTTGGGGCTACAGTTTTAAAAGAAACTATTAAACAAGCAAACATTGATCCAGCAAACTTGGATGAAGTTATTATTGGTAACGTAATCGCTGCAGGTTTAGGACAAAACATTGCTCGTCACGTTGCATTCGATGCAGGTATTCCTGTTGAAGTATGTGCACAATCTATCAATATGTTATGTGGTTCAGGTTTGAAAGCCGTTATGGAAGCTACACTTCGTATTCAAGCTAACTTTGGTGACTTATATGTTGCTGGTGGTGTTGAATCTATGACACGTGCTCCATTCATGTTGAGCTACAAAAACCGTACAGGAACTAAAATGGGAGACCAAAAATTAGTGGATGCTATGTTACATGATGGTTTAACAGATGCAATGTATGGAATTCACATGGGATGTACTGCAGATAACATTGCTAAAAAATACAACATTTCACGTGAAGCACAAGATGAATTTGCATTTGCTTCTCAAGAAAAAGCTTTAGCTGCTATTGCTGCAGGTAAATTTAAAGATGAAATTGTTCCTATTACTTATAAAACTCGTAAAGGTGAAGTAGTATTCGATACAGACGAACACCCTCGTAAAACAAGCTTAGAAAAATTAGCTAAATTACGTCCAGCCTTCAACGCAGATGGAACTGTAACTGCAGGTAATGCTTCTGGTATCAATGATGGTGCTTCATTTACAATCGTTGCTAGTGAAGACGCTGTTAAGAAATATAACTTAACACCAATTGCTGAAGTTATCGGATTTGGACAAGGTGGAGTTGATCCACGAGTTATGGGATTAGGTCCTACTCCAGCTATCTTAAATGCATTAAAATATGCAGATCTAAAGATTGAAGATCTTGACTTAGTTGAATTGAATGAAGCATTTGCTGCTCAATCATTAGGTGTTATCCACGAATTAGAAGAAGCTACAGGTATGGATCGTGAAGCATTCTTAGCTAAGACAAACGTAAATGGTGGAGCCATTGCTTTAGGTCACCCAGTAGGTGCTAGTGGAAACCGTATCTTAGTTTCATTGTTATACGAAATGCAAAAACGTAAATCAAAAATTGGTCTTGCTTCCCTATGTATTGGTGGAGGACAAGGTGCCGCTGTTATCGTAAAAATGTGCGATTAATCAATAAGGAGACGTGTTCTCCTTATTTCTTTAAATTCACTTGTGAATTTTTTAATTTGTGATTGATTTTCATCATTCACTATGTTAAAGTTTAAAAGGTAAATGACTAATAGTCTTACATGGAGGAATATTAATATGACAAAAAAAGTAGTTTTAGCAGGTGCATGTCGTACTGCTATTGGTAAAATGGGTGGAGCTTTAAGTAACACTCCAGCTGCTGAATTAGGTTCTATTGTTATTAAAGAAGCATTGAACCGTGCAGGTGTTAAACCTGAACAAGTTGACGAAGTATTAATGGGATGCGTTATCCAAGCTGCTCAAGGACAAAACGTTGCTCGTCAAGCTAGTATCAAAGCTGGTCTACCAATTGAAGTTCCTGCCGTAACATTAAACGTTGTTTGTGGATCTGGTTTGAACTGTGTTAACCAAGCTGCTGCAATGATCATGGCTGGTCAAGCTGATATCGTTGTTGCTGGTGGTATGGAAAACATGTCAATGGCACCATATGCTATGACTAAAGCACGTTTCGGTTACCGTATGAACAACGCTACTATCGTTGATACAATGGTAAATGATGCATTAACAGACGCATTCAACCACTACCACATGATGATCACTGCAGAAAACATCTGTGATCGTTGGAATTTAACTCGTGAAGAATTAGATGAATTCTCAGCTAACTCTCAACAAAAAGCTGAAAAAGCAATGGCTGAACACAAATTCGATGATGAAATCGTACCAGTTCCAGTTAAAGTTAAAAAAGATATCGTTGAATTTAAAGTGGATGAAGGACCTCGTCCAGGAACAACTGCTGAATCATTATCTAAATTACGTTGCTGCTCTGGTAAAGAAGGCGGAATGGTAACTGCTGGTAATGCTTCAGGAATCAATGATGGTGCTGCTGCAATCGTTGTTATGAGCGAAGAAAAAGCTAAAGAATTAGGTGTTACACCAATGGCTACTTGGGTACAAGGTGCATTAGCTGGTGTTGAACCAGAAGTAATGGGTATTGGACCGGTTGCTGCCACTCGTAAAGTTATGGAAAGAACTGGATTAACAGTTGATGATATGGACTTAATCGAAGCAAACGAAGCTTTCGCTGCACAATCAGTTGCTGTTGCTAGAGACTTAGGATTCGATATGAGCAAAGTTAACGTTAACGGTGGCGCCGTTGCATTAGGACACCCTGTTGGAGCTAGTGGATGCCGTATCCTAGTTACTTTACTTCACGAAATGCAAAAACGTGATGCTAAGAAAGGTTTAGCTACACTTTGCATCGGTGGTGGTATGGGTTGTGCGACTATCGTAGAACGTGACTGATTTAAATCAATAATAACTGACTACTCCTAAAAAGAGATTCAGACAAAACTGAATCTCTTTTTTCATTGTTTTAACAATTTTACTGCTATAATCTATATGAAGGAGTAACTATGAAATATAATCTACATCAAATACTATTTATTATCGCAGGCATTGCATTTATTATTACCTACCTGTTGTCAAAGAACATCACCTACATACCCTTAGGCATTTGTTTCTTTATACTATCAAGTCAAAATAAAAGAGAAGACCGTTAAGTCTTCTCTATTTTTCGATTTCCTTTAAGATGTTTTCAATCTTATTTCCCTGTTCAAGACTTGTATCTTGAATAAAGATCAATTCTGGCATCTTACGAATCTTAATTTTTTTTGCAACTTGAGAACGAATAAAACCTTTTGATTGATTTAAAACACGCATACCTGCATCGTTACGACCTTGTTTCCCAAGGAATGTAACATAGACTTTGGCTTGTGATAAATCATTTGTACACTGTACATCCGTTATCGTACAAAAACCTAAATTTGGATTTTTCAATTCAAATTGAAGAATATGTGAAATCTCTCTTTGAATTGTCATTTCCATACGTTCTGTTTTTAATGACATACTATTCTTCCACTTCCTGATCTTCGAAGCCTTCTATAATATCTCCCACTTTAATATCATTAAAGTTTTCGATTGTCATACCACATTCGTAACCATTTATAACTTCCTTAACATCATTGTCGAAACGACGTAATGATCCAAGTTTTCCTGTATAGATAACAATACCTTCACGAATCAAACGAACTTTACAGTCACGTTTCATCTTACCATCCATAACCATACACCCGGCAATTGTACCAATCTTACTTACCTTATAGATCTGACGAACATCCGCCTGACCAATGACAACTTCTTCATATACTGGTGCAAGCATACCCTTCATAGCAGCCTGTAATTCTTCAAGAGCCTTATAGATGATGTTGTGTAAACGGATTTCCACGCCTTCTTCTTCGGCTTTTTTACGAATAGCTGCACTAGGACGAATGTTGAATCCATAAATAATCGCATTTGAAGCACTTGCCAATAAGATATCTGATTCTGTAATAGTACCTACAGTTGAACGGATGACATTGATACGAACATTTCCATCAACTTCTAGCTTTTCCATACTTGCCTTTAAAGCTTCCGCAGAACCTTGAACATCGGCTTTGATCAAGACATTGATTTCTTGAACATCACCCTCATCAATTTTCTTAGCCAAATCTTCTAAAGACATAGCACTTGATGAATTACGTTCTTTTTCAATTTGTTTATCCAAACGATGACCCGCGATTTCAGCAGCCTTCTTATAGCTATCATAAGACATGAATACATCACCAGCTCTAGGAACTTCATTTAAACCAATGATTTCAACTGGACAACTTGGTTCAGCATGTTTGATTTCCATACCACGATCGTTTGTCATTTTACGAACACGACCATAACTAGTACCAACTACAACACTATCTCCCGTTTGTAATGTACCACGCTGAACTAATAATGTCGCAACTGGTCCACGACCTTTATCCAACTTGGCTTCAATTACTGTACCAGAAGCATTTGTATCTGGATTTGCTTTTAATTCTTGCATATCTGCCACTAACAACATTGTTTCCAACAATTCTGGAACACCTGTTCCCTTTTTAGCAGAAACTTGAGTAAAGATTGTATCTCCACCCCATTCTTCAGGCATAATTCCTAGTTCACTCATTTCAGACATGATACGATCTGGATTTGCGCCTGGCTTATCAATTTTATTTACCGCAACTACAATTGGAACACCCGCTGCTTTAGCATGGTCTACTGCTTCTTTTGTCTGAGGCATGACACCATCATCTGCTGCAACAACGATAATAACGATATCAGTTACTTCAGCACCACGAGCACGCATAGCTGTAAATGCTTCGTGACCTGGAGTATCTAAGAATGTTACCTTTCTTCCCTTTAAGGATACTTGGTACGCACCAATGTGCTGTGTAATACCACCAAATTCTCCTTCTGTAACATTCGCTTTACGAATTGTATCCAATAATGTTGTTTTACCATGGTCAACGTGACCCATGATTGTGACAACAGGAGGACGAGACACTAGTTTTGATTCATCTTCTTCCACATTTTGAAGTTGTTCTTCAATATCATCTTCGTCAACAACAACCTCTTTATGTACTTCCACATTGAAGTTCATACAGATCAATTCAATATCCTCATCTGACAATACTGTATTGATTGTTGACATATTTCCCATCATAAATAAGAATTTAATGATTTCAGAACTATTTTTGTGAAGCAATTGTGCTAACTGACCTACAGTAATCGCATCACTATATGTGATTTCCTTTACTACTTCTTCCTTTTTAGGTGCATTAGACTGATACGAACTCTTATGCCCTTTTCGATTTGGTTTCTTTTTGTTTTTATTGTTGTTGTTATAAGCCATCGAATCACCTAACCTTTCATCTTTTCGATAATCGCTTTGGCAAAGCCATTATCTACAATCGCAATAGCACTCATCTTTTTATAAGAAACATCATCTAATACAGATGGTTCTACCACTATATACGGCACATTGTAATATGTGCATTTATCCTGAATCTTCTTCATACGGTTTTGTCCGCATAAAGAAGATACAAGTACAAGTTTTGCTTGAGATTTTTGAATACTAACAAGTAAAGAATCACCCTTTGCTACTTTACCAGCACGATAAGCTAGCTGTATCAAATTCGTAACTTTATTCATTGGTAATGATTGCTTCTAATTCCTGATATACTTCATCAGGAATTTCAGTTTCTAAAGCCCTTTGTAAAGCCTTATTCTTTTTGGCAAGAGCCAACGTTTCTAAGCTTTTAGAAATATAAGCCCCATGCCCATTCTTTTTACCTGTCAAATCGATCTCAATTGTTTGTTCAGGTGTACGTACCACACGAATCAAATCCTTTTTTGGGAAACGTTCTTGTGTTACGACACATTTTCGCATTGGAATCTTACGCATTAAACAAACTCCTAGTCATCATAGTATTCATCATATTCTTCGTAGTCAACATCATCGTCCCAGGCATTTTCATCTTCATATTCCTGTTCTTCGATTTCTGCTAACTCTTCATCCGAATAGATTGGTTTCATATCTTCATAGTTGAATTTTTTTACTTCAACTGGTTTCTTTTCTTCTTCAACCTTTTCTTTTTTAGGTTTAGAAACTTGAGGCTCTTCTTGTTTATTTGAAGCATCTGCCATAGATTCAAACTTAGAAGTATATTCCTTTACATCGGCAGCTGTCTTTTCTTTACGATTTTGTTTCGCAATACGAGCCAATTCTTCCATTTCATCGACTTCTTTTTCTTCAATTGTATTTTCTTTTTCAAATAATGTATCTTGAGAATGTTCTTCAACAGCATCCACTTCTTCATCTTCATAAGTAAAATCAGCTACATCGATGTTTTCAATATCTGCTTCATTTGACTTTAATTCTTCAATCTTCTGTTGTTGCTTATAAGCACGTTCTTTGGCTTTCTTTTCTTCATACTCTTCTTGCATTTTCGCACTAATAGCCATGTAATCAATACCCAATTCCTGCATTTCGCTTTCCGATTTGATATCGATCTTGTGATTTGTTAATTTTACAGCCAAACGCGCATTTTTACCACGCTTACCAATTGCCAATGATAATTGATTATCTGGAACAACAACAATCAATCCGTCTTTTACATTTTCATTTGGAATCACCGCAACACCCACACTAGGGCTTAATGCATTCGCAATTAACTCACTAATGTTGTCAGACCATTCGAAGATATCGATTTTTTCACCGTTCAATTCTTCAATAATTGTCTGTACACGACTTCCACGAGGACCAATACATGCTCCAATTGGGTCGATGTTTTCATTGTGTGAATAAACGGCAATCTTACATCTTTCACCAGGATCACGAGCAATGGCTTTAATTTCAATAATTCCATTGTAGATTTCTGGAACTTCACGTTCGAATAAACGACGAACAAATACTGGAGTTGCACGAGACACTAAAACTTGAGCACCCTTTGTTTCTTTGTTGACTTCAGTAATCACAACTAATATGTTGTCGCCTTCCTTATAATGTTCTGTTGGAATCTGAGCTGATTTTTTCATCATCGCAAATGTTTTACCAATATTTACAATGACGAATTTTTCTTCAACTGTTTCAATCGTTCCTAAAACCATTTCATCGACTTTGTCACAATATTCTTCGTAAACCAATGCTTTTTCAGCTTCACGAATCTTTTGTTTCATTACGTTTTTGGCAAGTACAACAGCCGCACGATCAAAATCCGTAAAATCTACTTCTTCTCCAACCATATCACCTAATTGAATGTTTGGATTTTCTTTTTGAGCTTCTTCCAGTTCGATTTCTAATTCATCATCTTCCACTTCTTCAACAACCATACGCTCGTGATAAATGTGAATCGTTCCATCCTCAACATCCACACGAACATAAGCATCTGGAATTTCGATGTGTTTGCGGTAAGCCTTTGTCAAAGCTTCTTTTAAAGCATCTTCAACAATTTCTTTCGTTAATTGACGATCTGTTTCAATGCCCTGTAGAGCTTTTGCTAAATCTGCAACTTTAATTTTTGGTTTCATCTTTTTTCTCCTATACCTTTACAGCCGTCATAATCAGCTGAATGTTACTCTTTTCAATAGTGATCTTCTTAGTTCTTGTTTTATCACGATATGAAATCGTTACATCATTTTCTGTAGCTTCAATTAGATCACCGATGACTTGATCTAAGCCTTGTTTTGGATCTTTCATTTTGACAAAAACATATTTGCCAACTGCTCTTTGAATTTCTTCATCCGTACGAAGCTCTCTTTCCGCTCCTGGCGAACAAACTTCAAGCATGTATTCTTTGGCATACCAGTCTTTTTCATCAAGCATTGTGCCAATCGCATCTGAGCAAGTTGCACAAGTATCCAAATCCATTGTACCGTCTTCTTTTTCAACCGAAACTCTTAATAATGGTGTACCTTGATTTGTAATCCATTCTAATTCATACAAATGGCATCCATTGTCATTAAGAACTTCTTCAATCCATTCTTTAAGATTGTCCATACATTTCTCCTTAGTAGCAAAATATAAGGAGTGGTACAACCCACTCCTTGAATTTCTATACAATTTATTTATAGCACAAAAAAGCTTTTTTTGCAACTATTTGTTTTCTTCAAGCTCAACATGACGAAGAATAATCGTCTTGATTAGCTCAGCTGCAAGCTTTGGATCATCATTACATACAATATATTTGTATTGTGATACCATTTTCATTTCATTGCTAGCCTTGGCAAGACGTTGTTGAATGATTTCTTCAGGCTCAGTGCTACGACCACGAATACGTCTTTCCAATTCCTCCATTGAAGGTGGAATAATAAAGATAGAAATCGCATCCGGACACTTTTCCTGGACTTGAATCGCTCCCTGCACTTCAATTTCCAATAAGACATTCTTTCCTTCATCGCGCAAGCGATTGACTTCCTTTAAAGGTGTTCCATAATAGTTTCCGACAAACTCGGCCCACTCTAAAAGTCCACCTTCTTGAATGGCTTTTTCAAAATCTTCACGTGTTGAGAAGAAATAATCTCTTCCATCCACTTCTCCAGCACGTGGTTTACGTGTTGTCATTGATGTGGAATACGCTAAATTTAGGCGTTCATCTGTTTCAAAATATTTTCGAATTGTCCCTTTACCAACACCACTAGGACCGCTCAAAATGATTAATAGACCTCTTTGCATGACAATCTTGCTCTCCCTCTTTTCATCCATTTTACAAGTCCAAACCATGTGTGTCAAATTTAATTTAACTATGTTATAATTCTTATCAGACTAAGGAGGTCCACTATGGCTATTGACGGATTATTTTTATACAATATTCAAGAAAAATTAAACGCATATACCCCATGTAAAATTGGTAAAATACAAAATATCAGCGATGAAGAAATATTGATTCATCTACACACACGAAATGAAGGAAACCAAAAGCTTGTCATTAATGTACATTCCAACACAAACCGTGTATATATCGCAAACTTTGTTCCTGGCATTCAACCAGAACCATCCAACTTTGTAATGGTCTTAAGAAAGCTCTGCTCACAAGCCATTGTCGAATCTTTTGAACAAGTTGGCTATGACCGCATTTTATGTTTACACTTATCTTGTCGCAATGAATTTCAAGACCTTGTGAAATACGATCTAAATATCGAACTCATGGGAAAATACGCCAATATGATTTTAGTCAAAGATGGCGTAATTGTAGATGCATTAAAACGGATTCCTGTATATGAAAATGCCAAACGATTCATCCATCCAGGCGCAAAGTATGTAGCTCCTGCTCAACCGGAAAAGAAAAATCCGTTTGAGATTCAAGATATCGATTTAGATCAAAGTCTTGTTAAACAGATCTATGGCTTTTCACCATTACTATCCAATGAATTTATGTATCGCATAAAAAACAACGAAAAATACATCAATATATTAAATGAACTTATTACTTCTAACACTTTATATATCTATCAAAAAGATTTTCATTGTATTGAACTCAAACATTTAAATGAACAACCAAATACCTATACGATCATGGAAGGGCTAAATCATTTATATGAAGAAGATGAACAAAAAAAGCGGATCAAAGAACAATATGGCGATATTATTCGTACTGTAGAAAAGGAAAAATTGAAACAAACAAAAAAGCTTCCAAAGCTAGAACAAGCCTTAGAAGATGGAAAAGACTATCATAAATATCAAGAATATGGTGATTTGATCTTTGCGTATATGTACCAGATTCAAAAAGAAAAAACAATTGTATTACCTTCTTTTGAAACCAATGAAGATGTAACAATTCCAATTGATATGCGTTACGATCTAAAAACAAATGCGAATAAATATTATCAGAAATATCATAAGATGAAACGTAGTTTAGTGATCTTAGAAGAACAAATTGAACAATGTAAACAAGATATTGAATACTATACACAACTCGAAGAACAGCTTCAATACTGCAGTGTCTTTGATGCTGGGGAAATTCGAGAGGAACTTGTTAAACAACGTGTATTGATGCCTAAAAAGGACAATAAACGTAAAAAGAAGAACAATAAGCCAAATGTCCTTCATTTAGAATTTGATGATTGTGAAATCTATGTAGGTAAAAACAACATTCAAAATAACTATGTGACACACCAAGTCTCTAGAAAGAACGATTTATGGTTCCATGTGAAAGACTATCACGGTTCGCACGTACTATTAAAGAGTGAAGACTTTACCGAACCACAAATTCGATTATGTGCAATGTTAGCCGCGTATTACTCAAAAGGTAAAGATTCAAGTTCCGTACCCGTAGATTATTGTTTGATCTCACAAATTAAAAAGGTACCTGGATCTAAGATTGGTTTTGTGACAATGAAATCCAATAAGACCATTTATATTGACCCAGATGAAAATTATTTATTAGAAATCATTAAAAATCATCAAATAAAGTAAAAGAGATGGAAAATTCCATCTCTTTCTTTTATCCTTTTACTTCGACTGTAGAACCATCAGGACCCGGTGTGTTTTTCAAGTAATCAATGATTTCTTGACGCTTCTCCGCTTTACAAGGCTTACATGCGATATGATCCATATCACCTGTTACCAAGGCTTCAGCCATACCACTACATCCAGGGAATCCACAACCTCCACAGTTATATCCAGGTAGTAATGATGTTACTTTTTCTACACGTACATCTGCTTCTACTTTTAAATATTTGTCGGCAACACCTAAACCTAAGCCAAGTACTGCACCAAGTACAAGCATCATAATTACGGCTACGATTACCATATTTATTCTCCCTTCACTTGATTGTGAGCTGGATTGTTTGTACAGGCATAATCCTTACATCCATCACAATCCGCTTTTAAATCTTCACACCCTTCAGGTTTGGGTGTTTTTTTATTCATTAAGTACAAAACAATATAGATAGCGACTAATGCGCCAAAGAACAATATTGCCAATAAGTATTTCATTATACAATTCCTGTAAAGCAAGAGAAAGCCATAGCCATGATGGCAGCCACAATCAATGCGATTGGATTCCCAACAAAGGCATTTGGAACTTCACTTTGTTCTAGTCTTTCACGAATTGTAGAGAAAATGAATAATACAAGGGCAAATCCTAATGGAGTACCGATTGAGTATACTAACATTTGTGCAAAATTATAACTACTAGAAATATTTACTAAACATACATTTAAAACAACACAGTTTGTCGTAATCAATGGTAAGTAAACACCTAATGATTTATAAAGTGCTGGACTTGTCTTTTTAATGAACATTTCTGTTAATTGAACTAAAGAAGCGATTACCAAGATAAATGTAATCAAATCCATAAATTCAAGTTGTAAAGGTACAAGTACTAAATAATAAAGTGCATATGTAACAAGTGCTGCAACAACGATAACGAAGACAACGGCAACACCCATACCGATTGCTGAGCTTTTCTTTTTAGAAACACCCATGAATGGGCACATACCTAAGAATTGAGTTAAGATAACGTTGTTAACTAAAACACTCGTTACTAAAAGTGCCATTAATTCACCCATCTTACTTTTCCTCCTTCGCTGCAGCCTCTTCTTTTGCTGTTACATGTTGTTTATAAGCACCAACAGCAGCGGCTAAAACCGCAAATGTAATGAAGGCTCCAACACTAGATCCAAAGATACTCACTGTGAAGTCTTCGGGAATAATGTGTAAGTTTAACCAAACTTGCGCTTCGTTAAATGGATTTACCACTTTGATTCCACCTGTTGAAATCAATTCACGAATAAATGACATCGCTAATACTGCTAGAGTATATCCTAGACCCATTCCTAAACCATCAAGAGCTGAATCTAAAACACCGTTTTTACTTGCGAAAGCTTCTGCACGCCCCAAGATGATACAGTTAACTACAATCAACGGAATGAATACACCTAAACTTGTATTTAAACTTGGCGCATAGGCTTGAATCAACATTTGAATGATTTTTACCAATGTGGCGATGATGACAATATAAACGGGAATACGAATTTCATCTGGCGTAATTTTACGAACACATGAAATAATCACGTTGGACATGATTAATACGATAATAACACTAACACCCATACCAATCGCATTGTTTACAGTTGTAGTGATGGCTAGTGTTGAACAAATTCCTAAGAACAATGAGAATACTGGGTTATCTTTTATTAAACCCGCTTTAAAGTTTTCAAAACGATTCATCTAGATAACCTCCTTACTTTAATGTATCGACAAGTTTTGCCGCTTCATGAATACCACTAACAACAGGACCAGAAGAAACAGTCGCACCAGAAATTGTATCCAATTCACCAGTCGCATTTTTTCCTTCTAGAGATTTCTTAAATGGAGCTTCTGTTACTTTCGAACCTAAGCCCTTAGTATCTCCATTGCTGATGGCATTGTATTTGTCGATTTTCTTACTGTCTTTATCAATAGAAACTAAGAATACTGTTCCTTCTTTATATCCACTTACACTCATGTTAAAGATATAAACGTTTTTATATTCATAAACCTTTTGAACTGTATTAGAATCCAATGTTGCATCGACCACTTTAAAATCATTTGCGTTCGCATCTGGATACATAGCTAATAATGATTCTTTTTCTTGTTTTTCATTATTTGCAGCAATAACAGGGGCAGTCATTTGATTCGCAAATGCCAAGGCACCACCTGCAACGGCTGAAACAATAGCCAAGAATAAACCTAAATGTACGATCTTGTTCATAGTGTTACCTCCACTGTTTCAACAACAGCTGCAGTTTCAGGAACAGCATCTACCTTTTGAATGGAACTAGCTGCATAGAAGCTTATAGCTAAACCAATCAAAGCTAGACATGCACAAACAATTCTTGATTTTTTTACCAATTCCAATTGTTTTCCATCGAAATAAGATTCGATCCAAGGTGTAAACATATTCATCAATAAGATGGAATATAAGCATCCTTCTGGAAGATTTGCTTTTAAACGAACTAAAGTTGTTAAAATTGCTGCACCCATCGCAAATACAACACGACCACTTGCACTTGTTGGACTAGTGACTGGATCTGTCAACATAAATACAGCACCAAAAATAACACCACCAGTTAATAAGTGTAATAATGGATACCAAATAACAGCTGGAATTCCATGGTATGAATCAATGCCTGTAATAGCCGCTACAACGGCTGTTAATACAAAGATTGTCCCTAAATAAACAACGGGAACTCTCCAATCAATAATTTGACGAACCGCAAGTAGTACACCAATAATCAAAATCAAGATTGAGAATGTTTCACCAATAGATCCAGGATATGTACCTAAAGCTAGACCTGCAAAGCCTCCATATTGAGACAAGAATGAATCCAATACAGTTGCATTGCTTGGTAACCAATGGTATGTGCTCGCAATCACTGTTGTTGGTGTTGCTTGTGAAATTAGGCCGACACTCACACCTGTAAAAGCTTGTAGAATCACAGCACGTCCTACAGCTGCAGGGTTAAAGATGTTTTGTCCAAAACCACCAAATAATAATTTCGCAAGTACAATTGCGAATACTGTCGCAATAATAACTGCATAACAAGACATATTCACAGGTACCATTAAAGTTAAAATGATAGCTGTTACCCATCCAAATGAGCTCTTTAAGAAAGTTTTAACATCTTTCTTCATAATCTTTGCGAAAATGGATTCGCAAACGAATGTAGTAATTAAAGAACAAGCTAATAAAAGAACACAATGTAAAGCAGCACTAGCTCCCCATGCAGAGGCATAGTAAATAACGGCTGCTGCAAACACAACAAGTAAACTTAAAGATAATTCTTTCATGATACGTTGTGTTGACAAGTTATTCTTAATGCTTGGACTTACATGAAAAGTAAATTTCATTTGAATCCTCCCTACTTTTTCTTAAGCATAACAATACGTTTTGCCTTACGAACATTTTCAGTTACATCGATATGAGATGGACAAATATATGTACACATTCCACATTCGATACAACTCATAACGCCACGTTTTGACATTTCGTCAACGTCATTGGCTTTTAATGCAGCTGTAATTCTTACTGGCTGTAAACCACTTGGACAATGATCACTACATTTACCACAACGTAAACATGCGATCGCATCATCGTTTGCAGCTGGAAGTACAGTTAATGCATTCATAGCACGATCAACGACGAACATATCATTGACAATGGTTTTACCCATCATAGGTCCACCTGAAATCAAGCGGACAGTATCTTGTGTATATCCACCACAAGCTTCGATGATTTCACTAACAGGCATACCAACTGGTACACATACGTTATGAGGATCTTTTACGCATTCACCACTAACCGTTAGATTCTTTTGTGTGATGGCTTCTCCTTTTTCAAAGGCTTTCGCAATCGCGATGGCACTTGAAGCATTTCCAATGATAGCACCCGCTTCTGCAGGTAATCCACCATATTCTTTATGTAATACTTCACGCACTAAAACACGTTCCCAACCCATTGGATACACATCAGGGACTGGACGAACCTCAACTCCAGCCGCATCTGTCAATACAGATTTTACTTTTTCAATTAAATCTGGGTGAGATTCTTTGATACAAATGTAAACCGTTTTGGCTTCAGCCATTTTCTTCATGATTTTTGCACCTGTAACTAAATCTTTGGCATCATCCATGACAGATCGGTAATCGGCTGTGATATATGGTTCACATTCAACGGCATTGATCAATACATAATCAACTCCATCTGGTTTCATATATTTTACATAGGTTGGGAAACCAGCTCCACCTAAACCAACAATACCTGCATTCTTTACAAAATCAACACACTCTTGGCGAGTAGCACTTTGCCAGTCTAATGGCGCAAAAGATTGAACTTTCGTTTGTTTAAAATCGCATTCAATCACCATGTGATTTTGTGGACGCAAAGAATTGTGCATACGCTTAACAATTCCTTTGTAAGTTCCAGAAACACTTGAATAAATTGGCACATAAAAACCTGACTTTGTTTCAGCCAGTTTTGTTCCAACCGATACAGTATCGCCCTCTTCGACAAGAATATCAAAGTCTAAAGTACGGCCTGCAACCAAAGGAATATAGACTTCCTTTTTAGGCATAAGATGTAATAATTCAGACTTTTCTGTCAATTCTTTTTTACCAGGGATATGCTGTCTCATTGGTCCTAAAAATAGTGACATATAAATCCTACCTCCCATTTATACTTTTTAATCATAGGCCTTTTTTTTCACAAGTTCAAGAATTTTTTGACAATTTCCCATAATTCAGGTAAGTACTTACATTTACATTAAATGGAAAACATTTTATAATACTTTTATGCAAAAAAATAAATCCATTCTATCCTGGCTGGTAATATCCGTATGCTTTCTAATCTTTATTAGTTCCGTTATATTCTTTGTTCAAAATAAAGGTAATGAAACAACAGAAAACCTAAATGTTACATTAACAGATGTTGGCTTTGACACGCCCATCACTCTAAATTGCTCATGTTCACAAGCCGATTTTGCCAAGTATACAAAGATTATAAGAAAGACATTTAAAGAAAACAATAAACGCTTTGACCAGTACCACGCCTATAAAAATATAAATAACCTATATACATTAAATCATGAAGCTTATAATCATCCGATTCAAATGGATGAAACCTTTATAGATTGTTTAAAACTAGCCATGCAGATGCAGTCTGAAAACTCACAATTTGATATCAGCCAAGGTGCACTTTTAAATCTATGGCATGAGGCTAGAGAAAACACGCAAATCCCTCCAAGTGATGACAAGATTCAAGAAGCTTTAAATCATATTGACTTAGATAAAATTCAAATATCAGGTCATGAAGTATCTTATTTAGATCCAAAACTATCCATCGATCTTGGTGCCATTGCCAAAGGATATACCGCTCAACTTGCCAAAGAAGCATTAAATAAAGCTGGCCTAACCAATGGATATATCAATGCGGGAGGTAATGTTGTCTTACTTGGCGAAAAAGAAGATGGCACAAATTGGAAGATTGGTATTCAAAGTCCAGATGCAAGTGATGCCCTAGTTCAATATTCAACAAAAAAAGCCACTTGTTTAGTTACAAGTGGAGATTACCAAAGATATTTTACATATAAGAATAAAAAATATTCCCATATCATTGATCCTAAAACCGGTTATCCTGCAAACTATGTTCGAAGTGTAACCGTCATCACAAAAGATTCAGGCAAGGCCGACGCCTTAAGTACAACGTTGTTCTGTATGAGTGTTGAAGATGGAAAGAAATATTTATCCACACTGGATTATGATGTACAAGCCATATGGATCGTAGATAAAGATAGTGATGTTTCATCGGATTTAGAAACAAAAGATTATAAAATCATCACAACTGATAAAATAAAAAACAGAGTAACTCTTGTCGATTAGAGTTACTCTTTTCATTTACATATTAGTCATGTAATACGTGGTTACAACGATCACACAATCCATCTTCATTATCAGATTCAGTATAGTTCCAGCAACGAGGACATACATGACCTGTAGCCTTTTCTACTTGTACCTGACAAACTTCAAATTGTTCTAATTCATCCGTTGTGAATGTGACTTTAGATACAATAAACCATTGTGCTGCATTACTTAATACACGATCCATAATTTCTTTTTGTGCATCACTTACATGTAATACGACATGTGCTTCTAATGATTTACCAATTAAACCTTCAGCACGTGCATTTTCTAATGCTTTGAAGACATCCTTACGAACTTTAAATAATTCTTCCATATCCACTTTGATCTTTTCAACATCAAAATCCAATTCTAGATCCTTGAATGTCGTTAAGTGAATACTTTCGGCATCAAAGTGCATGTAGTCATTGACTTCTTCACAAGTATGAGCCAAGATTGGAGCCCACAATTTAGTCATCACTTCAACAGCATTATAAAGTACAGTTTGAACTTGACGACGAACTGGTGCATCTTCTTTTTCAATATAAAGAATGTCCTTCGTGTAATCTAAGTAGTAAGCGGATAATTCATTTGTCATTAAGTTTGTCAAATATGTAACAACATCGGAGAAACGATATTCATTATAAGCTTTTCTACAGAAATCTACAGCATCCTTTAATTCGGTTAAAATATATTGATCCAATTCACTTAATTCATTGAAGTTTACACAATCTTTGGCAGTAAATTTTTGATCATCTAAGTTTGCCATTAAGAAACGCAATGTATTACGTACTTTACGATAGTTTTCACTGACTTGTTTCAAAATCTTTTGACCCATTGAAACATCCGCTTGATAATCTACGCTACAAGCCCATAAACGTAAGATATCTGCACCATATTTCTTTGTGATTTCACTAGGAGCTACGGCATTCCATTGTGATTTAGACATCTTAACTCCCTTTTCGTCCATAACGAAACCATGTGATAAAACTTGTTTGTATGGAGCTTTACCATGAACGGCAGTACCAACAATCAAACTAGAGTTGAACCAACCACGATATTGGTCACTTCCTTCAAAATATAAGTCAGCAGGATAGCCCAAACCACGATCCATCATAGCGCCTGTATGACTTGATCCTGAGTCAAACCAAACATCCATAGTATCTGTTTCTTTACGGAAGATACCATTTGGTGAATGTTCATTTGTATACCCTTCTGGTAATAAATCTTTAACGTCTCTTTCAAACCAAACGTTTGATCCATATTCACTAACTAATTTGGCTACATGATCAAAAATAGCTTGATCCATAATTGGAGTATCGTCTTCTCCATAAATAATAGGAATTGGAACACCCCAAGCACGTTGACGAGAAATACACCAGTCATTACGATCAGCAATCATATTGTGCATACGTTGTTCACCCCAAGCAGGTACCCAAGATACAGAGTGAATTTGTTCTAACAGTTCATCACGAATTTGATCAATTGACGCAAACCATTGTGTTGTAGCACGGAAAATAATAGGCTTTTTAGTTCGCCAGTCATGTGGATAAGAGTGGGTAATGAATTGAAGTTTTAATAATACACCCAATTCATCTAATTTTTGAGTGACTGTCTTGTTGGCATCTTCCACATATTGGCCGGCAAGCCATTCACCAACATCATCCATCATGCATCCTTGTGCATCAACGTTACAATATACTGGTAAACCATATTTCATACCAATGTTAAAGTCATCCACACCAAATCCAGGTGCTGTATGAACACATCCAGTACCAGCATCAGCTGTTACGTGATCTCCGCACATCAATAAACTTTCTCTTTCTGGATACAATGGGTGTGTACATGTAATGTATTCGAATTCTTTTCCTTTGAAAGTCTTTAAAACATCACGTTTTTCAACTTCAAACTTATCACATAATTCTTCAACCATGCTTGAAAGCATAATCAATTTTCCCTTTTCTGTATCCACTAATGAATAGTCAAAATCAGGATTTACACTAATTCCTAAGTTTGCAGGAATTGTCCAAGGTGTTGTTGTCCAAATCACAAAATTGCAGTCTGTTTCCAATACACCTTTTCCGTCTTTAACAGCAAATTTAACATAAATAGTTGGGCTCTTTACATCTTTATATTCAACTTCTGCCTCCGCTAAAGCTGATTCACTACTTGGTGACCAATATACTGGTTTTAATCCTTTGTAGATTAAACCTTTCATGGCCATCTTTCCAAAGATTTCGATCTGGTGTTTTTCAAAACCCTTTTGAAGAGTGATATATGGATGATCATAATCTCCAATCGATCCTAGGCTTAAGAATCCTGCTTTTTGATTGGCTACTTGTTTTAAAGCATAGTCGTAACAGATTTTTCTAAATTCAGCAATTCCCATTTTCTTACGGTCATACCCCAATTTAGTCACAGCGGTTTCAATTGGTAAACCATGTGTATCCCATCCTGGAATATATGGTGTGTTGTATCCTTCCATAAAGTGAGATTTTACAATGACATCTTTTAACACCTTATTTAAGGCATGTCCTAAGTGGATGTCACCATTTGCGTAAGGAGGACCATCATGTAATACAAATGATTCTGCTCCTTTTCTTCTTTCTAACATCTTTTCATACAATTTTTCATCTTGCCAGCGTTTTTGGAAACCAGGCTCTTTTTTAGTCAAATTTCCACGCATTTCAAATGCCGTTTTAGGCATATGAAGTGTTTCTTTGTAGTCCATACTTTATCTCCTTTTCCAAATAAAAAAACGTCCTTATAAAAGGACGTAATAAACACGCGGTACCACCTTAATTCATAGTTTTCACTATGCACTTTCATGAGATAACGGCTCAACCGGATCAAACTACTATCATTTCATAAGATCAGCTCAAAAGGGATACCTTAATTCTTATTCATACAATGTTTCACCAAAAATCATTGCTCTCTACAATCCTAACGAATAAAGGCGTGTCTTTATCTTAGCTAAATATATTGATCAAAGTTCAAAACAAGTCTACCCTTTTTTGTGGTAGAAACCACTTCTTTAAACTGGAATCGACCTGTCTTTCTGATTGACACGAAATCATTATTGCACAATTGTAAATTTTGTTCAAGTACCACATCATTAACTTTCACAAATCCTGCATGAATCTTTTTTAACGCTTCACTTCTAGAACAATGTGACAATTGCGCAACTACACTATCTAACCGTAAACTGCTGCACATAACATGTATTTCTTTTTTGTTATTTTCCGTAATGATATAGTCTAAACACTCTTCAAAATGCACTGTACACTTACCAATCTGCGTACAATTGTCAATGATATATTTTGAAATCTTTTCTTTACAAAAGATATATAGATTCTCTTTTTGCACAATCAAATCCCCAATAACACTTCTTTCAATGCCAGAGTGCATTAAACATCCTAAAAGATCGGAGTGGGTTAATGTTTTAAATTTTGAATTGTATGTGGCATGTAGACAAACGCAATCACTAAAGCCCTCATACCCTTCAGGTATAAAACATGCGATCTTTCTTTCTGCATTCTCGTACCCACCATCAAAAACAAGACATATATTTTTGGGCACCATGCTTTGAAGAATGTTCTGTTCATAAATCGATAAAAAATAGGTCATGATCGGCCTATTTTGTTTTTGAAAGATACGAATTTGATCTTTCATCTGCGAAATAAACACCTCATGACCTACCATAAATGAGCTCATTAAAAGTAATTATTAGTCTTCATCTTCGAAGTCGTCTGGACTTCCTAATGAAATAGTTCCTTGTACACCAATTTCAGCTGGAGAACATAAAATTACGTTTTGACCGATTTTCTGAATTTTTCCATCAAGCGCATAAACAACACCTGTTAAGAAATCAATTGTACGTTGTGCATAATCACGATCTAGCTTGTGTAAGTTAACTACTACAGCACGACCTTCTTTTAAGCGTTGTCCTACTTCTTCAGCTTCTCCAAAGCTTCTTGGTTCAAACAATACCATTTTTGTATTTGAATTCAAAGAAGTTGCGTTCGTACGAGTTTTTGGTCTCTCATAACGACTTTGAGGTTCTACTTCTTCTACCTTTTCAGCTTGTGGTGCTTCTTGATAATCATCATCTTCTTCGATTGGAGCAACGAAGTCTTTTACTTTATCCATAAATCCCATGGGAAAAACCTCCTTAACAAACATAATTATAGCACAAAGAATAACTTATTCAAACTTATATTCTTTTTTTTCTTTCAGAACAAAAGACATGCCATTTTGACATGTCTTTCACGCGTTTATTCTGTTTCAATCAAGCCATAGCCACCATCATGACGTTTGTAGCAAACGGCAATCTTATTTGTTTCATCATCTGTATAAATGAAGAAATCGTGTCCTAATAATTCCATTTTCATGATGGCTTCATCTAAGCTCATTTCCTTTGGAACGATAGATTTAGTACGAACTACTTCGTCATCATCTACATCTTCATCATTAAATAATTCATGATCTAAGAAAGCTTCCGCAAGTGATTCTTTATTTTTACGTGTTAAACGTGTTTTTGTTCTACGAATTTGATCTTCCAATTTATCTACAGCACGATCAATAGCTGCATATAAATCGTCATCTACAACCTCGGCACGTAGAATCGCATAACGTGTTGGGATTGTAACTTCAATTTTTTGTTTTGTTGGATATGTACGAACCAAGACATTCGCTACATCATCCTCTCTGATAATGAAGTACTTTGTTAAAACATCCAATTTTTTATGGATCTTATCTGAGATTCCCTGAGTTACTGTGATGTTTTTTCCTACAATATTGACTTTCATATTATGTACCTCCTATATGATTTGTATTGCTACTTAGATTATAGCACGTTTATTTTGTTTTACATTTTTCGACAAGAAATGACAAAAATATAACCAGTTTTGCCAAGGAGGTTGACAAGACACAATGTAACTATTTTCAGAAAATAACTTGCATATTTTCGTTGAATGAGCTATAGTATAGCCAGGTGATTAACATGAACATTCAATCTACATATTTTTACTTTAGATAGCCCTAATTAAGCCAATCACAACTGAATGGTATTTTAATTAGGGCTTTTAAGCATTAACAATTTTACTGTTAATGCTTTTTTTGTTACTCACAAATGGAAAGAAGGATATTATTATGATTATTACTTTAAAGAAAAATGCACCCAAACACGATGTCGACAAATTGATTGACAAATTCGAAGGCATGAATCTTCAAGTCACAATGATTCAAGGAGATAACTATAACGTCTTTGGTTTAGTTGGAGATACAAGTATCGTAGATGAAAAAAGCGTTATGGCTAACCCTATCGTCTATAACGTGCAACGTGTTGCTCAACCTTATAAATTGGCCAACCGTATGTTTCATCCAGAAGATACCATTGTAGATGTGAATGGTATTCAAATCGGCGGCAAAAAAATTGCGATGATTGCAGGTCCATGTTCTGTTGAGGGTGAAAACCAAATCTGTCGTATTGCCAAAGAAGTAAAAGCTGCCGGTGCAGATATGTTAAGGGGTGGCGCTTATAAGCCTAGAACAAGTCCATACGCATTCCAAGGTATGGGTACTGCAGGAATCATGTCCATGGTAAAAGCTAGAGAAGAAACAGGACTTCCTATTGTATCTGAACTTATGAGTGCAGAACACTTAGATGAATTCGTAGAAAACGTAGATATCATTCAGATTGGTGCGCGTAATATGCAAAACTTTGATTTATTAAAAGCTGTAGGAAAAACGAAAAAACCAATTTTATTAAAGCGCGGTATGAGTGCTACGATTCAAGAATGGATCATGGCTGCTGAATACATTATGTCAGAAGGAAATCCAAACGTCATTTTCTGTGAACGTGGTATTCGTACATTTGAAACCTATACACGAAATACATTGGATTTAAGTGTTGTACCAATCATTAAAGAAAGAACACACTTACCGATCATCATTGATCCAAGTCATGCCGCTGGTGATTATAAATTAATTGAGTCCTTATCTCTTGCTGCTATTGCAGCTGGTGCTGATGGATTGATCATTGAAGTGCATGACGATCCAGAAAATGCTTGGAGTGATGGTGCTCAAAGCTTAAAACCAAAACGTTATGCCGAACTTATTGAAAAAGGAAAAGCCATCGCAAAAGTTATTGGAAGAGAGTTATAAGAAACTGCACACGCAGTTTCTTTTTATGTTAGAATGTTTTGGGTGATATAATGAACAATCCTTATCCTTATTCAAATGACAATAAAAGATATCAAACCATTAATTATTATTTTCGCAACAAATACCATCAAAAAGTAGCGAAGATTCCATTAAATGCTGGCTTTACCTGTCCAAACCGTGATGGATTTAAAGGAACAGGAGGATGCACTTTCTGTTCGAGTATGGGCTCAGGTGATAGTATTTTATGTTTTGATGATTCTTTACAAAAACAATATAAAGAAGGCTTAAAGCGCATGCAAAATAAGTGGCCTGATTGTATTGGGTTTGCGTATTTTCAAAGTTATTCCAATACATATGCTCCACTACCTATCTTGAAGAAAATATATGATCCTTTCTTTAAAGACCCAAACATTCCTGGCGTTGCGATCGCAACACGTGCCGATTGTATAAATGATGAAATTATAGACTACTTAAATAGTCAAAATAAAGAAGTCTGGCTAGAGTTAGGTCTTCAAAGCGTACATGAAAGCACCATGGAACGCTGTAACCGAAAACATTCAACACAAATCGTGTTTGATTGGTTAGACAAATTAAAGGACACAAACATCAAAACATGTGTACATATTATCAATGGACTTCCTGGTGAAGCCAAACAAGACATGTTAGAAACTGTCAAACAGATTTCTAAACATCCTGTCGATGCGATCAAGATTCATATGCTGCATTTGATTGAAGGGACACAAATGGCTAAAGAATATGAAAAAGAACCATTTCATATTTTAACTTTAGAAGAATATGTCGATATTGTAGTCGATCAATTGGAGTTATTACCCCAAGAAGTCATCATTGAACGTTTAACAGGTGATGGAATTGCGAAAGATCTAATTGTGCCAAAATGGACAATCAAGAAAACGATTGTGACAAATGAAATTGATAAGTTAATGGTAAAAAGAAATACGTGGCAAGGCAAACATGTCTAACCACGTATTTTTATTTATTTCAAATTTAAACAATAATATCTTTTCTTACCACGACGAATGATTACATAGTTAGATACATATGCTTGAGTAGAATCAATAACTAAAGCTTCATCATTGACTTTGACACCGTTTAAGCTAATGGAATTCCCTTTGATCCACTCTCTAGCTTCACGACGACTCGAAGCAATCTTAGCCTCTACTAAAACATCGATTAAAGTCTTTCCAGATTCTTGATCTACTTTATCCATGTTTTTAACCGCATCTAAACGTTGTTGTTCATCCAAATCATTGAGTTGACCTCTGAATAATGCGTTTGTGATTTTTAAAGCCGATTGTAAACCTTCTTCACCATGTAAATCACGTACAACTTCTTCAGCCAATTTCTTTTGTGCCTCACGTCTTCCAGCATCTTCCTTTAAAGATACTTCTAAAGCATCAATTTCTTCTTTTGTTAGGAATGTTAATTTCTTTAAATATTCAATGACCTTTGAATCATCCGTGTTGAATAAGAATTGATATAATTCGTAAGGTGAAGTCTTTTTAGGATCCAACCAAACCGTTCCCGTTTCACTCTTACCAAATTTAGTTCCATCCGCTTTCGTAATTAATGGCATAGTCAAACCATAACATTTCACGTCCGCGCCACATTTTTTACGAATTAACTCTAGACCTGAAGTGATATTTCCCCATTGGTCCTGTCCACCGATCTGCATTGTACAACCTCTGGTCTGGTATAGATTTAAGAAGTCCAAAGATTGAAGGATCATATAAGAAAATTCTGTATAACTGATTCCTGAATCTAAACGTTTTTTAACAGTTTCTTTATTCAACATATAGTTTACGTTGAATAATTTTCCATAGTCACGTAAAAAATCAATAATTGTGATATCTTTTGTCCAATCTAAGTTATTGACCATATCAAAGCCCCATAATTTAGAGATTTGTGCATGTAATGCATCATAATTTGATTTTAATACTTCTGGAGTCAACATACTTCTTTCTCCAGTTGCCTTTGGATCTCCAATAAATCCAGTGGCTCCACCCACCAACATGATTGGGTGATGTCCATGTTTTTCTAAACGTTTTGCCATTAATAAAGATGAATAATGCCCAATGTGCAAGCTATCTGCCGTTGGATCTGTACCAATATAGAATGTAACTTCCCCATTATTGATGACATCTTCTACTTCTTCACTTGTGACGTTGTCAACTAAACCACGCCATTTCAATTCTTCAAATAATTCCATTTTTTCCTCCTGATAATAAAAAAAATCGCCCAATAAGGACGATTGAATCGCGGTACCACCTTACTTCATACAAAATATTTTTTTGTATGCACTTAAACCTTTAACGCAGGTATACGTCAAAATTGAAGCTCCAAGGTGTATTCCACAGGTCTATTTGAAACTTTACACCAGCCAGTTTCTCTCTAAGAAATAGATAATCTGTGTACTCTTTCTTATCATAGCGCATTTATTATATCGAATCTAGAAACTAAACTCAATAAATATGTTTTAAATTGTTGTAAATTTTAAAAATAAATGGTTTACATGGAAGGATGAAGTTACCAATATATTCATGCACTACAGCATTAAAACCTCTTTTAAAATCAAAAACTCCATATCCCTCTTGTTCAGGTTCGAATAAACCACTAATACCATAGAAGTTATAGTACTCATACCCTTCTTCTATAGCTTCTTGAATCATATTCCAATGAATCGCATATGGTCCTCTAAAGACTCTTTGTTCATAATTACTTGATCCAACCAAATAAATAATTTGATTTGAATACTTCAAGAATAAACAACAAGCCAATGGTACTATTTCACCATATTCATTTCTTAAACCTGAAATTTGGTTTAATTTTTTCTTTAAAGAATTATAGTATTCTTCATCCGTCTTTAAACGTTTTTCCTTTTTAACATTACCAGGATTTGATTCTAAGAATGTCTTTGTCTTTTCAATATCTTTTAAAGTCTTATCATATTCTTTCTGTATTTTAGAAGAATATTGATCTAAATCTAAATAAGACAACCACGTTTCTACATGATCATCGCCATAGAACTCATAAAGTTCTTTATAATAGTTTAAATCAAAAGCATGGAAGTTATGACGCTTACTCGTCTCTTGTTCCATAGAATCTAGAATATCTAATTCATTAACATTTAATTTTCTGACATTTACACAATATTTTTGTGCACTACGAACGTCTTGTCTTGTTGTGTAAGAAAACTCTTTAAAAATATCATCGGCCGTTTTATTACGTAGATCTAAACTTGAACACCAACGACACTCTTTATTTAAATCATAGCCTTGAGTCAATGGAAGTTGTACAAAGCCTGATGACTTCAAATTTTCTACTACATCAAAATTATTGAATCCACCTTCAACAATATTTCCATCTTTATCTCTTTCTTGTAAATCAATCTCCGGATCTGTTTCTAGATACACAACATTCTTCTTTTTAAGATATTTTTTCAACTCGGATACAAAACTATTAAGCTTATCCTTTTGTTTATAATCAGCAATAAATCCTCTTGAAATATAACAATATTTAAAGACTTTCATCAAAGGAATATATGCAAGCATACACGTTGCATATACATTACCTTGCTCACTAGCTTGAATAAATTCAACTTGCCAGCCATCATGCATAAACTTTTGTGCCTGAAAATCCGATTGTTGAAAGATAACAGCATCAAGAGTATCTAAATAATTACGATACTCTTGGATACTTATGGTTTTGATTTGCATAAACACACCTTCTTAGTTGGCAACAATGTTTACAACTTTACCCTTAACAACAATCACTTTACGAATTGTCTTACCTTCAAGCTGGCGTTGGACTGTTTCAAGTTCCATCGCTTGTTTTTGAAGTTCTTCATTGCTAGAACCAACAGCCGCTTCAAACTTACCACGCACTTTACCATTGACCTGAACAACACAAGTGATTGTATCTTCTACTAATTTAGCTTCATCATATGTTGGCCAAGGCTCATACGCAATTGTATCTTCGTGACCTAATAATTGCCACATTTCTTCACCAATATGAGGTGTAATACATGAAAGCATCTTCACGATTCCTTCGGCATATGGTTTATAAACGGTGTCAGCCTTATATGCTTCATTCACAAAGATCATCATTTGTGAAATAGCTGTGTTGAAACCTAATGCTTCATAATCTTCGGTAACCTTTTTAACTGTCTGATTATATACTTTATCTAATTTACCATCGTTTGTATCTGTGATTTTGCCAGATTCAATAAATAAACGATAAACACGATCAATCCATCTTCTAGCACCATCACATCCAGCCATTGACCATGGTTTACTTTGTTCCAATGGTCCCATGAACATTTCATATAAACGTAGTGTATCGGCACCATATTTCTTTACGATATCTGAAGGATTGACTACATATTCTGGGAATCGTTTACCCATTTTGATTCCATTTTCACCTAAAATCATACCTTGGTGTACTAATTTCTTGAATGGTTCCTTACATGCGACAATACCCTTATCGTATAAATAGTTATTCCAGATACGTGAATACATCAAGTGTCCTACCGCATGTTCTGGTCCACCAACATATAAGTCAACAGGCATCCAGTGTTTTATTAATTCTGGATCAGCCAATTGTTTATCATTGTGTGGATCAATGTAACGTAAATAATACCATGAAGATCCGGCAGATCCAGGCATAGTACTTGTTTCACGAACACCCTTTACGCCATTTTTGTTGTATTGTTTCCATTCTGTCGCATTTTCAAGTGGTGCCTTACCATTGTGTCCTTTGTAGTCTTCAAGTTCAGGTAAAATCAATGGCAACTCTTCATCTGGAAGAACATAGTCTGTTCCATCTTCTAAGTGTACGATTGGTACTGGTTCTCCCCAATAACGCTGACGAGCAAAAATCCATTCACGGAAACGATAGTTAACTGTTTCTTTGGCAATCCCCATATCCACTAATTTTTTCGTAATCGCTACTTTTGCCTCTTCTACAGTAAGACCTGTAAATTCTTCGGAGTTGATTAGCTTGCAGCCTTTTCCTAAATAGTCCTGTTTTTCAAAGGCATGTTCACTTACGTCTTGTCCTTCGATAACTTGAATCCTGTCAATATTGTGGGCAATCGCATATTCAAAGTCACGTTGATCATGACTTGGTACAGCCATGACAGCTCCTGTTCCATAGTTTGCTAAAACGAAATCTCCAATAAAGACTTCGACTTCCCTTCCATTGACTGGGTTAATTGCCTTAATACCTTCTAGACGACATCCTGTTTTTCCTTTATTCAATTCTGTACGGTCCATTTCAGATTTTGAAACCGTTTCTTGAATATAAGCTTTTACTTCTTCTTGATTTTGAATTCTTGGCATTAATTCTTGTACTAAATCTCCATCTGGTGCAAGCACCATGAATGTAATACCATAAATTGTTTCAATACATGTTGTAAAGATAGAGAATTTTCCACCACCAACAATATCAAATTGAACTTCAACACCTGTTGAACGACCAATCCAGTTTCTTTGCATTTCCTTTGTCGATTCTGGCCAATCAATTTCATTTAAACCTTCTAGTAATCGTTCCGCAAAAGCAGCCTGGTCGATACATAGTTGTTTCATATTTTTACGAATAACTGGATATCCACCACGTTCACTCTTACCATCGATAACTTCATCATTCGATAATACTGTACCCAATTCTTCACACCAGTTTACTGGCATGTCTACATATTTGGCATAGCCATCTTTGTACAATTGTTTAAAGATCCATTGTGTCCAATGATAGAAATCTGGATCAGATGTTGCGATCATTTTTGACCAGTCATAGTCAAACCCTAATTCCTGCAACTGTTTTGTGAAAGTCTTGATATTTGTTTGTGTGAAGCCATTTGGGTTATTTCCTGTTTGAACAGCATATTGTTCAGCTGGAAGTCCAAATGAATCATATCCCATTGGGTGAAGCACATTATATCCCTGCATACGTTTCATACGCGAAACAATATCTGTAGCTGTATATCCTTCTGGGTGTCCAGCATGCAATCCGACACCGCTTGGGTATGGGAACATGTCTAGTGCATAAAATTTAGGTTTTGAAAAATCCCAAACATCCGTTTTGAATGTTTCATGATCTGCCCAATATTTCTGCCATTTTTTTTCTACTTCTAAATGATCGTACATATTAGCCTCCTATTAAAAATAAAAAACGTCCTTGAAATCTAAGGACGTTTGTACGCGGTACCACCTTAGTTCACAATTCTCATTGTGCCCTCAAACTCTTTATCGCAGAGTATACGGATAACATTACTCATCAGCTCCTTAGCAAGTTCAAAGGCTGTACAATGCTAAATTTCACCAACTTTAGCTCTCTAAAAATTGTCATTTCCTTCTACTACTCTAATTCATCGCTATGCATCAATTTTATCGTTTTTTTCATTGTTCGTCAATATCAACCGAAACGATTGCCTTATCATCATAATAGATTTTCATTGAAACATCTAAATATGTACATTCAATAAAAGTCTCATGATCTTCAAAATGCACATCTATATTCTGTATCCTTTCATCTTTGTCCTTTATTATTTTTTCACTCGTATGACACAACTTAATGCGATTATTATGATGGATCATATGCTTGGCATGATCTACAATGGATAGTTCAAGAATATTTTGTTGATTCGCTTTTAATAAATACACATTTTGAAGGGTACTCAACGATAAAAAGGATACAATCTGAAGCACAAGAAATAAACACACTAAACTTACTTCACTCGCATACCCATTAATAGAGTTCAAAGTCATAGGTTTTATTCTTCTTTTTGAACCAAACATAATATCCATCTTCTTTCTTATAAAATATAGCCTCATCAATTTGTTCCATATAGATTTCATAGCCAGGACTCTTCACAATGCGATGCTTATCAAAATACAAGACTTTCTTTTCATGATTTAGAATATAACTTAGACAATCCGATTCTATTTTCAAATCATTTGATTGTGCAAGTTCTCTTCTTAATTGTAAAACCGCAAATTGATTCTGCGTATCCACATCCATATGGGCAAATTGTAAAGCACAACGCATAAGCATACAGCCTAATAAGCTGACTAAACTTGTGATAAACAACGCCAACAAAGCTTCAATCAGAGTAAAACCATTTCTTTTCAATTTTTTCATCAATCTTAAGATTCCTTTGGAAATATAAAGTATAAATGCCATTCAATATAAGACTTGCACAAACCAAAATCACAAAGAACGCAAACAAGGCATCTTCGAGTAAAAAGCCATTATTCTTTTTCAAGACGAACCCTCCCAGCTCCAACCTGGAAAACAAGTTTCATTTGACTCGATGCATTTTGACAATGGAGTGACATAGCCTTAGACATGTTGCCCTTGGAATTGTAGTAAAAAGATACATGATCACACGCAATACCATGTGGTATCTTATATTCGACATCATCCATATAGATCGAATCACCAATTTCAACATATACTTTTCGATGTTTTACATACGCTTTTTCCTGAGCCGTAACACATAGAGTCTGCAGATTTTTCATAAACACATATAAAGAAGAGTGCATCTTTGTAGAAAGTCCAAATCCAAGCATAGAAACAATAAGCAGCACCACTAACATTTCAACAAGGGTAAATCCATTCTTATTGGGATACGGCTTGCCCATCTACGATCACCACTTTACTATGATCCGGACATGTATCCTGTCCCTTTTTTAAATAACCAAAATCAATCAATTCCTGCACACTTGTTGGCGTTTCTAATTGATCGATTTCATATAACATGATTTGCGAGTTGACAATTTCAAGTAAAGCTTCACACCCCTTATTGCGAATAATTTTTTCTTTTTGTTGAATATTTGGAAGTGTGATCAATAAAAGTAGCGCAACAATCAACATCACAATCATCATTTCAAGTATTGTAAAACCATTTTTCTTTTCCATTTTTCTTTCTCCTTTTAGAATTGATTTAACATATTGAGTGGCATCATCATAATTTGATAGACAATCAAAACTAAGATTCCAATACTGATATACGAAAACAATTGAATACCCGTCGATATCTTCTTGACAGACTTGTCTAAATCCAAACTGCATTTCTTCATGTACAAGTCAAAAAAGACATGCATTTGGTTGCTCGTTAAGGCATAGACCAACATCTTTTTAAAATCCGAATCAAACACGTCGATTTCTAGAAAACTTTCTTCTAGACTCTTTCCATTTTTTAAACATGAAAGAATTTCATTTGAAACCTTTCCAACAACACTAAAATCTATACACGCTAATGTTTCTAAAATTTCCTGTGTCGAAGTATAAGACTTGTCTAAAGCTTGATACATACATACAAATTGGAGCGATATCATTTTTTTCATTAACCGAAATGGACATTTCATTTTCGAATTGTATTTATAAAACAATACATAATAAAGAAACAAATAGAAGATCATGGATAGAATCACAAATCCAAACCCCCACTTTAATAGATGGATAAACACAAATACCATCCCATTTGAAATGTAGTCTTTCATTTGAACAAGGACATAGTCTGAAAAGAATAGAATCATAAAGAACGCAAAGATCAATAAAAAGAACGGATAGCTAATCTTCTTTAAAAGTGTTTCAAAAAAAGTATTCGAACTTTTCTCAATTTTATTTACGCAATCCAACGCATCTCTTAAATTTAATTTTTCAGATAGAATTCGCAAATATTTAAAATACAATTTCTTTTGATTTAGAGTAAATATTTCTTGAAGATTCATCCCTTCTTTTAAATACGTTATGATTTCTTCATCCTTTTTAAATGTTAAACGAATCAACGTATCTAATGGCAAGCCTTGATTCATCAACATCGCAAATTGTTCAATTTCATCCCGATAAACTAAGACTATCGTACTTTGCTTGGGCATCCACGATATATCCTTTTTTAATGCCTTCTGTAATCTTTTTAGATAAAGTTTTAAATTCTTTTGGATACCTTCCGTGTTCCAAGACATACTGCAACGTTTTTTGATCCATAATTTCATAAACACATACCTTAGAGTCACCTTTAGAATATAGGCGTTGCGAAATAATGGCCGTACAAACACTAGCCAGATCTTTCTTAGATACACCTAGATCTTCAAGACGACGAATACACTCCTTCCCATCTTTGGCATGAATACTCGTAAAAACAAAGTGACCGGTTAAACTCGCTCTCAAGACCATCTTTGCGGTATAACTGTTTCTTGTTTCACCAATACAAATAATGTCAGGATCATGCCGCAACAATTGTTCAATTCCGACATCATAGGTAAATCCCATACTTTCATTGATCTGCAGCTGCAAGTAAGAATCATCCTCAATCTCAATGGGATCTTCAAGACTGACTACTTTATGCTTTTTAGTTTTGGCAATCTCATGAAGTAAGGCATGTAGAGTCGTGGTCTTTCCACTATTGGTCGGACCTACACTGATGACAAGGCCTTGTCTTAATGGCACAAGTGAATTGAAAAAATTCGTGTCTTCTTTCCATAAAGATAAAGCTTTTAGTTCAATCGCATGCATCGTATTCAACATTCGAATAACACCCGTTTGCACGTTATGATTATTCAGCATACTGAAACGACAAAAGATTTCGTGATTATGAAGTAAAATTTTGAATTGGCCACTCTGTGGAACATATGGACTGGTAAGATCCATTCTAGAAATGAACTTGAGATACTCAAAGAATGCAGGCTGCCAAATATCTTGGTAAACATCTAACATATCATTTTGCGTTCGAAGTTTGATTTGAAGTTTTTGATTCTGCATAACAAAATGAATATCACTTGCCTTTTTTTCAATCGCATACGCAATGAGATCTTGCAATAAGTCATCCATTTTTTATCACCCCCTTCTCATATACGAAAAAAAAAGCAGAAATTTTAATAAATTTCTGCATATTTTAAACTTTCGTTCCATTTTTTCTCTTGCGATAAAGAAGTGGATGGGCCATGACCTGGATATACTTTATAATCCTTGTCTAATTGAACCAATTTTTTTAAGGATTGTTTCATACTAGATACAGAGCCTGTTGCCAAATCCATTCTTCCAATAGATCCTTGAAATAAAACGTCTCCAGTAAATAAACAATCTTCAATTTTTAATACAGTTGAACCGATGGAATGTCCTGGACAATACATGGCTTCTATATCAAATCCTGCAATGGTGTTCTTTCCTTCTAAAATGGGTTTACATTTTGCGACACATGTAACATCCATATAGAAGGCAGAAGATGAATTTAAATCGGAATCTTGAAGAAAATCAAATTCATTGGGATTTAAATACACATCGCAATGGAATACATCCACAATCTTATCTACGCCAGAAATATGATCAAAGTGAGCATGTGTTAAAACAATGGCTTCTAGAGTGCATTCATTTTCTTTTAAGATGAATTCAAGGTTTGGATACATATCTGCAGGATCAATCAAGATGGCATGATGATTTTCCATCACCAAATAACAATTAGCCTGTACGGGTCCTAAGGGTTGTTGAAGTACTTTCATAGTCTAATACATAAAAAAGACCGAATAAAACGGTCTTTCTTACTTTTTCTCCTTATGTTCAGTCTGCTGATTGCATTTTGGACAATATTTTTTAACAGTCATACGTTCAGGATGTTTTTTCTTATTTCTTGTACCAATATAGTTTTCTTCACCGCAAACAGAGCACTTAAATGTAATACGATCTCTCATGTTCAGTCCTCCTCACATTAGTAATTACTAGTTGATTCTAGCATAACTTACAAGTCAATTTCAAGTCATTTTCAAAATTTTAACTAGCTGGATACAATTCAAAATATGTTTTTACCACTTCTGGCATAACAGCCGTTGTACAAATGTTTGGTGCAACGTTCTTAGTATTCATTGAAGAAGTCGGTGCCGAGCACGCAAAAGACATCGCTGGAGACGAACTTGGTGCATACCCAACTAGGTTTGCGGTTGTATAGTCGCCAACTTCAGCTGTACCTGTTTTAGCCGATACTTCCACGCCAATATCCTTTAGCCCATCCCCACAATAGCCAGAAGATACACAGGCTTTAAATCCTTGTTGCACACGCTCTAAATATTGTGCATTCTTTTCAGGCAATGTAGATTTAATTTTTTTGCCATTACTCACAATTACTTCACTCGAATTGACTTCTGTCGCATAGGCCATAAAGTGTGGTTCATATAAATTACCACCTGAGGCAATGGTTGTACCATATGTAGCCAATTGAAGTGGTGTATACATATCAAACTGACCAATCGAATAGTTTAGTAACATACCTGGTTCAGAACCATAACCCATATAAGAGCTCGATTCATTTGGCACGTCCACACCCGTCTTATTGCCTAGGCCAAACATCGAATAATAAGAACGCATTAAATTTAGCGTACCTTGAAGGTCTGACATAGCTAATGGTTCTTTTTCTACATAGCTTGAACCGGCTAAACGGATGGCTACATTAAACATATAAACGTTACTACTTACTTGTAGTGCAGATACATCATCAACAGGTCCATGTTCTTCATACGAACTAAATTCCTGACCACCAATATTCATAACTTTATCGACAATCACTTCACCTGGACTTACGACATGTTCACTCTCACCCATATAGACAGTAGCCCCTTTGATACAAGATCCGGGGTTCACTAAAGACATATAGTTACCAGAGGCAAAGTAAGTCATTTCTTTAGTGTCTAAATCCATTTGGTAGCCGGACATCGCAAGTACCGAACCATCTTTTGAATTTAAAACAGTCGTAAATAAAGATTGGAAGTTTTCACGATTTTTCGTACCCCCATTCTCACTCAAAGTATTCTTTAATACATTATCTAATGTAGATTGAAGATCTATATCAATTGACAAGTGAATGTCATATCCTTTTTTAGCTTCCTGAATCACTTCTTTTTGCGCTAGCCCCTTTGAATCATAGGTGATCTTGGCAATTTCTGGAGTTCCTGCTAGTAAATCATTATATTGATATTCTAGGCCCGATTTCCCAACACTTGCATTATATTGATAACCTTTAGATAGATAATAACTGGAAAGCTCACTTGGTAATCCTTGGGTACTTGTAGTAACACTACCTAAAACGTCGGATAAAGATTCGCCATATGGATATTCGCGTTTCCAGCCTCCAAAATCAACGTCAAAACCAGGAAAATCCGTTTTATGTTCCACCAAATACGCGACATCATCATCACTGATATCTTCTAATACAACATTTTCTTGACCTGTACTTTGTTTGGCCACCATTCTTTGGTAGATGACACACATCTTTAGATTAGTCTGGGACATTTCTCCGATTTGTTTCTTACCAATACGATTCATTAAAATTTGATATCTTTTACTTTCAGCATCACCACCCCATGCCCCATTTTTATATTGTTTAAATTCTTTAGCAGTCAATAAATGATTGGCGGCATATTCACTATCACTTGGTGATAAGAATGATTTGTAAGTGATATACGCTTGTTTTTTATCTTCATCCGTAAAATCTTTAGCACTGACACTGAAGACTTTTACAATACGCTTGGCATAAAGTTCATAATCATCTTCATCAAAATTATTGGGTGAAGTAAAAACGATATTGTGACTGACTACTGTTTTAGCTAAGATTCTTCCCTTACAATCATAAATCTGTCCTCGTGGTGCCGATGTATATTGTTTGATGGACGTATAGTCTTCACGCTTTGCGGTATAGTCATTATATGAAATGATCTGCAGATAAAACAATCGTAAAAAGATGACCAAGAAGCACACGACTATTGTGAGTGTAAGTATCAATATACGATTGGAAATGACTTGATCAACAGATACATTTTGATTTGCCCTTTTCAATGTTTTTCTACTCTTTTTCAATTGGATCCCCCTTTGTACGAAACAATATATATTATACACGTTTCCAAGATGAAATGGAAAAAAAAGAAGGAATGGCGTATACTTTAGTCATGGAGGTTGTCTATGAAAAGAACAGAAACTCGTCAAGTAAAAGTAGGAAATCTTGAAATTGGACATAATAATCACGTCATTATTCAGTCTATGTGTAACATAGAGACTAAAAAGGCCGATGAAGTTGCCAAACAAATTTTAAGCCTAGAAAAAATGGGATGCGAATTGATTCGTGTCAGCTGTATGGATATGGAGGATGCCAAAGCCATTAAAGATATTAAGAAACAAATTCATATTCCATTAGTAGCCGATATTCATTTTGATTATCGTTTAGCCTTGGCATGTATTGAGGCAGGCGCAGATAAGATACGTTTAAATCCAGGTAATATTGGGGCTAGAGAAAATGTAGAAAAGGTTGTGAAGGCGTGTAAAGAAAAACACATTCCTATTCGTATTGGAATCAATGGTGGTTCTTTAGAAAAGGATATTCACGAAAAATATGGTAAACCAACAGCCCAAGGTATGATTGAAAGTGCTAAAAGACATGTACAAATTCTAGAAGATCTAGATTTCTATGATACTGTATTATCTTTTAAATCAAGTGATCCATTACTTTGTATTGAAGCCTATCGTTTGGCTGCCCAAACCTTTGATTATCCATTACACTTAGGTGTAACCGAAGCTGGTACCACAATGACAAGTGCCATTAAGTCCAGCTTAGCTTTAGGTACATTATTAAATGAAGGTATTGGAAATACAATTCGTATTAGTGTGAATGGGGCTCCTGAAAAAGAGATTCCAATTGTCAAAGAATTATTAAAAGATTGTAAATTGATTCAAAACGTACCGAATCTAATCGCATGTCCAACTTGTGGACGTACACAATGGGATATGGAGCCGGCCGTAAATGAGGTAGAAAGCTATCTTCAAACCGTCAATAAAGATGTCACAGTAGCCATCATGGGATGTGCTGTCAATGGTCCGGGAGAAGCAAAACATGCCGACATTGCAATTGCAGGCGGCAAAAAAGAGGGGTTATTAATCAAGAAGGGTGAAATCATTGAAAAGATTCCTCAAGACAAGATTGTGGCTCGTTTAAAGGAAGAAATTGAAAAGTTTTAAAAAATCTCAGCGCAAAGCTGAGATTTCTTCTTTATAAGGCGCCTTTCCATCAATAAAAGGTGTCTCTAATATTTTTGTGACATGTTCTAATTTAGGATGATGCACAATTGAGTGCAATACATCAAATCCTATATAACCTTTGCCTAAATTTTCGTGCCGATCCTTATGTGCACCAAGTGGATTCTTAGAATCATTGATATGCATACATAAAAGATTCTCTAAACCTAAAATAGAATCAAATTTATCTAAAACTTCATCAAAATGCGTAATATCATACCCGGCATCCCAAATATGACATGTATCCATACAATAGCCAACACGCGATTTTTTATGGATTCCTTCATAGATTTTGGCTAACTGTTCAAAGGTAAAGCCACACTCATTGCCTTTTCCAGCCATCGTTTCTAGGGCAATCTTAACTTCTGTATCATCATGATCTAACACTTCATTTAAACCATTGATAATCCATTCAATACCCACATCCATACCCGCTCCTACATGACTTCCTGGATGCAGTACAAGTGTTTTTGCACCAATTTGAGAAACACGCTCTAATTCCGTCTTTAAAAAGTCTTGACCAAACTGGGCTGTTTCTGGTTTTAGAGCATTAGCCAAGTTAATGATATACGGTGCATGTACAATCACGCGATCGATAGAAAAATTGTGTTCAGCCATATAGTCTTTGGCTTCTTCTATCTTTAATTTAGATACGTCCACACGACGCGTATTACTTGGAGGACCCGTATAGATCATACAGGCATTCGCTCCATAGGATAGTGCTTCTTCAATAGCGCCTTTAAAGTAATTTGGAGCTTTAAAAGATACGTGACTACCTAAATAGATCATACGTCCATTCCTTTTTGACGTTGTCTTTCTTTAGCACGCTCTTTTTGTTGGCGCTTAATATCCGACTTAATCATTTCACGACGCTTCCTACGTTTCATACGATCAATTTCCTGGCGTTGTCTTTTCTTATAGTTTGGTTTTACTTTCTTTTTCTTGTGAACGATTTTTTCCACTTCTTCATGAAATTCATCCTTTTTCATAGGACGCTTGTTCACATATGGTTTTAAATCTACAAATTGTTTATTCTTTACATCCTGATGTTCAAATTCAATGCCTTGTTTGATTAATGACTGAATTGATTTCGCATCACTTTCTTTATATAAAGCGATACATTGTCCATCACGACTCGCTCTTCCAGTACGACCTGCACGGTGGATATAGAATTTTAAATCTTTTGGGAATCCACAACTAATAACGTGCGTAATTCCTTCTAAGTCAATTCCACGACTGGCAATATCGCTGGCTACAATGTAGCTTTTCTTCTGGCTTTGAATCATTTTAATGGCCTGCATACGCGCACGTGATTCAAGCCCTGAGTGAAGTTCGACTAGATCATATCCATTTTCACGCATGGTTTTCGCAATACTTTGAGCTTCTAGTGTAGTATTCGCAAAAATCAAACATACATAAGGTTGAATACATGGAAGTACGTCTAAGATCTTTTGTTCGTAGCTCTTATGCTTACAAGGAACTAAAATGTGTTTTACATCGCTTTGGAAAGCTTCTTCCTTTTTGATTTCAATAAATTCTGGATCATATAAATATTTCTTTAAGAATGGTTGTAAAGATTCTGGAATAGTTGCTGAGAAAACCATCATTTGAACCTTCTTATCCATCTTTGATAGAATTTCATCAATATCTTCTAAGAAACCAAATTCTAATGTCATATCCGCTTCATCGATTACGACAATTTTAGCCGTATCCAAACGCAAGACATTATCTTTAATAAACATGTCTTTCATTCTTCCAGGCGTACCAATGACGATTTGTGGCTGCTTTTCCATTTGTGTCACTTTTTCCATACCACCTGTGACTAATTTCACGCGTACATTGAAGTGTTTGGCAATCTTACGACAACGATCATACAATTGATATGCAAGTTCTCTAGTTGGAGCTGAAATAACAGCTTGTACACAGTCTTGATCAAAGTCTAGCATTTCAAAGATAGGCATAAAGAAAGCATGTGACTTTCCTGATCCTGTACTTGATACACCAATGATATCTCTATTTTTATTTTTACGATTTAACACCTGTTCTTGAATCGGTGTTAAAGTTTTAAAATGTTCTAAATCCATTATTTCTTGAATACGATTATTCATTATTTTCACATCCTTTACTTTAGTATTATCCCAAAATTCTTCCCATTTTACAAATACAAAAAATTAGGGCATAATGTATACATGAAAACACAAAATATCATTATAGTCAAGCCTCAGGGCTATTGCGGTGGGGTTTTAAAAGCCATTGAAACCGCCAAAAAAACAAGAATTCAATATCCAGATCAAAAGATTACCATATTGGGTAATCTAGTGCATAATCAATATGTCAAAAAAGCGCTTCAATATTATTCAATTGATACCATTGAAGATAAGACAAAGACACGCGTGGAATTATTAGATGAAATCCATGAAGGCATTGTGATCTTTACAGCGCATGGCGTCAGTCCTAAAGTCTATGAAAAGGCCAAAGAAAAAGGATTGATTTTGGTGGATGCGAGTTGTCCATTTGTACTTCAAACACAAAAGATTGTGAAGCAATATTTAGATGAAGAGTATACCATTCTCTATATTGGTAAAAATAAACATCCCGAAGCCGAATCTATTTATACAATGAGTGAGCATGTGCATTTGATTGAACCACATAAAGAGATTCCTAAAGTGAATACTTCAAAGATCTTTGTGACAAACCAGACTACTATGTCGATCTATGAATTGAAGGATACGTTTGAAAAAATTAGACGCTTATACCCGAATGCCCTCTTCCACGATGAGATTTGTAACGCTACGCGTGTTCGGCAACAAGCTATTTTAGATTTAAAAAACGTCGATTGTTTGATTGTCGTGGGAGATCCAACTAGTAACAATTCGCAAAAACTTGTTGATATTGGAAAACAGGCTGGCATTGAACATGTCTTCTCGATTCAAACGGCCGAAGATATTGATAAGAAAGATTTTGAAAAATATACCACAATTGCGATTACAAGTGGTGCAAGTACGCCTACGTATTTAACGAATCAAGTCAAAGATTATTTATCTTTCGATATGAAAAAACCAAAAATCCGTATTCAGGAAATTCTGTGAGTACGGATTTCTTTTATATATTCAATTTTTTCAATAAATTCAGGTTTATTGACTTTGGAAAGAATATTTTTATACTTATTCTCTTCAAAATCTAAATACGCTGCATATATTTCATCAATAAGCATGTTTACACCAAAGTAAAGTTGGGATGTAGAAACCTCTTGTTCCTTATCTTCGCAAACACAATCAAGAATAGGATAGTAGTGTCCATGATCATAAATCATTTTTTCTCTTACAATATGAATATGATGATCGTGTAAATATTCTCTTAAGGCAAAATCATCTTTATGACAAGATAATAAAAGACGTAAACCACGATACAAATTTCCCTTTGATAGGATATCGATAATAAGTTTTCCTCCCATGCCACAAATAATGATTTGGTCTACATCGCTTTCTAAGCCCTGAATGCCATCTAATAATCGACAAGATACCAAATCGGATAAGTGATTCTCTTCAATCGTTTTCTTGGCATTATCTAATGGGCCTTGTGCCACATCACAGGCATAGCCTTTTTTAGATTGATGATTCAGAATGGCGTTGCAGACAACATAGGCATGATCACAGCCAATGTCCGCAATGCACTCTCCATTCACCCATTCTAATATTTCTTGAATTCGATTCGAACAAGGTATCATTATTTTACGAAATCTCTTAAACGCTTGCAACGATTTGGATTTTTCAATTTACGTAATGCCTTGGCTTCAATCTGACGAATACGCTCACGTGTTACGTTAAATTCTTTGCCAACTTCTTCAAGTGTACGAGTTCTTCCATCTAACAAGCCAAAACGCAAACGCAATACTTTTTCTTCACGTTCTGTAAGACCTTGTAGAACGGCATTGATTTCGTCTTTTAATAATTGGTTGTTTGTGTAATCATCTGGAGATAATGTATCCTTATCTTCAATGAAGTCACCTAAGTGCGAGTCGTCTTCTTCACCGATTGGTGTTTCTAGGCTGACTGGATCCAGGGCAATCTTTTGGATTTCACGAACCTTTTCCGCTGAAATATTCTCCATCTTTTCGGCAATTTCTTCTGGTAATGGATCACGACCTAAATCTTGCACCAATTGACGTTGAATACGCGTTAGTTTATTGATCGTTTCAACCATGTGTACGGGAATACGAATTGTACGTGCCTGGTCTGCGATTGCACGTGTAATAGATTGACGAATCCACCATGTCGCATATGTAGAGAATTTGAAACCTTTTGTGTAGTCAAATTTTTCAACAGCTTTAATTAGACCACAGTTTCCTTCTTGAATCAAATCTAAGAACAACATGCCACGTCCTACATATTTTTTAGCGATAGATACAACTAAACGAAGATTTGAAGAAATCAACATTTGTTTGGCTTGTTCACCGTCCGCAATGACTTTTGCGAGTTTCTTTTTCTCTTCATCACTTAAATCAGGTTTTTTCATCGCTTCTTTGGCTTCTTCCCCTTCTTGGATCTGACGAGCAATGATGGGCTCTTCTTTTGGATCCAACAATGGAATTTGACCAATTTCTTTTAGATACATCTTAACGGGGTCATTAATCTTGGCATGAGATGCATTAGCGAATGTCTTTTCCAATTGCGAAATTTCTTCCGCAATTGAATCTTCTTCGTCCAAATCCTCGTCGCTTAGATCATCGTCTAAGACTTCATCATCATCTAATTCGTCCCCATCGATAAATTCGATTAAGTTTTCGTCGATCCAGTTATATAGATCATCCATTGTATCATCATCTAAATTTAAAGCACTTACCGCATCTAAGAATTGTTTTTGGGAAACATCGGCATTTTCTTCTTTACTCTTCAGCAAGAATTCTTTTGCCTCTTCTAAGCTTGTAAACTTTAATTTTTCATTTGCCATTCTTTCATCCTTCCTTTCGATGTAAGATTTCATTTCTTTGAATAATTAATTCCTGTTTTTTACTAGCCAAGGAAATCTTTAACATCGGATCTTGCACACTCTTGATCTGATCATTGAGATTGTCAATTTGGGCTTGTAAAGTACATTCTTTGATCTTCATTAAACTATCGTTAAAGAAGTCTTCATTATATCCATCAACATGAAACGCGTTTTCCATCAGGCTTACCAACAAATTACGGACGTCTTCTTTTTCAATGTAGCTCATCAGTACATCAAAATCAATGTGGTCCATATTTCGATACATGTCGTAACAATATAATGACAATTCTTCACAGACTGGATCTTGGAAAAAACCAATCTGATCTTTGAATTGATCGGCCGCAAGTTTACTGTTTAGAATCATCCATAAAACACCGTGTTCGGCAAGTGTTCTTCCATTTTTTAATGGCTCTATATTTCGAACCACAGCCGCATTATTTCTGGATTCTTTTTTGGGTGCCGGAATATTTGCAGATTGATGTGATAAATCAAATCCTGTCAAATCTCGGATACGAGAATAATAATCGGCCTTTTCAAAATCGGTACATGTCCTTTCAATGAATGACTGCATTTCCGATGTGAATTTTTTCTTATCCTCGTAATTGTCTAAATCATATTGGTTCGGTAAATAATCAAATAAGAATTCTACAAATGATACAGTTTTATGAACAGATAAATAGAGTTCATCTTTTCCTAGTTCATTAAAGATTTCATCTGGGTCTTTACCGGTTGTATTTTTTACTATGGAAAAATTCAGTCCGTAATCAACGGCTAATTTTCCAAACTTATAGGTAGCGGCTTTACCAGCTCGATCCCCATCGTAACAGACAACCAAAGGAACGTTTAAGCGTTTTAATAGCGTTATTTGTTCTTTTGTACAAGCTGTTCCTAAACAAGCAATACTTTCATGAATATCTGCCTTTTCAAAGGCAATGACATCCATAGCTCCTTCAACTAATATGCATCGCTTGTTCTTTTTCGCAAATGCTTTGGCTCTATGATAATTAAAAATCAAATTGCCCTTATGATAGATCTTTGTTTCAGAAGTGTTGATATATTTGGCTACATCCTTATCCTCATTTAAGCGCCTGGCCGTAAATCCAACGGGATTTCCATTTTCATCATGAATTGGAATCATCAATCGATTGTCGAATACGGCATAGGTATCTAGATCGTGAGTACGAATTAAACCTGTATCTGTGAGTATTTGTTCGTTAAAACCTTTTGCCTTGAGATACTTCACACTACGACTCGATTCAGGTGCATACCCAATCTCAAATCTTTTTATAATATCTTCATTTATTTTTCTTTGACTTAAATACCTTTTCACGCTTTCGCCATTCTCACTCTGCAACTCATATGTTAAAAAGCGAATGTACGATTGAACGCAGTCATATAAAGGCTGATTTTGATCAACCTTGAGTTGAAACTGACTTTTATCCATGTGTAAAGGATAATGAATCAGTTCTGCAACCTTACAAACGGCTTCTAGAAATGAAATGTTTTCAATCTTTTGTACAAATGTGAAGACGTTTCCTCCAGTACCGCATACGAAACATTTAAATATTTGTTTATCAGTTGAGATTGATAAACTAGGATCGTGATCATCATGAAATGGACAAATTGCTTTATAGTCTTTGCCTTTTTTTTCTAATGTAATATAACGGGACATCACATCAACAATATCAGCCTGCTGACGAATGGCCTTTATATCATCTTCTGATATCCAGCTCATTAAAATTCAATTCTTTTTTCAATATATGAAACAAGGTCATCTAAAGCGATACGTTCTTGTTGCATAGTATCACGATCACGAACCGTAACACATCCATCGTTTGCGGTTTCGAAATCTACCGTAACACAGAATGGTGTACCAATCGCATCTTGACGACGGTAACGTTTACCAATGCTTTGTGCATCATCGTACGTTACACTAAAGTGTTTAGCTAATTTAGCGAACACTTCATCCCCTTGATCAGATAATTTTTTAGAAAGTGGAAGTACAGCTACTTTATATGGAGCTAATGCCGGGTGTAATTTTAAGACAACACGAGAATCATTTTCTAATTGTTCTTCTTGGTAAGCTTCACACATTACGGCCAACATCAAACGTTCAACACCTACACTTGGTTCGATAACGTATGGAATGTATTTTTCGTTTGCTTCTTGATCAAAATATTCTAAGTTTTGTTTAGAAGTTGTCTGGTGTGCTTTTAAGTCAAAGTCCGTACGGTCTGCGATACCCCATAATTCACCCCATCCGATGGGTTCAGAGAAGTGGTATTCGATATCACTTGTACCATTTGAGTAGTGTGCTAATTCTTCTGGATCATGAGCACGTAAACGAATGTTTTCTTCGTTGATACCCAAATCCTTTAAGAATTGAACACAGTTTTTACAATAGTATTCAAACCAATCTAAATCCGTTCCTGGTTTACAGAAGAATTCAAGTTCCATCTGTTCAAATTCACGTGTACGGAAAATGAAGTTTCCTGGTGTAATTTCGTTACGGAAACTCTTACCAATCTGTCCAATACCGAATGGTAACTTTTTACGCATTGTTCTTTGTACGTTTTTGAAGTTGACAAAGATTCCCTGTGCAGTTTCTGGACGCAAATAGATTGTACTCTTCGCATCTTCTAATACACCTTGGAATGTTTTGAACATCAAATTAAATTGACGAATGTTTGTAAAGTTTTTAGCTCCACATTTTGGACATGTAATTTCATGTTCAGCGATATAGTTTTCCATATCTTCATTTGACATACCACCACAGTTTACTGTGTGATTGCTGGCTTCTTCAATCAATTGATCCGCTCTAAAACGGCTCTTACATTCTTTACAATCCATTAATGGATCACTAAATCCGCCAACGTGACCACTGGCAACCCATACATTAGGGTTCATTAAGATTGCACTCTGCAATCCTACATTGTGTTCACTTTCCTGGATGAAACGTTTCCACCATGCATTTTTAATATTGTTCTTTAATTCAATGCCTAAAGGACCAAAATCCCAAGTATTTGCCAAACCACCATAAATTTCTGAACCTTGGTAAACAAATCCAGAGGTTTTCATGTGATTTACTACATCATTGAATGTCTTTTCGTTCATGTTATTTACCTCATTTCTTTCATGTATACAGACAAAAGGATACACTTTCATATTATATCTCATTTATCAACAAATTTCTAGACTAAATCCAAAGACACACGCAAAGAAAAAGCCATGATTTCTCATGACCTGTTTTTAATCAACCACTTAAAAATAGGTTCTCTTATTTTCATATGTTTTGTACCACAAAACTAGTGCGTCGCAAGATATAGAATCGCTTTCTTGTACTTCTCTAGCCTTTGATAATCTTGTTTTGTGGGTTCTTTGATTCTTGTGATATCCAAGTTATGTAAAAGGTCTGCAACCTTTATCTTTTTAGCTAACTTTGATGTAGATACTCTAGATATATATTCAAAATAAGATTCATCTTTTCTATGCGTTAATGTAATTACACCATCTACGATTTCATTTGGGAACATATTTCTCAATTCATCTTCTGTGACATTTGTATCTTCTAATACATCATGCAAATACGCAACTGCCTTTTCTGTATCCGTATCCATATAAGAAGCCACTTTCATCGGATGCAAGATATAATCTTTCCCTGCTTTATCCACTTGTTTAGAATGTGCCTTTTTTGCGATTTGAAATGCTAATTCATGAAACATTACTTAAAACCTCGTATACTTTCTAAAAAGCGAATGCTTGGATAATTCTTATGAGTATGATACTCCATCCATTTGGCTAGATAGATTAAGTCATCAAGATTGAAATTGAAATGATCTTTAACATACTCTAAGTTTTCTTCTTTGCACCTAAATAGAGCGCGATATTTCTTTAATTGTTCTACACTCCATTTTAGATATTGATTGTGATTACACTTTTCGCATAAGAATCCACCATCTTTTACAGAAAGAGTTTCGACTCTTGTGCTTTCACAATGTACACACCCTTGGATAAACGGTTGGATCCCTTCTTGTTCAATACAATATTTTAGAATGATGCAGGCCCAGAAATAAAAATCATCTAAGTCTTTGTCGGCTGCGTTCCAACAATCCAATACTATATTGAATAAATTCTCTTCTTTTTTAGTTTTAGAAATCAAGTCGTGCAATACAAAACAACAACTCGATTTAAACAGATCTTCTTGAATGTGATAGTAATAATGAATAGTTTGTCCTTGTAGTAATAAGGGCATTTTCGTCTTATCTTCGATCATGAATTCATTATAAGAAAAGGGCTGTACAAGCCGCAAATTCTTAGAATTGGGTTTGAACAGTCCTCTAGCGTATAAAGTTAAAATGGAATCTGTCGTCAATACTTTGACTAAGCCATCCTTATCTTTGTATTCACCAACACTTAATACAAGTGCCTGAATCTTAGTCTTCATCGATTTGTTCTAATTCGTCTAAACCGAATTCTTTGATCTTGTTTTCGTGATTACGCCAATTCTTTTCGACACGCACAAAGAGTTCCAAATCCACACTGCATCCGAGCATATCTTTTAATTCCTTTTGTGCATCTAAACGAATCGAACGAATCATACTCGCTTGTTTACCAATCAAGATTCCCTTCTGTGATTCACGATCGACTACCACCATCATTAGAAGATACATGCGGTTGCCACGTTTTTCTTTACGCTCTAAAATAACCGCTACACTATGAGGGATTTCCTCATGTGTTTTAAATAAGATCTTTTCACGAACAATTTCACACATTCTAAAATTAATATCATGATCCGATTTCATTTCTTCAGGAAACATTGGCTCGCCTTCTGGCAAATACCCTTTGAACACCTTCAATAACTCTTCGAGATTGTCTTTATCCAAAGCACTGATTGGAACAATATCATTAAAGTCATATTGTTTCTGCCAATACATCAAACGCTTTAATAATTGTTCCTTACCAAGCTTATCAATCTTATTCATGATCAATACAACCGGTTTATGTAATGTTTCAATACGTTTTAAGATGAATGAATCTCCAGTTCCAAAGGCTTGAGAGCCATCTACGATCCATCCGATCACGTCACAATCTTCCATTGCTGAATAGGCATTCTTATTTAAGACGCGTCCAAGTTGTTGTTGCGGCTTATGAATACCCGGTGTATCTACAAACACATATTGACAATCTTCATTTGTCAAAATACCCGAAATATTGTTTCTTGTCGTATTCGGTTTGTCCGACATGATTGCGATTTTTTCTTTTAACAATGCATTCAACAATGTTGATTTTCCTGCATTGGGTCTTCCTACGATCGCAATAAATCCTGATTTATAATTACTCATTTTACCTCCGTTTTAAAATAGTTTGGGCAAAAATACATAAAGCCCAATACATGCGGCAAGCATGCTGATAATAAAGACAGCTCCTGCGGCCATATCCTTAATATGTTTGGCTTGTTCTGTATGTTCAAGAGAAATATAATCAACGCATCTTTCAATACACGAATTGATGATTTCACTAAACCATACTAAACCAATGGCGAAAATCAACATCATCCACTCATTTAGTGAACAATGAAAGAGAATGCCGCACAATATGACAATCAATCCAAAGATGCCTTGAAGACGAATACTGCGATCACAAGTGAAAGCGTAAAACAGGCCTTGAAAAGCATATTTAAATCTACCTTTGAACCAATTCATCTAAGATCTCATCCTGTAAAGCAAACATCACCTTTTCATCCTCTTCCTTCATGTGATCATATCCCATTAAATGAAGTAATCCATGGCAGAATAAGAAACATGCTTCACGACGAATCGAATGACCATAGGCTTTAGCTTGATCACGAATCGCTTGCACATTGATGAAAATATCACCAAGTTCATATTGGTCTTCTTCAATCCACATATCACTCATATCATCTTGAATCGCAAAGCTAATGACATCTGTAGGACGGTCAACATTACGATAGTCACGATTAATTTCGTGAATCTGTTCAGGTGTTACATAAATTACCGATAAACTCCAGTCTCCCTTTCTGTCTAACACCTTGCAGGCACGTTCTAATATCATTTCAAAATCTTTTTTGTATCGATAGACACTTCTATCTTTTGCGTTATTTGTAAAAATTATTTCCATGCCTTGATTATACACTAAACCAAGAAAAAAAACTTTTTTTTCGAAAAAATCACACATCTAAATAACGTGCCGGTTTGTTTCAAGTCGTCCGGTAACATTTCGATATCCACTCCATCTTTCTGAATCATTCGATATTCCGATTCATTCATTCTTTATTGATGAAGTTTTTATTATATGCATTTTTATAAATACTTCAGAATTTCATCCATGATCTATGTATCTATCATCCAGTAAGATATCATAAACTTCTGATCCTGTTCTGATACCAAAATCTTAATATAAAAAAAGAGTTCAAAACGAACTCTTACTTTGTAGTTTCTCTAAATAATTTTGAGAATGAAATTTCAATATCTTTGTTCTGTTTAACCGTCTCATCTTCCACTAACATCTTAGTTAGTAAACGCATCGCAACAGCTCCTAAATCATATTCAGGAATGTTGTAAGTTGAAATTGTTGGACGCATCATTGTCAAATATTTTGAGTTCAAGATACATACAAGTTCTGTGTCATCTGGAATTGAATATCCGCATTCTTTACATGCGTTCATTAAAGCGATGGCCTGAGAATCACGGAATGTGATGACCATACGACTTGGCTTGTGGTTCTTGTAGTAGTCTGATAAGAATGTGTAGCTTGATTTGTAGCTATCATCGTATGTAACATACTTATCAAATACCAATCCTTTTTCTGCATAAGCACGATCTACACCCGCTTTTAATTGTTCCATCATAGAAAGATTCAATTTATCTTCTACCATAGAGATATCATCAATGCCCTTTTCGAAGCATTCATTCACAAATTCATAAGCCATACGTTCGAAGTTGATATATACATTTCCAACGTTACCAATCTTTTGGCCTTTTAATTTACTTCCAACTACAACCATTGGAATTTGGTATTCATGTAAAACTTCCATTTCATCTTCTGAGAAGTTGTCGTTAAACAAGATAACACCATCGACACGTGATTTAATAATAGATTCAATCACATCCTGCATTTTTGAAATTCCCTTGCTTGTTGTATGGAACATGATGTTGTAGTTATAGATTTTTGCGACATCCATCAAACCATTCAAGATTTTTGCGTTGTACGCAAACAATTTCTCGCTCATTACGATTGAAATTGTCGTAGTTTTAGACAATGCTAAACCTTGCGCAATCGCATTTGGTTTATAACCCAATTTTTCAATCGCTTGTTGAACACGCATACGTGTATCTTCACGCACTACATTACTATCATTAATAACACGTGATACAGTTGCCAATGAGACATCGGCTTCTTTGGCAACATCATAAATGGTAATTCGTTTCATTCCTATTCGTCCCCCTTATTAAAAATCTTCTTTAATCCACTAAACAATGCTTCGGTAGCTTTACCCGTTACTTCTTCTGCTTTATCAACGGCACGAATAACAGAATCATTCGTACGAATTTCATCGACTTTTTCATCCGCCTTATCAATCACCTTGCGCAAAGAATCATTTTTTCTTAGTGTTTCTTTTCCATATTTAAAGCCATCAACAACCAATCCAGCTGTACCCTGTAAGAATTCTTTTCCAGCTGTCATTGTCTGTTTAAATTGTTCACTTTCACTTACTTCAACCACTTTATCCTTTGTCGAAGAAAGAATATCTTTCACATCATCTTTTGCCTGCGATAATGCTTCCTTAACCTTTTCAGGATCTGAAGCATCCTTTAATAAGTCACGCACATCATCGAATAATTTTTCGATTTTGCTCTTGGCATCCTCAATAATTCTTTCATTATCTGTATTTTCGGATTCATGCATTACTTCAAGCTCTAGCATCGATTCTTTTTCTAAATCATCAATTAATTGTTTTTCATCCATGTCATTCATCCTCCTTTGTTTCTATGCTTTCTTTTCCAGTTTTTTTACTTTGAAACCAGTCTTTGGCATTTTGTACATTTTCACTGAACGCACCAACCACATTTATAAACGCTTCTTTTGCGGTTTGATTTATCTCATCCACCGTATTTGAAATATTTTCTGCCGTTTTTAATGGCGCATCTAGTTTTTTCAATTGATCATTGGCCGTATCCAATGTTTTTGAAACTTGTTTTAAAGTTTCAATCAATTGTTTCAAAAAAAGAATCATATAAATTAATGCGATGACACCAACGATGGGTAACACATATGAAAATGCACGAGCTAATGTACTCATAAAGATATCTAAACTCACAATACCACCTCAGAAAGATTATAACATGAACTTTCTAACTTATCTATTTATTTTGAAACTTTTTTCACAAGTGTGTAAACGCTACAAATAATAAAGGAAGTGTCGAATTACTCAAACACTTCCATAAAATACATTCTAGACGCAAAATTTAGGGAAATGATGAACATGTTCACCATAAACGCAGGCTTTCATTTAACACTCACATATCTCTATACTCTTCAAAACAGGATATGCTTAAATCGATGTATGACCATGTTGTTTTTTCATATTTTCTTTGAAATCAGCTCATCCTTTATTATTTTCTCTGTTAATTCAAGTATTTTCGTATGAATGGAGTGAATGGCTTTTGAAAACTCCACATCATTTTTTCCGGTAGGATCACTCAATCCCCAATCTTCTCTATATTTGCATGGAATTGCAGGACAATTTACATTACATCCCATTGTGATCACAATATCTACTTGCGGTATTTCTGACAACAGTTTGGAATATTGTGTTTTTTCCATGTCTATTTGATACATGTCTTTCATTAAACGTACGGCATCTTGATTGATTTGTGGTTTTGTTTCTGTTCCAGCGGAATAGCTTTCAAATACACTTGAAGAAAGATGTTTTGACAATGCTTCCGCAATTTGACTACGACACGAATTATGTACGCAGATAAAAGCCACCTTTGGTTTTTTCATAAATACATACCCACCTTTCCTAGTTTTTAGCTTCGTCTTAGGTCAATGTTTTTCCATAGGATATGATTTCACTTCTTCTGTCTTAACAGAACAAAAAGCCTATATCCTAATGAAAAGGTATAGACTTTTATCCTTAGATACTCTTATAAGATTTTTTCTAATTTATCTCTCAATAAGTAGATGTCCTTACTAGACATAAAGACGAAGGCTGCTGGAGCTAATTCTTTTAACTTTTCAGCTGAAGCATCATCTACATCTAATAAAATCGCATTAGGACAACGATCCATTAAATCTTGAATTGTGACTGTGATTGTTTCATCTTCTCTTACGGCATTTTTAGGGAAATCCAGTAAACATACTTGATCCGCTGTATTTAAACTCTTCGCAAAGTCATCCAAGAAATATTGTAGACGTGAATAACGATCTGGTTTATATAACGCTACGATTTTCTTTTTTGGATATTTTTTACGAACTGCATCAATCATTAGACGAATCGCTGTTGGATGGTGTGCATAGTCATCGACTAATACACTATCCTTGACTTCATCAATCACAAATCGACGAGCGATTCCTTTGTAGTCTTGTAAGCCTTGTACAATGATATCGGCTGGCATACCTAACATATGGGCTAGCGCAAAACATCCTAAGGCATCCTGCATAAAGGCATCTCCCACTTCATTTAATTCAACGTGAGCTAGAATTTCACCATTATGCTTACAATCAAAATGCATACCAAATGGGCCTTGTTCTATATGAATGGCTTGATAATCATTGCCATCCTTTAAACCATATGTAGTTACTGGCACATTGTAGTGTAGATTTTTAAGGTGTTCATCATCCCCAAAGATGACAATGCTTTTTTTGACTTGGTTTGCAAAACTTTGGAATGCCGATACATAATCATCCATATCTTTATAGTAGTCAATGTGATCCAATTCAATATTCGTGATGATCGCATAATCTGGATGATATGCCAAGAAATGTCTTTGAAATTCACAAGATTCTAATACAAAATGGTTGGCATGTTCTGGCATATAGCCATGGCCATCTCCAATTAAGTATGCACATTCATCTTGTAAAGAAAGAACTTGGCCTAAAATACCTGTTGTTGTGGACTTACCATGCGTTCCCGCAACACAGATGGAACTGTATGACTCTAATAAAATACCTAAGTATTCATTATAATAATATGTTTTTACAGTTGGATTGTCCATCGCTGCTTTCACTTCCGGATGCGTTTGATCAAAAGATAAACCAATGATCACTGTGTCATTGTCCTTGATGTTAGCAGAACTGAACGAATAGATTGGAATATGACGTGCTCTTAATCCATCTTCTGTAAAGATATATTTATCGATATCACTACCTGTGACCTCTTTATGTTCATCATGTAAGATACATGCCAAGGCAGCCATACCTGTTCCTTTAATACCAATAAAATGATAAGCCATTTTATTCACCTTCTTTGTCAAATAACGATTCTTGTTTGTTGGTTTCCTTTTTTGGCTTCTCTAACATTTCAGAAAGATTCATATTTTTCTTTGATCCTTCAACCTTGTATTCAGGAATGGAATCCGCAGGCTGCATACTTGGTAAGTATGTTCCATACATTGGAGATAAGATCTTTGAGAAATCTTCATCTTCTGGTTTGTTTAACGTAATCGCATCGTGCACTTTATCAAATTCTTTTTTAGAATCTTCCACATTTCCAAAGATTGGAGAAATGACTGGTTGATAATCTAAATCTTCGGCAACACGACGTACTTTTACGGATTTATGACGATCATATTTATACACTTTTTGTTTCGGTTTTGCCTCTTCTTGCGCAATCGAATCGACATCTAAGCCTTGGAAAATTGTTGTTTTCTTAGGCTTAGGTTGAATAATCGCCTTTTCAAAAATAGGAGAATTCATAAAGTTTTCAGGATCCGTTTCAATAGAGCTTTCTGCTTCCTTTAAAATTGGCTCTGGCTTTACAACTTCTTCTTCTTGAACTTGTGGCTCTGCAACAACAGGTTCAGGTGTTACTTCTTCTTGTTTCGCAGGTTCTTCTACGACTTCTTCTTCATCGTCTTCTTCAACATCTTCATTGAAGATCGCATGCATTAAATCCTTTAACATATTTCCTTCTCACTTTCTATTGTCTGATTCAGAAATGCTTCTATTTCTTCTTTTGTCTTGCGAAGTGTAGAAACAAATCTTGATATTTCTTTTCCATCCTTGAAACATATAAAGCTAGGAATACCCATCACTTCATATTCAATCGCAATATCCATACAATGATCACGATTTAAAGAATAGAACTGTAAATCACTAAATTGCTCTTCAATTTCAGGCAAGAAAGGTTTGATGTACATACAGTCTGGACACCAAAATGCCGTAAACATCATCACTTGAATGCCTGAATTTGTTAATGCGTTTAAAAATTCATCTTTATTACGAAGTTCAGTCATGTGCATATCTCCAAACACAACGATAAATTGGTTGACCTAAAGAAATGAATTTTTGTTCATATTCTGTAATCGCATCTTCATCATGTTTTTCACGACGATAATCTACACTGATTTCAACCATCTTAAAACCAGCATTTTGAAATTCAATCAAGCTATACTCAAATAAAGCACTGTTATCGGTTTTCATTTGGATTTCACCATTGAAAGATAAAATACGCTTGTATTGATCTAAAAAAGTAGCGCTGGATAAACGTCTTTTCGCATAGCGCTTTTTAGGCCATGGATCCGAGAAATTCAAATGGATCACATCCACTTCACGCGGACCAAACCATTCTCCAATGGAACTCGCATCTTCTTGAATCAGTTTCAAACGTTTCTTTTCTGTATCCTCATCGTATTTTTTTGCGGCAATACCTGCAGCACTCTCATTCTTTTCAATCGCAATAAATCCAGTATCTGGATACATCTTAGCCATATCTAAAGAATAGTTTCCTTTACCACATCCAATTTCGATATGTAAAGTATCTGTATCCAATAGCTTTTTCCAGTTTCCTGCTTGTTTAGATGGTTCTTTTACTAAACAACTCGCAGTAGGCAAATAGTCTGTTGCCCACTTTACTTTACGCATTCTCATATTAGCTGCACAATGCCACGATCGCATCGGCATAAATACAGATAGCTTGTAATAAGTTATCTAATTTAATACCTTCATCGCGTTGGTGACATCCTCCTACAAAAGCATCGGTTTCTATCACTTCATTTGGAAGTTCTGGTCCATAAGATACAAAATTTTCAAATTTACGAGCATACGTTCCACCACCAATTGTGATTGGACAAGAGAAAGTATCTCCTGTGTATTTTTGGTAGACACTCATTAAATCTTTCACTAAACGAGAATCTGGGTCTACGAATAATGGTGTTGAATCTCCACGATTTTCTGCTTTGATATTTGAAGTCAAGTTTGCACAAGTTGCATCAAATTTTGACATGATTTCATCGGCATTTGTATCATTTGGATAACGAATATCAATTAAGATGTCTGTTTCATTGTTTTCCATATTGACAATACCCGTATTCATTGTCAAGAAAGACATATATAAACCATCTTTTTCAATACCTACTGGTTTACCCATCCAGTCTTTTAGTAAGAAATATAAATCTTTTGAAAGTTGATCATTATAGGCTTCACCAATAAAGTTCAACAATAAGACGGCGGCATTTACACCATTATATGGCATAGCTGCATGCGCAAATGCACCATCAATATGTAAAGTTACACCATCTTCACTTCTTTTGATGGAACCCTTAACGCCTTGCGTAGCACAATAAAATTTAAATAAATCTTCTTGTTGATAACTCATGACATCCACTGTGACATCAGCTTTACCAATCACGATATTTGGACGGCTTCCCGCATGAAGTTTCTTGATGACAGTTGCATCACTACTTACTAAGCCAACATGTAAGCCACCTTTTTCACCATAAATAACTGGGAAATTGGCATCTGGTACAAATCCCATTTGTGGAACTTCGGCATGATCAACATAGTAGTTCATACATTCCATACCTGATTCTTCATCGCATCCCGTAATCAACATGACTCTTTTTTTCAAAGGAATGTTTAAGTCACGAATCATCTTTAATGCATAGTATCCAGCTAATGCAGGACCTTTATCATCCATAACACCACGTCCAAAGATGTAGCCATTTTCTAATGTTACTTTTAAAGGATCTTTTGTCCATCCTTCGCCTAGTGGCACAATGTCCAAGTGTCCTAAAACACCAAATGTTTCTTCTCCTTGACCATATTCAACAACGCCTGCATATCCATCAATGTCTTTGGTTTCAAAGCCATCACGCTTAGCCATATCTAACATGGCATCCAATACGTCACGACAGTTTTTTCCAAAAGGAGCATTTTCAGCTTTCGTTGATTCATCACGAACACTTTCATATGATACAAGTGTATTTAAGTCTTTTAAGAAATCGTCTTTATATTTAAGTACTTCTGTATTAAAATCCATAATTTTCACCTCTACCCAACTATTTTACCACATAGTCAAGAAAAAAGAACTCGTTTTTAACGAGTTCCTAACTTTTACGCTTCTGTTTTTTCTTCTTCTGTTTTAGGTTTTGGAAGTAAAGCTTTTGCACTTACATTGATACGACCCTTATTGTCGATTTCTGTAACCTTAACATCGATGATATCGCCAAGTTTTAACACGTCTTCTACTTTATCTACACGGTGGTGAGAAATCTTAGAAATGTGTAATAAACCATCTGTATTACCAAACAAGTTCACGAAAGCACCGAATTTTTCAAGACGAACAACTTTAGCTGCATATACATCTCCAACTTTGGCAACACGTACGATGTCACTAATCATTTGTTTCGCCTTTTCGATTGTATCGTAATCATTGTGGTAGATGACTACTTTTCCATCATCATCAATATCAATTTTTACATTGTCACATTGTGCAATGATTTCGTTGATCATTTTTCCACCAGGTCCGATTACATCTTTAATCTTATCTGGATCAATGTTCATCATCGCAATCTTAGGTGCATATGGACTCAATTGTTCTCTTGGACTTGAGATACATGCCAACATGTTATCTAAGATTTCTAAACGTGCCTTGTGAGCTTGTGCCAATGCTTCTTCGAAGATATTTTTAGTAATACCTGTTACTTTGATATCCATCTGTAAAGCTGTGATACCATTTTTCGTTCCGGCAACCTTAAAGTCCATATCTCCAAAGTGGTCTTCCATACCTTGGATATCTGTTAAAACAGTATATTTACCTGAATTATCATCCATGATCAATCCCATCGCAATTCCCGCAACAGGTGCTTTGATTGGAACACCAGCAGCCATTAAAGACATTGTTCCTGCACAAATACTTGCCTGAGAACTAGATCCGTTACTTTCCATAACATCCGCTACTGTACGAATTGTATATGGGAATTCATCTACACTTGGTAACACTTGAGCTAAAGCTCTTTCACCTAAGGCACCATGGCCAATTTCACGACGTCCTGGATTTCCCATACGTCCAGTTTCACCAACACAATATGGTGGGAAGTTATAGTGGTGCATGAAACGTTTTGAATCGACAACAGTTAAGTCATCGATAATCTGGTTGTCATTTAATGCACCCAATGTAGTTGTAGATAATACCTGTGTTTCTCCACGAGTAAATAAAGCCGAACCATGAACACGAGGAAGTAAATCCACTTGTGAGTTCAATGGACGGATTTCATCGATTTGACGGCCATCTGGACGTACTTTGTCTTCAATGATCAAACGACGTACTTCGTCTGCTTCAATACCACGACAGATTTCACGAGCTTGTTTCACCGCATTGTTTTGATCTTTTTCAGATTCATATTCTTTGTTTGCGATCATTTGGGCTGCTTCATCTGTTAAATCATCAATTTTTCCGTAACGCTCTAATTTTTCTTTAATCGATACAGCTGCACGAATTTGTGCTTCAAAGTTTGCACGAACTTCACTATTGATTGTTTCATCTACAGCATACAATTCAATTTCACGTTTTTCTTTACCACAAGCGGCTACGATTTCTTCTTGGAATGCACATAATTTTTTGATTTGTTCATGTCCAAACATCAATGCCGCAAGCATATCTTCTTCGCTAACTTCTTTAGCACCAGCTTCAACCATGTTTAAAGCTTGTGCAGTACCCGCAACAGTTAAATCGATATCACTTTCTTCCATTTGAGCCACTGTAGGGTTGGCAACCAATTCTCCATTGATACGTCCAACTTTAACACCTGCGATTGGTCCATTGAATGGAATATCTGAAATACATAATGCCAATGAAGCACCAAACATAGCTGCCATTTCAGGACTTGCATCTTGATCTACACTTAATACCGTGTTGACAACCTGTACTTCATTACGGAATCCTTCCGCAAATAAAGGGCGGATTGGACGGTCGATCATACGCGCTGTTAATGTCGCATGTTCGCTTGGTCTTCCTTCACGACGTAAAAATCCTCCTGGAATTTTTCCAACAGAATATAATTTTTCTTCAAAACTTACTGTCAAAGGGAAAAAGTCAATCCCTTCTTTTGCCTGGTTTGATGCACATGCAGTTGATAAAGTCACCGTATCTCCATAACGGATAATAACGGCTCCATCAGCCTGTTTTGCGATTTCACCAGTTTCTACTGTGATCCCCCGACCACAAAAATCTAAATGAAACTCTTGTTTCGCCATTTTTTCACCTCAATCATACTTTTATATTCTATCAAATAAATGCATAAAAAAAAAGTAATCTTTTCGATTACTTTCTTAAACCTAATTTAGCGATCAATGCTTTGTAACGGTCTAAATCTTTACCCTTCAAGTAAGCTAACAATTTTTTACGACGACCAACTTTTTTCATCAATCCACGTTGTGAGTGGTAATCGTGTTTGTGTTCTTTGAAGTGTTCAGTTAAACGGTTGATTTCTTCAGTCAATACAGCGATTTGAACTTCAGGAGAACCTGTGTCACCTTCGTGTACTGCATACTCTTGCATAATTGCTTGTTTTTCAGATTTTAATAACATTTTTCTTCCTCCATGTATATTAGTCCTTTTCTACCGAGCGAAAGGTTGGAAGTTTCCAGACTCTCAGTACAAAAGCTATTAAATGATATCATTCTATCATCATAAAATCAACTAGAATCGTATTTAATATTTCAAGTCCAGCATCATTTAAATAGATACATTCCCCTTCAAAACAAAAATACTCATGATACGTATCTAATACAGTGGCATAATGATTTTTAAAATCATTCTGATATTTCAAATTCCATTCTCTTATATTCAATCCAAACTTTGTACGCAATGCCATCATGATCGCATCCATACCTCGTTCAGATAGTGGTTCAGGAATATATGTAGAACAAGGACCCTCCAAACAATACTGCTTTAAACTTGTCGTATTATCATAACGAATGCCATCAATTCTTCCACTTGCGCCACAGCCAAAGCCATAGAAGTCTTTATCTTGCCAATAGGCTAAATTGTGTTTGGAATAATAGCCTGGCTTACAAAAGCTAGAAATCTCATAATGAATATACCCAGCTGCTTCAAGTGTTTTCGTAATGTATTCAAACATATCCGCTTCAAGATCTGGATCACAAGGCTCTACACCTGTCTTTCCAAATATTGAATTTTCTTCGATCTGTAAAGAATAGATGGATAAGTGTGGTATATCTAAACTTAAAAATGTAAAAATATCTCTTTTCACATCTTCCATTGTTTGATTGGGAAGTCCAAAAATTAAATCAATGGAGAAATTATGAATACCACTTTCTTGAATCCATCGAATCACATTCTTAGCCTGATTGGATGTATGTCTTCTTCGACAGACTTTCAATAGATCATCATTAAAGCTTTGTACACCCAAACTAATACGGTTGACTCCCAAAGAAACATAAGATGCTAGTTTTTCTTCATCTAAGGATTCGGGATTGCATTCTACAGTAAATTCATCAATACTTGATGGAAAGCCATTTCTTATCGATGCAAAATCATCCAAACTCAATACACTTGGTGTGCCTCCACCAAAATAAAGAGTATGAAGATTTGAAATCTTATACTCTTGAATTTCTTGCATTAACTTTTCTTTCCAACTTGAAAAGAATTGTTCATTTTTTTGAATACGGACAAAATCACAATACGCACATATCGAATCACAGAACGGAATATGTACATAGGCTGATGGTACCATTAGTCGTCATCCATACTTAAAACGGCCATGAAGGCTTCTTGAGGAATCTCTACCGATCCAACCATCTTCATACGTTTCTTTCCTTCTTTTTGTTTCTCTAACAATTTCTTTTTACGCGAGATATCTCCACCATAACATTTTGCCAATACGTTTTTACGCAATGCCTTAATGTTTGTACGTGCAATGATCTTTCCACCAATGGCTGCCTGCACAGGAATTTCAAATTGCTGCTTAGGAATCAAGTCTTTTAATTTTACGGCCATCGCATTACCGCGGTTGTACGCAAAATCTCTAAAGACAATCGTAGATAGGGCATCGACGATCTGTCCATTTAATAAAATATCCATCTTTACTAGACTGCTTGTACGGTATCCACTAAATTCATAGTCAAAACTAGCATATCCTTTTGTACAAGATTTCATCTTATCAAAGAAATCATAAATAATTTCACTTAATGGCATTTGGTAAACCATCATCATACGAACATCATCTAAAACTTGAAGGTCTACATATTCACCACGTTTTTTCTGACAAAGATCCATCATCGGACCCACAAATTCTTTTGGCACCATGATGTCACACTTCACATATGGTTCCTCAATATGATCCACTTTTTGAGGTTCTGGTAAAGCCGATGGGTTATCAATTTCTTCCATAGTACCATCTGTTTTATAGACATGATAAATTACGGAAGGACTTGTTGCGATCAAACTAAGATTGTATTCACGCTCTAAACGCTCTTCAACTACGTCCATATGTAATAAGCCTAAGAATCCGCATCGGAATCCAAACCCTAAAGCTTGTGATGTTTCCGGTTCATAGTGTAGAGCCGCATCGTTTAATTTTAATTTGGACAATGCTTCTTTTAAGTCGTCATAACGCGCATTGTCTACAGGATACAAACCACAATATACCATTGGATGCATTTCACGATATCCAGATAGTGGCTCACTTGCAGGATTGGATGCAACTGTAATCGTATCACCGACACGAACATCTTCAATGTTTTTAATGGCTGCACTGACCCATCCTACATCTCCACAGTTCAACTGGTCTTCCACAACTTCTTTTGGTGTACGAACACCCACTTCTGTGACTTCATATTCAGCGCCGGTTGCCATAAAGCGAATCTTATCTTTTGGTTTGATTGTTCCATTCTTTACCGATACAAACGCAATGATTCCACGATAGGAATCATAGAAAGAGTCAAAGACTAAAGCTTGTGTTGATGCTTCTTTATCCCCTTTTGGACTTGGTAATTTATGCACGATTTCTTCTAGCACTTTATCCACATTCAATCCCGATTTAGCACTGATTTCAACCGCTTCACTACAATCTAATCCAATCAAGTCTTCAATTTCTTTTTTTACAACTTCCGGTTGGGCACTAGGAAGATCCACCTTATTTAATACAGGCAAGATTTCCAAGTCGTTTTCTAATGCCAAATATACATTAGCTAAAGTCTGTGCTTGTACGCCTTGAGCTGCATCGACAACTAAGATAGCCCCATCACAAGCCGCTAAAGAGCGAGACACTTCATATGTAAAGTCGACATGGCCTGGTGTATCAATAAGATGGAACAAATAGTCTTGTCCATTTTTGGCATGATATACAAGCTGTACGGCATTTAATTTAATGGTGATACCACGCTCTCTTTCTAGATCCATTGAATCTAGAATCTGATCTTTCATTTCACGCTTTTCTACCGTATCTGTAAGTTCTAAGATACGATCGGCTAACGTACTTTTTCCGTGGTCAATATGTGCAATGATGCAAAAATTTCGAACATTCTTTTGATCCATAGATTCCCCCCTACTCTACAATATTTCCGACTAAGTTACGACCCTGTCCATTAAAGAAGCTTGCACAATCCATGACTGGCTTTCCTTCCATTTGACAAGTTTCAATCACAAGTGTACCTGTATGAAGTCCAATACCTAGCTTGTTTTTACCAATCTTGACTAAAGAGGCAAACGAATTCTCTTCATTTAAATAACTTGCCTTTAAGATTTTAAATTTCTTTCCTTTTAATAATACATAAGCACCTGGTGCATCTGAAAAAGCACGAATTTGATTCAAGATATGTTCATCATCCTGATTTAAATCAATATGCTCTTCTTCTTTGGATAAGACAGGAGAGAATACAACTTGACTCTCATCTTGTTCGACATAGACCGCCTTACCTGAACAAATCTCTTCAAAATGAGAAAGCAATAATTCTCCAGCACAAATGGCCATTTTATCAAATAAAGATGTAGAATTGTCTTCAGGCAATATTTCAATTTCCTTTTGAGCTAAAACAGGTCCCGCATCCATTTTAGGTGCCATTTTCATCAATGACATTCCACTTACTTTATCACCATTCCAAATAGCTCTTTGGATAGGGGCTCCCCCTCTATATTTAGGAAGCAAAGAACCGTGAAGGTTCACACAACCATACTTTGGAAGATCTAAGACTTCCTTAGGAACAATTTGTCCATAAGCACATGTCACAATTAAATCAGGGGCAAAATCAAGAATCGTTTGATAGTCTGACTTAATTTTAACAGGCTGAAATACAGGAATGTCATATTCTAAAGCCACTTCTTTGACTTCTGAATAGATTAGCTGTTGTTTTCTACCCTTTTTCTTATCCGGCTGTGTTACCACCAAGCCTACATGTATATCGTTTTCTAACATTGTTTTTAATACGACACTAGCAATTTTGGGTGTTCCCATAAAAATAATGCGTCTATTTTCCATAATATCACTCCAATACTAGAGTATTATAGCGTATTTTTTTGAAGTTGTGTTGCAATAAATCAGAAATTTTGCTATAATCCATTTGCAATTTATGTCAGGAGGTGCACTTCATGCCACAGATTAAATCTCAAAAGAAACGTGTTAAAACAAATAACAAGGCTCACAAATTAGTCGTATCTAAAAAATCAGCATTGAAATCAAGTATTAAAGCTGTATTAGCAGCTGTTGATGCTAAAGATAAAGAAGCTGCTGTAGCAGCTTACAACGACTGTAGTTCAAAATTGGACAAAGCCGTAGCTAAAGGTATTCACCACAAAAACTACGCTAGCCGTCAAAAAGCACGTTTAGCAAAAGCTATTAACGAAATCGCGTAATGAAGGATTAAGAAGTCATATGACTTCTCAGACTGTTGACAAAGTGACTGTCGACAGTCTTTTTAAAATCTGATAGAATATCTGTGGCAGAAACGTACTTCATAAACCCAAAATAGTCGACGTTTCTGCCATTTATTATGCCAAAAATGATATAATTATAGAGGGTTTATGGAGGATATCACAATGGCTATGACTAACAGAAACAATGCAAAATTAGATTGCATGATTTACTATACATTAGATGAATTAGTACCACAGGATCATTTGGTTCGTAAGATGGAGGAAGCTCTTGATTTTCGGTTTATTTATCCGAAAGTTCAGCATCTTTACAGTCGTCACGGCAGACCGAGTATCGATCCTGTGGTTCTTTTTAAAATGCTTATCATAAATATCGTGTTTGGAATCAATTCTATGCGCAAG
>NZ_JAHQVB010000020.1 GCF_019052655.1 Holdemanella porci
CATTAGAATTTAAAATTTATCTATTTTATGAGTCCTTTTTCTTGACGTAGTACCAATTCCTGGTAGAGAGAATCCAGATAGACTGTCGGTACGATTCTCTGATCTCCATTCGGAATCGTAATACCTGTCAGCTTCAAACCATTGTTTTTTTCTACTTCCTGAAGTTTAATTTCTGCGTCCTTATAAGACTCTGGCAGATACTCCTTTACATTGTCTTTGACATATTCATAAAATTCTTTTCTGTTCATCATACGCTTTTACCCCTTTCTGATCATGTGATGGTTCATTCTTTTTCTGTTGACCATCTGCTCGGATTTCTTCTGATAAGCCATCATTCTCTTTAAAGTTTTCTCCTGGTTTTTTCGTGCTTCCTGTCTTTTTTCCATTGCTTTCATCATAGTTTTCTGTTCCTTTCTGTGATATTTTTGTATGAAAAAGGGAGCCTCACATAGAAGCTCCCAATCATAACCGTTGGTTTTAGTTTCCTTATTTCCTTTTCCTGCTGATATACAGTCCTGCCATACCTCCTGTGGAGATTACAAGAAGCAGGATCGGCAGCCAGATATTCGTGCTGTCACCTGTTTTCGGTGCGTTTGATACCTTTGTCTCTTCATGGGATTGTGGTGTGTTCGGTGTTTCTGGAACTTCCGGTTTCTCATTTGTCAGATTAAAGGTAACTTCTACAACCGGTGTACTGTCATCTGCATAGGCAAATGTCACTTCATGCTTGGTCTGATCCAGTGTGTATCCGTCCAGTGTCTTTGTTTCCACCAGATAATACTTGATAGCGGTATCATATTTGCCGTTCTTAAATGTGGCAATCTCATACAGCTTACTTTCTGCATGACCGGCAGCATCTGTCTTTAAGGTTTCCAGAACTTTTCCTTTGCTGTCACGAAGTTCAAATTCTACCCCTTTCAGCGGTTCTCCTGATGATTTATCTGTCTTATTGAGAATCACTTTTCCCTTGGCAGTGTCATCTTTCATAGCTACTTTCTGGATCTTTCCAGTATCCTTTACTTCAAAACTAACATCCGATGTCAGAAGATATCCTTTCGGTGCCTGCTCTTCACGTAAGGTATATTTACCGATTGGAAGTTTTTCGATATAGTGTGCTTCCTCTGTGGAAGTCCAGCTCTCTACTACCTGATCATCCTCATCGAGAATCGTCAGTTTCGCACCTGGAATCTCAGTTTCTCCTGTGATATCAGTCTTACTGATCTCTACTTTTGTCACATCATCTTTCATCTCATGCTTCTGAACCTCTGCTGTATTCTCTACTGTGAAAGTAATACTTTCTGCAGTGACATATCCATCTGCCGGTTTTGTCTCTGTCATGGTGTATTTCTTACCAACAACCAGTTCTTTGATCACATGGGATTCTTCCGTAGAAGTCCATTCATCTACTGTATTGCCATCTGAATCCGTTACTTTCAGGTGTGCACCTGGAAGTTCTTTACCTGTTGTCAGGTCTGTTTTGGACAGCTCCACTGTGGTTGGCTGATTTTCAAAAGTAAAGTCGTAGCTTACTTCTGCCTGGTCTTCTCCGGCATATTCAAAGGTAAATTCCTGTACTTCTTCTGTTGTAACAAATCCGTCCGGCGCAAAGATTTCTTTCACATAGTATTTTCCGTCTACCGGAAGATCTGCCGTAAAAGTAATCTGTCCTTTTTCATCCGTTACCCGCTGCTCGATCAGACTGTCTTTCTCAAGGAGTACCTCGCCCTTTGCATTTTTGATATCTTCACTGGTATAAAGACCAAAGACACCACCTGCAAGAACACGTTCTGTATCTTTTTCTTTCTTCAGAACCGTAACCTTTACTTTCTGACGGGCATTCTGCCATTTCTCATCATAAGTGATGACTGGTGTGTCCTGATCACGGTAGGAAAGGTCAACATATCTCGGCTCTTTGTCCAGCACATAACCGTGAGCTGTTTTTACTTCCTTCACATAGTATTTTCCAGCCGGGAGATCTCCCATCTGTGCAATACCATTGGAATCTGTGGTAATGGTTCCTACTTTTTCATCTGCTTTGAAATAATCTTCACTGACACCATCTGCCGCTTTGATATCTTCCGCAGCAAATACATCGAAAGCCACATCTGAAAGGCTTCCGGTTACATACTCAAAAAGATGCTCCACGGTACCTTTTACATGATCCAAAAGTGTCACCTTATCCAGAAACTCTCCATTTTTGTTGATGATCAGAAGTCCTGTTGGAACTTCATCTTTCATCTCTACTTTCTGAATCTCGGCAGTATCTTCCAGTGTGAACTTCACATCCGTCGCTTTCAGATATCCATACGGTGCAATTTCCTCTCGAAGGGTGTATTCTTTACCCACAGTCAGTCGTTTGATCACATGTGGCTGATCTTTTACAGAAGTCCACTGATCCACAACATTTCCTTCTTTATCAAGAACGGTGAGTTTTGCCCCATCCAGTTCCACACCTGTTGTTACATCAGATTTTGTGATTTCAACTGTTGTCGGCTGGTTCTTTTTCACTGTTTTCAGTTTTACTGTCTTCACATCCTGCCCCTGGTAAGAAGCATCCAGATTCAGAACTTCATCAGAGGATACAAATCCCGCCGGTGCTTTTAACTCTTTCACATAATACTGTCCAAGCGGCAGATCCAGCGTACATGCTGCAAGACCATCGTTATCAGAAGTCATTTCCTGCAGAAGTGTATCTGCCTTTACAATGATCTCACCTTTCTCATTCTTCAGATCTTCTGTGTTATAGATGCCAAAGACAGCTCCTGCTACGGGTGCACCATTTTCTGCATCCTGTTTTTCTACCTGGATTGCAACTTTCTGGCGGTCATCGCCAACCATCACTTCCTGTTCGATCACAGGTGTATCCTGATCCGCATAGACAAATGAGACATCCGATCTGTCATGGTTCAGGACGAATCCTTCCGGTGCAGTCTTTTCTACCACATAGTAAGAACCAAGCGGCAGGTTATCAGCAACTGCTTTTCCGTCTTCCCCGGTCGTTACCGTTGTTACCAGTGCATCTTTTGCATAGATCAGCTGTCTGTTTCCGTTTTCATCTTTCTGATAATCCGGTGTATAGATATTTTCAGCTGCATAGACATGAAATGATGCACCCTTCAGGTATCTTTCTTCATAAACAAAATCCTTTTTAAATCCGGTCAGCATCTCACCTTTTTTATAGATCGTCAGCTTTCCTTTTACCGGATGGTTCTCGTAGTCTACCGTAATAATGGCATCTCCGCTCTCAGAATCCATCTGGTATGCTGTATTTGCATCCACCGCAATCTCTACATAGTTCTTATTGATTGTGTACCCTTCCGGTGCGTTGACTTCCTCAATCCGGTAATGTCCGATCTTCAGATTCTTCGGCATGATCAGATATCCCTGGCTGTCCGTAAAATAGGACTTGTGAGTAGTTGTCACTGGGTAAGTTGTTACCTGCTCCACATACTTCTTGTTGTCCAGGTCATATACCTTAAATTCTGTTCCGGCAATCAATACAGATTTCTTTGTTTCATCGTCTTTTTTCACGATTTTCAGTTTTGCCTTAAACTCTTCATCCAGAAGCACTCGCCAGATCTGTGGCTCGTTTGGATGATGTTCTGTGATATTCACTTCAAAATCATCGACTGGCTTGTAATTGTGCGGTGTTGTAGTTTCACGCACGATATAGCTTCCAAATGGTAATGGAATACTGCAGGCATACCCTTTTTCATCTGTGAAAATCTCAGTTGCTCCATTTTCTCTACTCACTACTGGTTTGGCAGAATCAAAATCATAGCTTCCATCTGCTTTCTTTGTAAGGGAAGATTTCAGATAAACTGTAAATCCGGCTCCGGATAACAGATCTGCATCGGTCTTTCCATTGTTGGCTGCTTTGATGATCTGAAATGGCTGTTTGATGACCTGCTCACTGGAAGTGCACTCTCTTTTTACTTCTGCTGTCATATCTCCTTCATAACTGCACACAAGATCATGCTCTTCTGTATCTGCCAGGTATCCGGTCGGCGGTGTGATCTCTTTGACATAATATTTGCCAAGATATAAACCTTTTACAGAAGACTGTCCTTTGTCATCTGTTGTAAGAGATGCTACCTGTTCTCCTGCTTTATAAATAGTTCCAGTTGCTCCGTCCGGATGCACGATATCTTCACGGGCATACAGACCATAAACTGCACCTTTCAGTGTGGCATCTCCCTGTGGTACTGCTTTTCCTGTTTCTTTATCAACTTTGAATAAATTGATCTTTGCTGTCACACGGTCATTGCTGAAGGTATGGGCAAATAATACGGTTGCTTCTTTATCATTGGTGTAAGAAAACTTGAACGTATACACATCTTCTGTATTTCTTACATAGCCTTCCGGCGCCTGATCTTCTTTTACGGAATAGGAATATCCAATCGGAAGATCTGCTGTGAATTTTGCAGTTCCATCTGCTCCAGTAGTTGCTTTCTCAATCAGTGTTCCTTTTTTCACAACAACGGTTCCGTCTGCATTTTTAATATCATCGGATGCATACAGAGCAAAAATACCGCCATTCAGTGGTTTCTTTGTATCTTTATCCTGTTTTACTACGGAAACATCTGCTTTCTGTCTTTCGTTGTTAAAAGTCACATCTGCAAATACAACTTCTTTATTCTGTCCGGCATAAGTCAGAGTCACTGGCTTTTCTTCGCTGCCGTTATAGAAATTGTCCGGTGCTTTTGCTTCTTTCACCACATAGCTTCCAAGATGCAGGTTCTTCAGTGTAACAGAACCATTCTCTCCCGTAGTCAGATTATCTTTTACCAGGTCACCTTTGCTGTACACTTTTGTGCCATAAGCAGTTACGATATCTGCCCCGGCATACACGTTATACACTGCATTTTTCTGTCTGCGGTTTTCATACTGGAATACCGTTCCATTTTCACTGACATCTGCTCCGGTAAGAACCTGTCCTTCTTTGTAAATGGTAAGCTCTGCCAGCTGTTCCTTATTTTCCACAGTTACCGATGAGGTTTTACTTGCTACCAGTTTTACATTTGTTGCCGTTGCATTTACCACATATCCCTGTGGTGCGGTGATCTCTTTCAGATAAACAGTATCCTGTGTCTTGATGATCGTAACAGAAGATTTTCCATTCTTATCTGTTGCCGGCATCTGAATGATCAGCTTTGTACAAGCCTCATCGCTGTATACACCGAACACTGCACCTGCAAGATTAACATCCGCTGTATCGTCTTTCTTTACGATTTCGATCGTAGCCTGTTCAATCCAGGACACCTTTAAGCTTACATATTTTTCATCAGCGACACCTTCTCCAAACACAAATGCCAGATCCTGAACACTTGCATTCGTAGTCAGTTTATATGCTGAATAATCTTTTGTAATACTTCCCTTCATTTTTGCAGAAAAAGTAGCACTTACATCTCTTGTCTGTGTCAGAGGAGCTGAAAGATAAAACGTGGTTCCGCCTCCAATTGTTACGCTTGCACCTGCCGCACTTACATTTCCAGTAGATACATTATAAAGCTTCACTCCCTTTGGTAAGTCCATTGTGATTTTCTGCTGGGAAGATGCATTGAACTTAATGTTCTCCGTTCTCTGAACATTTCCATCTACATAAGCTTTTACATTCGGTTTGGAAAATGACATCGCTACATCTGGTATTTCCGGCTTATTTGCACAATAATTATAGAGTTCTTTTGCCAAAGCCTCGCCTGTAGCATTTGTTCCATAGAATGCATCACTGCTTCCATTGGCATAAGATGCAGCCATGTGAATAATGATGAATCTTTTTCCTTCTGAAAAATCCGTGTGTTTATTCGCAAAAAAACTTTCGCTTCCTGCGGCATCTGTACCGTAATAACACACTTTTGCTAACGCCTGATTGTCCCCGATCTTTGTGATTGTATAATTTCCAGATCCTGGTCCTGGTTTTGCCGGCTGTACACAATACGCAGTTGCTCTGACGCTTCCGTAGCTGATATAGTACGGCTCTGTCAGATAGGTTCCAAGATTATAATCTGCATATCTATACAGAGGTCCTTTTTCGATTGTTACCTGCTGTGTACTTCTTGCTGAATAAGCCGAAACTGCTTCAAATGTTGCAATCTCTCCCTCTTCCATAGAATCAAGATCCACACCTTCGTCTCCTGCCTGTTCCAAAACATCGTGAAGCTCTAACCCGGATTCTTCATCATAGGTATCCTGATTCTGTGCCTGCTCTACTAAATCATCAAATTCATCAGCATCAATATCGGTAATTTCCGAGTCTGATTCTGAATCCTCCGCTTCTTCTGTCTGCTGTTCACTGCCAGCTGTTTCAGATTCGGTTACTGCTTCACTCCCTGCAGTTTCTGTCTGCACTTCTGTTTCTTTCTCACGCACAATCAGCTTTCGGCTGATCTGATACTTCGGATGCTCCTGATTTACCGGTTCCACATAATAGACCGCTTTGTAAGTGTCCACATGATCTGTCGTAAAATCCTCATTCTTGTCGTTCTTTGCTTCCTCAAATGTGACTTTAACCTTGTCAGCATCCTTGATTTCCAGTCCTGTGTAGTCTGATTTCACATCAAATACACTGCCTGTTTCAAGTTCATAATCTTTGGCAGTCACCACCTCCTCTTCATCCAGAAGGTCTTTCACTTCCTCATAAAGTGGCGGTTTTTCCTCTGGCTGGATCTCCGCTGCATATGCAGTCATCGGAGATAACACTGTACTAAGCATTGTCATGCCTGCCAGCAATCCAGATACTACTTTCCTAAAATTACCTTTTTTCTTCATGCTAAGGTCCTCTCTTTCATAATATTTGTATGAAAACAGACAGTCCTTAGACTGCCTGCAATACATTACTTATCGTTGTGGGAAAATCAGATTGAACTGCACATTTCCCTCGCCGGGATCAATCATTTCCACAGTTGCTTCATACTGTCTCCCTGTTTTTCTGGATACCAGATCCTTATAATGGATTTTTCCTTTAGACAGGAACTTCTTTGCTGCCGCCTTATCCATCTTTTTCCCCTGGCTTGCAAGGAATTTATCATTCTTCCATAAGGTAAAAGCACAGTTCCGGTCGGAACAGTAAAAGTTTACTTTTCCTTCCCTGACATCAGCTCCACATCGGGGACATTTGCCAATGACTTCCCCTTTTGCTTTTCCCTGAAACTGCTCTTTCTTTTCTTCTGAAATAGCCTGATATCTGGCAACCAGTTCCTGCATCAGCTCTGTAATCCCATTTAGGAATTCATCTGCTGTCTCTGTATTCTGGGCAATGTGATTCAATGCCATTTCCCACTCTGCTGTCATCTTCGGAGATTTAATCTCATCCGGCAAAACCGTAATCAGTACATTGCCATCATCTGTCGGCACCAGATTTTTCTTTTCCCTTTTCACAAAACCAGACTGAATCAGTTTTTCAATGATTGCTGCCCTTGTTGCCGGAGTACCAAGTCCTTTCTTTTCCGTATCTTCGGTCAGTTCTTCATTCCCAGCACGTTCCATCGCAGAAAGCAGGGTATCTTCTGTGTACTGTTTCGGTGGCTGTGTAAAATGTTCCGATACAAAAGAATCACAAGGACCGTAATGCTTACCTGCCCAGATATCCAGCTCCGGCTCTTCTTTCTCACTCTTTACGCCAAAGAACTGTTTCATTTTATTTTCGATTGCCTTGAATCCTTCCTGCTTTGTTTTCTTTGCCGTGAGATAAAACGTATGATAATTACAGGTAATCTGGCTTTTATGGCTTTCATAAATATAAGGATCTGCAGTTGCTGTCAGTACCCTGGCACTGATCAGATACAAAATCTTGCGGTTTCGCTCTTTCAGTTTACCTATATCTGCCTTTGCTACTTCCATGGTCGGGATAATTGCATGGTGATCAGATACTTTCTTTGAATTTAATACCTTACTCACGTCCGGTTGATATTCCAGGCTTTCAGCATAAGGCATTTCCCCAAGTAACATCTGAATCAGAGTTTCTGTGCTTTCTCCCATCTCATCTGTCAGATACTGGCTGTCTGTTCTCGGATAAGTGACAAGCTTCTGCTCATACATCTCCTGCACTGCATCCAATGTCTGCTGTGCGGTATAGCCAAACATTCTGTTAGCTTCCCTCTGAAGGGTGGTCAGATCATAAAGCTTCGGAGGGCGGACTGTTTTCTCTTTCACATCATCCTTTTCCACTTCGCACATCCGCTCCAGGCAGTCCGCAGCCACTTTATCTGCATCCTCTTTTTTCTGAAAATGCTCTGTAACTGCATCCATATCATCAAACTTGATATGAGCCATATAATATTTTTCTTTGGTAAATTCCTTAATCTTCTGATTTCGATCCACGATCATGGCAAGTGTTGGTGTCTGCACTCTTCCGACTTTCAGATTCTGGTTATACAGAACGGAAAAAAGACGGCTCGCATTGATTCCCACCAGCCAGTCTGCCTTTGCCCTGCAAAGTGCTGACTGATAGAGACTGTCATAACACGAACCGTCTTTTAATGACGCAAATCCATCTTTAATTGCCTGTTCTTCCATGGAAGAAATCCAGAGCCGCTTCATCGGCTTTTTGCATCCTGCCTGCTCATACACCAGACGAAAGATTAACTCTCCTTCACGTCCTGCATCAGTAGCACAGATCACTTCATCTACATTGGAATCTCTCATCAGTTTTTTCAAGATTCCGTACTGCTTCTTTGTTCCATCCAAAACCTTGTGTCTCCAGCATTCCGGCACAATCGGCAGATCTTCATATCTCCATTTTTTATATTTTTCATCGTATTCCGATGCATCGCATAATCCAACTAGATGTCCTACGCACCAGGAAACGATATAACCGTTTCCCTCCACGTAGCCATCTTTTCTTGTTCTGGCTCCCAGTACCGAAGCCAGTGCCATCGCAACCGATGGCTTTTCTGCAATCACTAATTTCATTTACTCCTGCTCCTCTTCTTCATCTTCCAGCACATTATCGTCAAAATCTTCATCTCTCAGGATTTCCGGTTCTGTACTTTCTTCCTGCTCATCTGCATCATCTACTTCCCGTTTTTCTGACTCTGAATCTTCGGATTCATCTTCATCCTCTTCCATCTCATCCTCGTCATCATATTCATGTTTTGGTTTATAGACTTTGAAGTAATATCCTCCTGCCGCAGCTCCGACTGCAACCAGTGCAATCAAAAGATACGTTCCAAATGGACTTTTATCTTCAGGCATCTGAATATCATCCTCTACCTTATCTTTCTCATCTGTCTCTGTCGTTTCCGGTTTTTCTTCCTCTGCTTTTTTCTCTGGTTCTGCATAAACCGTATCCACTTCCGGAAGTGTCACCGAATCAGAAAGTGTGAAGTTCATCAGATCTTTTTCACTGACTTCTGTAAGAAAATACACATTATCCTGAGATTTTGAATTGTCAATAATCAGATAGAAAATCTTACCACTCTTAGTTGAAATGGTATAAAACTCTTTTGTGCCTTCCGTAGCTGTTTTAGTAACAGAATCTGCTGTCTCGCCTTCTTTATTAAGCTGTTCCTCAATACCTGTCACTGTCCGATCATCCACGGTTCCTTTTGCATCTGTCGGCTCAGAAGCCTGTGCATCCTGCGGAAGCGGTGAAGTCGTTGTTTTCTCAGTCCCAGTTGCATCTGCACTGGTCGTGGTTGCCATTGCACCATTACTGTCAATGGAAGTTTTCTGTTTCTCTGCCTGCTTCTTTGCCCATTCATAATAAGGATTCTGTAACACATACTTTTCAGACGTATTTCCGGCACCGTCTGTTACCGTAATCTCAATCTGTTTTGTAGTAAAATCTTTCTGTGTCAATTGCACTCTCAGCATTCCATCCTTCAAGTCTGTATAAGTGGTGCCATTGACTGTTACTGCAGTAATCCCTGATACTGTATCATTCCCCTGAATCGTCAGCACACCATCTGTCAGGGAAGCAGAGAGTGTAGGCTTTTCCGTGTCATAACACTTAATAGAGCGATTCTGCTCATAGACCTTCCCCTCACCATCTGTCACACGCACATACACTGTCTGGTTTCCAGTGATCGTGATACTTCCACTTCCGGTTACATCCTGCCAGCTTCCATCTTTTCCTGCTTTTGCTTCAATCTTTGCTATTGAGAAACCTTCCGGCATATGACTGGAATCTACCGTAACAGCAATGGTTGTTTCTCCCTGTTTCCAGCCATCCGGTTTCTCAATCGTGATTGCAGGCGTGGTATTCTCAGCTGCATAAGCAGTCTGTGTCTGGAGCAAAGGTGTTGTCAGGCAAAGAAATGTCGTTGCTGCAAGCAAGCTCTTTTTTACCCTGCTTTTAGTAATTGTTCTCTTCTTCTGTTTCATTTTTTCCAGATTCATCATCGGCTTTTGTTTCCTCCTTCTGTATTTCTACCCTGCCGGGCAGTTCATTTTTCATTCTCTTTTTGAAAGCTTCCAATTCTGGAATACTCATATCCATTGCACGGATAATTCTTACAATTTCCAGATTTTCCGCTTCTGTTTTGGCAATCTCCGCAGCCTTGAAACGCTTTAAATCTGCTTCATATCTGGCTTTGGAGGCTTCCATTTTCTCTTTGGCTTTCTCATAATCCGCCGTTGCTTTTTCAAGACTTTTCATCGCTTCTCCTTTCCGGACGGCTGATACAGCCGCCCTTTTTTCTTACCATCGTCCGAATCCATAGAAATGGCTCTGCCAGTATGGGGAATTGATGGACGTATACTGCACCGGATGTCCACAATGGATCATCTGACCATTGCCTACATAGATTCCGATATGCGTTACCGGCTCCCCTGCGTCGTAAGTTCCAGTAAAGAAGATCAAATCTCCCGGCTGTGCCTCCGACTGGGATACTGGTGTACAAATGTTGTACAGTCCCTGTGCTGTTAGTCTTCCTGTATTCCTTACACCAGAGTTTGTCAGACAGTAGCTTACAAATCCGGAACAATCGAATCCACTTGGGGAATATCCACCCCACACATACGGTGTTCCGAGATATCTCGCTGCTTCATTTAACAAACGCTGTGCTGCTTCACTGGTATATTCATTGCCGCCAAAGCCTGCTCCTTCTCCAGTTTCCAGATAAAAGATCGGGTTTAACCGCTCTCCATTTTTCAGAAGTTCAATATGAAGATGGCTTCCTGTGGAATTTCCAGTATTTCCTACAAGACCTATCTCATCACCTTTCGTGACGGATGCTCCTGCAGATACACTCCGGCTGCTTAAATGTGCATACCGTAGTTCATAGCCTTTACTGTCCTTGATTACAACATAATTGCCATAGCTGTCGTTATAAGCAGAAGTTGTAACTGTTCCTGTCAGTCCTGCCATCACTTTTGTTCCTTCCGGTGCCCCGATATCCATGCCATTGTGTAACTGATTAGCTCCAGAAATCGGGTGAATCCTGTATCCATAATAGCTGGTCACACTGGAATACCAGTTAAAATCAACCGGTGTCGCAAACATCTGCAAGTTGCCTTTTGTATCGTTGTAGGCACTGAACAGTTCTTTCTGGAAAAATCCCAGCCTGTCCTGACAGATCGACATCAGATTTCCGCTGTTTAAGGTGACATTCAGCACATCTACATCTCTTGTCCTGGTCACTTCCACTTCCTGGCTTCCATTATCATCTGCCAGATAGCATTCCCAGGTCTTATGACCATGTGCGGATGCTGCCGCATGACTGTCATAATAGACATCAAACTGTACACCGTATCTTGCGAAAGCTCCGGTATCTTCTACCGTATATTCGACACCATTCATGACCACCTTTGTTCCCATTGGAACAAACGGATTGGAAGCATCTACTGCTAAGGTATGATTGGCTGTTGGATATGCTCCACTGGCAGTCGGTCCTCCACTCCAAATACCACAACAGATTGGACAGTTACAATATCCGCTTGTTACAACCTGTCCCAACGATTCTCCAACTCTTACTGTTGCTGTCTCTGTCACAGTTTCATTGACTGCTTCAGTAGTCAGATGATATTGCTCTGCAAACAATGCATCCAGTTCAGGCTTGACCTGTTCAAAAGTAAACTCCTCATACTTTGCTGACAGATAACTGATTAGGATAAACGGATCATGCTCAATAGGTCCGATGTTATATCGGTATTCCTCATGTCCCGGTTCTTCAGACTCCATGTTGTTAATCCGCTCCTGCAGATTAGCTTCCAACTGTGTATAATACAGTTCCGCTTCCCGGATTGCCTGATCCGATGACAGATAACTGGTTCCCGTGTAAGTGATCACATTTTGTAAAAATACTGCAGAGCATGACGTGACATTCGTTATAATCAGAAACATCAATCCGATCAGAACTGCCACACTGATATACACCTTCCGGTTTTCTTTAAAGAAGTTGGTGACTTTGCCGCCAATCTTCTTGATATAATCAATCGTACCTTTTGTAGCTGTTCCTACTGTCTGTTCACTTCGTTTTGCTTTGGCATAATCCCGTTTGATCTGTTGCTTCTGAATCTGTTTTTTTAGCTTCTTCTGCTCCTGACGGGCTGCCGCCTGTGTCTGTTTCTCTGCCTGTCTCTCCAGTCTGCTTCTCTTTCTGGAAGCCCTCTGTTTCCTTTGTCTGGCACTTCTCTGTTCCAGCCGGTAAATACCTTCGCAGCCTTCTTCCAACTTATGGGCACCTTCTACTGCCGCATTATCGTCTTCATTTTTACTGATCTCACGGTGCAATGCTGCGGAAGTTGCACTTCCTGCTTTCTTAACAACAAAAGCTTTTTCTGTTTTCACAGATTCCCCTTCGCCAAACTTCAGGCGGGATTTCTTCTTTCCAGAACCCTCTCCTTCATTTGCCTGATAAACCTGTGCCTTCTTGGAATGCTGCTTTGCTTCCTTTTTCTTTCTTGGTTCCTCATAAGAAAACTTTTTGGCTTTTTCCTTCTGTTTCTGATGACGGAAATTGACTCCATCCGTATCCATCTGGTTCAATTTCTCCATATCTTTGTCATTTTTCACAGAAGCACCAGTCTCTTCATAAGCAAATTTCAGACGCTGTTTCTGCTTTGGTTTCTTACTTCCACCATTCTTCTTACTCCGGCTGTCTCCTCTGTTTTCTGAAAGATCCGCACGTTTTTCTTTCAGTCTCCCTGACTGGCTGGCTTCGGATTTTTCCGCAAATCTTGATTCTTTTCTGTTCACAGCACGGATTCTTTTCCGGTTTTGTTGCTTTCTATTTTGTCCAAAATCCTCACTTTGGTTCTCCGTTCGCATCAGTTCCGGTGCATCCCTGGATTTTTGCACAGAGGGACGGATATTTTTCCCACTTCGCTTAGACTGGCGGGGAGACTTATCCACAAGGTTTTCTGCTTTTTCCCCCTGTTTTATTCCCATCTGCACATCACTGACACGGTTACTGACACGAACAGAAGATTTATCCGTCAGGTTTTCTTCCACCAGACCATCTTTGGTCATCTTCTGGACTTTCTTATCCCTGACTTTCATTCTCTGTTCTGCCACTACTTACTCCTCCTTTTTCGGATACCCTTTCCCTGCCTGTAATAAACAGAGAAAAGCGATGCCAAATACAGCACCGCCACTAAAAGTTAATACATATGAAATTGCTCGTAACATTGTCTTCTCCTTTGATTTAACCTGCTTCGGAAGTTTCCTCTAAGCGGGTTGTCATGATTTTATAGAGGGAATTCTTCGGGAATCTGTCTACGAACGGGATAATGACATTTCCATAGAACAGAAGTCCTTCCCCCTCATTACTGTTGGTTACATAGGACAGCTGGGTTGGTGAGATATTCAGCTGTTTTGCAAGAATCTGCCTGTCTCCGGAAGCCTGGTTCAGCATATAAATAAAATCTGAATTTTCAAATATATTCTCTATTTCCCTGGAAGACAATAAATCCTTAATATTCTGGGTGATGCCCGTTGGGATACCACCCCATTTACGGAATCGCTTCCAAATCTCCACGCTGTAGGCTGCAGTCTGCTCTTCCTTCAAAAGAAGATGGAACTCATCCACATAGTATCTGGTGGACTTATGGGCAGAACGGTTCATCGTTACCCTGTTCCAGACCTGATCCTGGATTACGAGCATCCCAATCTTTTTCAGCTGTTTTCCCAATTCTTTGATGTCAAAGCAGACAATGCGGTTATTGATATCCACGTTTGTCTGATGGTTAAATACATTCAAAGAGCCTGTAACATAGATCTCTAATGAAGTAGCCAGCCGCTGTGCTTCCGGCTCTTCCTGTTTTCTCAGAAGGTTGTATAAGTCCTCCAGGATTGGCATCTTCTCCGGTATTGGATCGGCAAGGTATTCCTGATATACTAACCGCACACAACGGTCAATAATCGTTTTTTCTACCGGTTCCAATCCATTCTTTCCTCCAACAATCAGCTCACACAAAGACAGGATAAAATCTGCTTTCAATGACAGCGGATTATCTTCCTCAGAATAATTCAGGTTCAGATCCATTGGATTGATATACTGGTCAGATACCGGCGAAACTCTTACCACCTGCCCATGCAGCGCCTGCACAAGTGCCGAATATTCGGCTTCTGGATCACAGACAATGATATCGTCCTCCGTAATCAAAAAGCAGTTTGTAATTTCCCTCTTTGCTGAGAAGGACTTACCGGAACCTGGTGTACCAAGAATCAGTCCATTCGGGTTCTTCAGACGTTTCCGATCAACCATGATCATGTTGTTGGATAATGCATTCAATCCATAATAAAGAGCTTCCCCTTCCTGAAACAGTTCCTGTGTCGTAAATGGCACGAAGATCGCTGTTGAAGATGTGGTAAGCCCTCTCTGAATTTCAATTCGATTGACTCCAAGCGGAATACAGGACATGAGTGCTGCTTCCTGCTGATAATCCAGCTGTTTTAAGGAACAGTTATATTTCTGTGCGATCCCCTGCACCTGGAAAATATTATTATCCAGCTTCTGACGCTTCTTTGCGGTATTCATTACCAGAACTGTCACAAGGAACATTCTCTCATTTCTGGACTGCAGATCTTCCAGCAGATTCTTTGCCTCTTCGCCATAAGTCACAAGGTCCGATGGAAGCACGTCCATATCATAACCGGAACGTACCGCACGCTTCTGCTCTTCGATCTTCATCTTATCAAGATCAGAAATCTTACTCTTGATCATCTTGATTGCTGAACTCTGATCAATGGACTGGATATGAATGTTGACATTGATGCTGTCATCCACATCCAGAAAATCTGCAAGCATCCGGTCTGTCAGCTCCGGTGCAAGAATCTGAAGGTAACTCACACTTCCCATCGTTCTTCCCATCAAAAATGTCTGATTCTTGGAAAAGTTAAAGGAAGTCGGTGCAATAAAATCTTTGGTCTTTAATCCGGTTTCCGGAAGCATCTTGTACTGGAACTTAAATGGTTCAATCCGATCCTGGTTGAACACATGATACAGAATCTCCAGCCTTTCCAGTCCATTCAAAGAATGTGCCTGTGCTCCCAGAACCTTAAAGTTATTTAAGATATCTGTTTCGATTCTTTCAAGCCTTGGTCTTGCTACCTTCAGACTTTCTGCTTCAATTCCAAAAGTGATATACTTCGTCTTTACCAGACCATTATTTCCTTTGGAAAGCTGATTTTTCAGCATAGTACGGTATTCTTCACGAATGGCATTGAAGTCATCGTTCTGATCCGGAATATCAATACTTTTCTCAAATTCTGCCACATCCACCTGCTGATTGATAAAGGACAGCTGCACACTGATGGAAGAATCAAAGTAATTTAAGAAATCACAGTAATTCTCAAATATCGTGGTCTTATCCTCATTTAAAGCCAGCTGATAATTGATGTCATAAAACTGAATCGTCTTAGAGAAAAAGGTCTTTGTCACCTGGCAGATACCATCCTGCAGCATCCGAATATACGGAATGCTCTGCTGTGCAGTTGTAGGAATGCCTTTCTGTTTCCTGCGATTCCGTTCCTGTTTCTTCTTACGCTTTTCCTGTTCTCTTTCTTTTCTGCTTTTTTTGTTTCTTCTTTCCTGACGGTTTCTTTTTTCCGCCAGAGACAGACGCTCCTGCTGAGCCTCCTGCTTTGTCTTTTTTGCCATCCGGCACACCCTCCTTTTTTACAAGGGTGGAAATCTCCTGATAAAAATTTTCTGTCTTATATGGTCTTACCGCTGGACAGATAAACTTCTGTCGAATGATATTTGCCACCACTTTTTCAAAGGGAAGCCCGTCTTTTTCATACATCGCCATGAAGAAAAATGGAAGCATGATCGTTACCATCAGAATGGCAGCAATACTGGAACCGATTGGTTTTCTCATGAACAGATAAAACGGAATCCCCACAACTGCGGCAAGTGAAAAGAAAATCAGCTGCCGCTTTGTCAGATTTAACGCTACTTTTGTTTTGACCTTGGTAAGGTCTTTTGGTACTGGTACATACGCCATGGTATGCGCTCCTTTCCTGCCCGTTAATGGGCATTGAATATTGATTTGCTAAGGCTTCCGGTCTTGAATAATGAAAATGCAAGAATCACGGTATAAGCCGCTACTGAAAACATTGCTGCATGAAGGTCACTGGATATGGTCATTGCATTTACTAAAACTGCATAAATTCCCACACAGACCATCATGAAGAATCCCTGAAATGCCAGTGCGAACAAGCCTTTTAAATAGTTGTTTCCGATATTGCCCCATTCCTTATTGGTCATGGTGGCAAACGGAATTGGTGCTATGGAAGTATAAAGGTAAATTTCTATCATTCTTCCGTACAAAATAACGGTTATGATGATTGACAGAATCCGCATGGTAATACTGATCAGCAGCGTTTCCATGGATAGCAGGAACAAATCCCCTAACTCCATATCCTCCAGGGCATCCACAATCCGTGTAATTGCTTCTGTTGCATCCACCGCAGTGTTTCCTGATATCACCCCGGCGGCATTGTTGACCACATGTTGGCCAACGTCAAAGACCGCCATCGTGATATTGAACGTATTTGTCACCAGATAAATGGCCACATACGCTTTGAAGATCCAGAGGAAAATGTTATAAGTCTCAAATTCATGGAAATTGTTTTTCTGTGTTACCATCGTGATCAATTCATAGCACAGGACAAAGGTGATGATCAGTCCCGCAATGGGGACGATCACCGTTTGGGATATATTCTGAATCAGATTAAAAATCCCTGCATTCCATCCCTGCGGTGTCTGTCCCACCTGCCCGGCTATGGTTCCCACCTGCTCATTGACAGACGTGAACATGTTATCCAAACATGACTTGATAAGTCCGATCAGGATATCCTTTATCGCTTCCGTAATTCTCTCAATGATGGTGTTCATCTACCACTCCTCTTAAGAGAACAATGTTGCCAGCTGTGGAATCAGGGTAGTTCCCAGCAGCATGATTCCGGCACCAGCCATCAGCTGTTTGATGCCCTGGCTCTTAGCGCCGGGATTGTCATTTCCATATCCTTCCAGAAGGTTTACGACACCCCACACACCAAGACCTGCGCCGATAGCGACTACAAGAGTTTTTAAAGTTGTAATTGCGCTGCTAAAAAATGCCATATATTCATAAACCAAAACTGACTTCTTTCAGGTGTTTACGGGAATGAAAAAACACCGACTAAAAAGCCGGCGCACCTAATGTCAGTTATTCCTTTCCTCATTATTTTTCGTTCATTCCCAAGGTTACTCCGACAGTTCTACATGAATCACTTCCACCTCTTCTTCGGGTTTCGGTGTGTACTGCGGATTTAACTCTTTCTCTACTTTGTACCGGTTCTTCTCGTTTTCATCTGCAAGAAGCCGATAGTTTTTGTGTTTCGTGATATCATATTTATCCGAGAAAAATGGTCTGGCACCACGGATCTGCAGGATACATTTTCCTCCATCCATGACTGCAATCTCATCTTCCGTCATCAGCTGTTTGCCCGTTTTCTGGTAATTCAATCCAAAAGACTTCTGATTACTCCTCGTTTCCGAAGTGTTATACAGGTCAATGGTTTCCTTCCCCAGAAGCTCACTCATTTCCTTTAAGGTGGTTTTCTCTTTGCCACCAAGAAAAAGTGTAGTATCACAGTTGCCCAGAATGGTATCTGCACTATCCTTATACATTGCCTTTAACTGACTCTGCGACTGCAAAATAATAGAAGCAGAGATTTCCCTGCTTCGAATGGTTGCAATCAGCTTGTCAAACTGAGGAATCTGTCCGATGTTGGCAAACTCATCAGCGATGACACGCACATGCACCGGAAGTCTTCCACCATATTCATCATCTGCCTTATCGCAAAGCAGATTAAAAAGCTGTGACTGTAACATGGCAATCACAAAGTTGAATGTGGTATCCGTATCGGACATGATCAGAAACAAGGCTGTTTTCCTGTCACCGATCTTATCCAGTTCCATTTCATCGTAAGACATGATCTCACGAAGTTCTGCGATATCAAATGGGGCAAGTCTGGCTCCACAGGATATCAAAATACTTTTCGCTGTCTTTCCAGCCGCCATTTTGTATTTTTTATACTGTCTGACCGCAAAGTGCTGCGGATCTCTTTCTTCCAGTTCCTGGAACATCATATCCACAGGATTCTGGTAAGTTTCATCCTCTTCACGCGTTTCGCTTTCATTCAAAAGATCCAGAAGGGTATTCAGATTCTTTTCCTCTTCATCCCCTTCATACCAGATAAAAGCAATCAGTGCTGTGTACAGCAATTTCTCTGCTTTCACCCAAAAATCTTCGGAAGCTTTTTCCCCTTCGCCTTTGGTATTCACAATGATTGTTGTCACCAGCTTCAGGATATCTTTTTCAGACCGTATATAAGCAAATGGATTGTAATGAAGCGATTTTGAAAAGTTAATGGTATTCAAAACCTTAATCACATATGGCTCATGAACCACTTTTCCGGATTTATCTTTCATGATATTTCCATTCTTATCTTTCTTAGGCGGTCCCTTTGCTAACATCTTCCCGCACTCCTCAATGAGAGTGCCCTTTGGATCTGTAATGACCATGGAACAGTTCATCTGCATGACCGACGGCTTTACAAAAAATCGTGTCTTTCCGGAACCACTGCCACCGATGACCACGATATTTTTATTTCTCGCATACTTCGGCTGCTTTGGTCTGCTCTCCATGGTCAGTGCTTCTGTTGCTGTCAATGGAATGTTCATCCATGGATCTTCTGACATATAAGGCTTGATATCCTCTGCATTTCCCCATCTGGCTGAACCATACTCGATTCCTTTCCGGAGTTTCTTTGCATCTGCCTGTTTCTGCCAGACCAACACTTTCAGAACGACTGCAACAACAATACCTGCTAGCAGATCTTTCCAGTTATTGCTTAACACAAAACCAGCAAAAATCCGGTCTGCGTGTTCCATTGCATATAATAGTTTGTTCCCCATATCTTCTCCCGGACTGTTCCGGTAAAGAAAAAATGCCCGGTCTGCATAGAAAGCAGCCAGAGCATAAGGAATATTTGTAAGAACCAGTTTCTTTTTATCCAGGGCGGACAGCCTGACCCTGATCTTATTCTTCCATTTTTGCATCAGATTTTTACCGATTTGCTTTTTCATCGGCTCTGCTCCTGATGCCGGTTCTTTACTTTGTCCTTCGATTTCTTTGGCATCATTGCCCGGTAAGCTGCAAGACGCTTATGAATAGAAGGCTTATTCGCTTTTTGAATCTGTTTCTGGGAAAACTCACGGAAAGCAGCATTGAGGGCATCCTGATCACGTCCCTTGAAAAATACCAGATAAACCGGCGGCTCTTTGCTCTTGTCTTTTTTCAGAGCATAATTGATCCCGTATTTTCTGGCATAGCGTTCAAAGGACTTGATATTCTTATTTGTGATCTCGATATTGACCATCCCGGCATTCTGTTTTGCCAGCTCTTTTACCGTGACCTTTCCCTGTTTCGGCTGATTTTTCTGTGCTTTCTTCTCTACTGATTTCTGCCTCTGATGACGCAGATACGCAACAAGAACCTTTTTCAACAGGTCTGCCGTAATCTTAGTAGCCCGAATACAGAACGTGACCGTTTTCTGAGTTACCTCTTCCTGCATGACTTTTCCCTCCTTTCAGCGATTCAACTGCTGTCCAGATCTGTAATCATGGCAACCACCCCCTTTAATGAAAAAAGACAGATTAACCGGTAATCAGGTTCTGCACCTGTACGAGTTTTTCTGTCCCTTCTTCTTTTCTCTTATCTTCTCCACCACAATAGATGGGAACACACATTTCAAGTATTCTACTGTAAATACGCTGATGGGCAGTATCCAAGTCTGTGGATTTCATTTCATTCAGTCCCAGATTCGTTGTTACGATCAGCGGAAGCATTTTACAATAGCGGCTGTCTATCACATTATAGACCTGCTCCAAAGCAAACTCAGAATTTCGTTCTATTCCTAAATCATCAATAATCAGCAGCGGATAATCCACAAGATTTTGTATAATCTGGTTCTTATCTGCCTGATAGCTGGTCATTTCATTTAAAATCCTGGAAAAATTCGTCATCATGACACGTTCTCCCTGTTCCAAAAGTGCATTTGCAATACAGCCTGCAAAGAAACTTTTCCCAGTTCCAACTGGTCCCATCAAAAGCAATCCTACATTTTTTCTCTTCATATCTGTCCAGTTTTCTACATACTGCCTGGCAATTAGTGTCTTCTGGTTGCTTCCATTGTCATTTTCAAATTTCCATTCCCAGAATCTTCTTTCCCGAAGTCCGACGGATTTTCTCTGATAAAGCAGCCGCTGTGCTTCTTCCCGCTGCATCTTCTCATCCAGTTCCTGTCTGGCTTTCACCTCGCATTCGCACAAACAGGATACTACATGCTCAAATCCCATCAGACTGACTTTCATCTGTTTTCTTTTTCCACAGATGCCACAATGAAGACATCCCTCTTTGTCCAGATAATCTGCTGTTACTTTATTTTCCATCACAGGCTTTCTCCTTCCTGAAATTCATATTTATCCATTCCTGCCCTGGCTCCATCCCGTTCTGCCCAAAGACAGATTGTTGCAAAATGGTTCTGATATTCTTTTCCACTGGATTTCATATAAACAGAAAGATGATCAATTCGTTTCTGGTAATCCCATGGAAAAAGCATCATCAACTCCCGCAGTTCAGCTTCCGACAGAACAACATTTTTAAATCTCCCATACAGACTGAATTTTTCTTCCAAAGCGGAAGTATTGCCCTTACTCTTATCAGTATGATTCTTTTCAGTCTTATTTATCTTAGTATTATTTCCATCCAGATTCTTGCAGTCCGGACTTCTATTTTTTTGCGTTCCGGACTTCCAGTTTCTTGCAATCCGGATTTCCAATTCTTTGCAGTCTGGATTTCCAGTTTCTGGCGTTCCAGAAGCAACGTATCTTACTGGCTTTCCTCTGATCCGTTTCACAAAATTTTTCACATATATGACAGAAGGACGATTATTCCCCTGCCGATACCGTTCGATCAATCCAATCCCATGCACACTGTCAAGCTCATAAAGAAGCTTTGTCACTGTCGTATGCGACATTCGCAACAGCTCCTGCAATTCTGCGATCGTGTAAATAATATAGACATAACCATCACCGTCAATCCAACCATTTTTCTTGGATAGGCTGATTCGATCAAGCAGAATTCCGTAAAGGAGCTTTGCGTCTGTGGACAGGCTTGCAAACTCTTTTTCTGTGAACAGAGCTTTTGGTATCCGAAAAAAAGAAAACTGGTCAGATTCTTCTGCTCTGAAATATTCAAAATCTGCCATAATATTTTCCTACTCTTCTACATCGAAATCACAATTTGCCGCACTACCTGTACCATGACATAATTCATCAAGCACATAATTGAATGCATTCATCGCCTCTTCCAAATAGATTTTCCTAGCCTCTTTATCACACGCATACATATCGGCAATAAATCCTTCATCATTTCCTATTGCGTGTACCAGAGTCTCCAAAACTTTCATAAATTTCTTTTTTGAACACTTTTTATTCTGCCTGTTCACATATTTCTGAATATCCAGTACTCTATCAGCATTTTCCTCATTCTCTTCAAGAATTCCAAACGCCAGATCCATGCCAAATTCATAGCCATCACAGGAAATCTGATCAACATCAAGCTGTCCCAGCTCATCTCGATAATTTCTTTCTTCCATTGAAGTCAGTGGTGTCCCATATTCATCCAGATATCCCATATCTGCAATTGTTTCCAGAATATCTCTGGATGCTTTCACCATTTTGTCCATAATGATTTCTCTTTCTTCCATCGGCATATTTGCCATAATGCTGTCTAATGTCATCATTGATTCTTCCTCCATCTCATTTTCATAAATATCGTTGATATAAAAGTGGTTTGCTTTTCCATTGTTCGGAATGATACGCACCAGATTTCCAACCTCCACCAGTTCCTGTACTGCCTGATCTACCCCATATCTGGTTGTATTCAGGTCTTTCTTCATTTCACTTTTTGGATAAATTACATACAAATCCCCCTTACCATCTACCCAACCATTCTGCACCGCAAATTTCAAACGATCCAGAAATAAGCTGTATAAAATCTTTGCTGTATTTGACAGATTTTTGTATTTTTCCATCTGGAACAGCACCTTCGGCACCTGCAGACAATCTACCGGCATATACTCCATCTTACTCATTGATTGTTTCCTCCTTCTGTTTGTACAGCACTTCGGCTGAATTAATATTGATTTCCAACATCCCTACAAATACCTGATAGTACAGAAGGCATATCTGTTCATCCTCTCTTGCCAGATACAATCCTTCCAGTTCATCGGACGGATGTTTCATTCCATATACTGCCTGACAAATATCATGGATTTTCTCACATTCCACACTTCTAAGATGCTGCTCCAAGGTGTGGTTAAATCTCTGCCAGTCCTCCAGTTTCTGATTTACTGACATCATGCACTGGAACAGTTCCGCTGCTTCACATGCTGCTGACAGCACTACATTTTTGTTATTGATACTTCCATCGGCATTTTTCATATGCCCTACCATATACGCCTGATCTACTGAAACCATCTTTTATCCTCCTCTATCTAAACGGCATTTCCTCTTCCATGCCCTCTGGGATCTCTAAGAACCCTTCCGCATCTTCTGGAAACGGTGGTCTGTCAACCATTTTTGCACCAGCGAATTCAATCCGGTTTGCATACACTTCAGTGGTATAGATCTTTTTCCCAGTATCCTTATCTTCATAATTACCTGTGACAATCTCGCCTTCCACCATGACCTTCGTTCCCTGCATCAGATAATCTCTGGCAAATTCTGCTTTCTTTGCAAAAGCCTTTACCGGAATAAAACTGACTTCATCGGAATAATTTCTTCTGACTGCCAGAACAAACTTGGCAATCTTATGAAGTCCTTTTTCATTCTCCACTTCGTTGTATCCGGGATTTCTTACCAATCGCCCGGAAATAACTGTTGTATTCATTGGCTTAACCCTCCTATGCTTTCATTGATTTGTAACAGATACCGATACATGGTCCATATTTTCCATAGGCACATCCGTAACATTCATCTTTTTCCAACTCTTCCTGCTTCATTTCATCGGCAAACATTTCTAACAGCGTTGTGTAAATCTTTTTCATTGCCAGGAACTTTTCTTCTGCTTTTTCCATCTTCTCTTTGTAAAATGGAATCAGTCCACGAAGAACTGGATGGAAACGTTCATTTTCATCATCCCAGGCACAGATTTTCATCATACAGCGTGGCTGTTTCTCATAATTGCCCAGATAATACGGGCAGAACGTACAGCCTCTTTCTTTGATAATATCAACCGGAATCACTGGCATCTGACTTTTGATTTCTTTTGTTACATGCTTGCTTTCAATTCGCTCTCTCATAATGAAATCCTCCAAAATTTATATTTGCAAAAGGGGTTTACCCTGAATTGCCTGTTTTTAGGAACAAAAAAAGAGGCAGACTTACGATTTTATTTTCGCAAGCCTGCCTCTTATCAAACTAATTTTCTACCTTTCAATGATATACCGTATAAAAACGTATATCGCTCTGATCACATACACTGGAATCATGATACTTCCGATCAATGCTCCAATGATGACACTTAATGCAGCCATACCAAGTGTTGCTGTGGTATCCATTCCTCTTGGGATTAGAATCAGCCGCATTTTATGTATTCCAAATGGAAGACCGGAAAGAAATATCCACCAGAACAAGTCTGTCTTTCCACTGACTTTCATAATTGTTTTTGTCATCCAAAACCAGAATACCATAAATGCCAGCGGCAGAATTGATTTTTTAATTACGTCTTCAATCGTCATCTTTTTTCTCCTTCTGTCTGATTCCTTCTGCCACCTCCCGATTAAGGTTTGCCAATATTTCTCTAACCACAGGAGAATCCAATCGAAAGGTTTCCAGCTCTTTCACCGTAAGCCCCCTTCCGTTCGCATCATATCTTCGCACAATTTTTAAAGCCATACTTTCACTTCCTTCCTGCTGATAATCCTAATGTTTTCAACAAATGTTTAAACTTCTCTCTTTTTATCTGTTTAACACGTATCTTTTCTATCTTTTTCAGATAGACTTGTATTCTACTTGCCATATCTTCATTGCTCATTCTTTACCCTCTCTTTCTGCCCACGATGCCAGAAGCATAAATATAATTTCTTCCATCTGAGTCTTTGTATATGTCTCTGGAAAATATTGTTTCAATTTCTTCGCCGGAATCTGCACCTGAACTTTTTCAATACTTTCATTAAAACAGATCTGGTCAATCTCTGAATACGTCAACATCCGCTCTTTTGAAATCTGCTTCAATTCCTTTGCCTGCTTCATGGACGGTACCATATTGTGATTACTCATATACTGAAGCAATATCTGTTGTTCTTCACTTCTCAAATATGAAACTTCAACAGCTGTATTAAAGGGAAGCTTCTTCTCGTCTGCCAGTTCTAAAAGCTCTGTGATTAACTCTGTCAGATGAATATATCGAAGAATCTGTCTGGAACTATCTCCTGTATTCTGACTGACTTCTTCCGCCGCCAACTTCTTGCCAACTTGGCAAGAAGTTAAATCAGACCGTTTCCCCTGACGCTTTAACGCCTCATATTTCATTTTATAAGCAAATGCCTTTTCGCTGATCAGCAGCTCTTCTCGTTGAATGTTGGAATCTACCATGATCACCGTCGCTTCATCATCTGTAAGATCTTTGATGATAACAGGCATTTTCTCTAATCCTGCAAGTTCACATGCTCGTTTTCGCCGATGACCAGCTACAAGCTCATAACCACCGGACTCTCTCAACCGCATAATACCAGGAACCAACACGCCATACTGTGTAATGCTATCTGATAATTCTTCCATTTTCTTATCATCTTTTACTTGAAATGGGTGATTCGGAAATGGATGAAGGCTTCCTATTGCTATCTCACTAATTCCATTGGTCATCTCTTCATTTGTTCCAAACAACGCATCAAGTGGCTGTAAGGAAATGGTAGTTGCTCTTTTTTTAGATGGCATCTTTCAGCACCTCCTCCGTCACTCTCCGATAGGCTTCTGTAGCTTTGCCTTTCGGATCATAAGAGAAAATACTCTGTCCTTCTCTGACTGCTTCCTTCATTCTTACAGAAAATGGAATATAATTATCAAAAATATGAATTTGACTTCCATATACATTTCTAAGAAGTTCCATATTATTTCTGGCATCATTTGTATGAGCATCGACCATCGTGAACAGAATCCCACCGACCTGCAGCTTCGGATTAATCTGCTTACGAACCTTACCGATCGTTTTTAACAATTGCTGCAATCCTTTGATTGGCAGGTAGGACGCTTCAACTGGAATGAGGACTTCATCTGATGCAGCCAGCGCATTGATCGTAATCATTCCCAATGATGGCATACAGTCAATAATGACTGCATCATATTGATTCTTGATACCATATAAAATCTGTTTCAATACATATTCCCTGCTCATTGCATTTACCAACTGTACTTCCGTACCTGCCAGTCCAATGTTAGAACAGATAATGTCTATTCCCTCTGCTTGATGTCTGATATAACAGTCTGAAGGAATATCTTCATCTTTCATTACTGCATCCATAAGAGCTGTAAGTGTTTCATTACTGTCATCACAATCACGATATCCAAATCCTGCGGATACATCAGACTGTGGATCGGCATCTACAATCAACACTTTCATATTCTTTTGTGCTAATCCTACTGCTAAATTAGCTGTACATGCGGATTTTCCCGTTCCCCCTTTTTGGTTTACAATAGAAATAATTCTAGCCATTTTTCATCACCTTTCATCGTCGTCAATCAAAAAGAGGACTGAATTAGACAACCGGAATCTATATTCCGTGCGAGCTAATTCAGTCCTATAATTACAATAATTCTGTTGTTTTTACTCTTGTCTTACACAAATCCATTTCCAGTCTGGATCTGTAATAATTCATATTCTGGAATGACAGCGCTGCCTTATTTTTCCCTTTTTCAGGGAGTTAAAGATAAGGACTAAATTAGTGCAACCCCTTGTATTTACTGGAGTTTTCTAACTTGTCCCTATTATAACTCGACCATGTGGTGTAATATTAGGCAATTCCTTCTTGTAGATGCTGTTATACTTTTCTACCGCATAATGCATATGCTTATTCCAATGTAGTGAATATAGAATACTGCCATTTCTATCAAAAGCTAAAAAGCCAGATACACCATCAACTGATGGTTCTTTTCTTTTAAAATTAGGTCTATTTTGAATCATTCGTTTAAAACAACTTTCCACATCGCTTGTCATAGGAATGATACGCGTACCCGCTTCTGACTTTGTTTCTTGAATATAGTATTCACGATTCTTTTTCATCAACTGCTTGTTGATGTTGATCGTATGATTTTTAAAGTCTACATCATCTAGTGTTAGACCACAAAACTCAGATATACGCATACCTGTATTGAACAAGATATAAAAGCCATCATAAAACTCACTAAAGTGCTTATCTTCTTTCACAAATTTCAAAAATCGTCTCTCTTCATCTCGAGTAATTGCTTCACGAGTCACTGAATCGTTATAAATTACATCTACCAATTGGAAGTTAAATGGATTCTTACGAATCAAATCATCGTCATGTGCCATTTGAAAAGCTGGTCTTAATACACCACGAATACTAGTGATTGAACTATAGCTACGACCATCCTTTTTTTGAAGTTTGATCAACCAACACTTCGCATCCGATATTTTAACATCACTAATTTTCATCTGGCCAAAACGATCTTTTTTTAGAATATTCACCACAGTTTGATATCCAGCTTTTGTATTGATTCGAACATTTAACTTCGTAGAAATATACTTTTCAACTAGCTCTAACACCGTGATACTCATTCCGTCAGTATTGATGCCTTGCATCATCTCAAATTGGATCTTTTTTTCCATCTCGCGAAGTGAAATACCTTTTTTCTTACCACGTGGAGCTCTATCTTTTTGACATAAACGTAAACTATAGATAACCTTCATCTTTCCATCTACATCTTTATACTTATAACGATATCTACCATCTGACATCTGTACTTCGCCTGTATGAAGCAATCTTCCCTTGTTATCATAACGTCTTTCTTGCATATTTATTTTCCCCCTATCATATATATAAGAAAGACCGTTGACACCCATATATTAGCGTACCTACGGCCTTTTTTCCACTCATTCAAATCGAATTTGTGTCATCTAAATATTTTTCGAAAAGTACACGCTTAATCTTTACATGCGACCCTACTTCCAAAATAAAGGATTCATACGGATTATCTTCAATGATTTGTCGAATCCTCTTCTCACCAATGCCGAAATAGATAGCCGCTTCCTGTACGGTTAGAGCATACTTTCTCCAAATTGGATATTCCGCATCTTTCATTTTCTATTCCCCAAACATAAGAATTACACTAAATTACGGCGTAATTTTCTGTATTTTCTATTAACCACTTTAACAACCGGAATTACTTTGCCTTGGTTTTCATCCAATGCTTTTTCAAGTTCTCGAACTCTTTCATACAAAGACTGATTCTCTTCTTTTAGTTGATCAATTTCAACAACACTACCGTCAAGTGATTGTTGTGTCTTATTTAGTGTCTCAATCAAAATTGATTTACTGTTTTCAACATCTTCTAATTGTGCAACTATAGCAGCTTTATCTTCATTTAACTTCTTGATTTCTTCCTCATTTTGTTTCGTAATGGCTGTGTTTTTTTCTTTCTCACTAAGAAATAATTCTTTAAAAGATTCCACATTGTCTAAGTTTTCTTGTAAAGAATTATTGGTTTTTCTCAATAAAGCGTTTTCTTCTTTTAAATCACCAACCACTTTTTGTGATTTTGAAAATGAGACATCCTTATCTTTCATATCCGCTTCAAGCTTGAACACCTTATTGTTAAGTTCAAAAATCATCTTTTCTTTCGCCTTAATATCATTTTCAACTTCAGTCCTGATCAAATTTTCTTGATTTTCACATTCGCAAATCAATCCTTGAAAGATGCCACGAACGGCATTCGTATAACGCTCAAAATCACTGATAGATTTCTCGTGCTGTACATGTTGGTTCGCAAACTCATCATTTCTATATTTATCCATCAGAAATGTCATCACTTCTTCAGCACTCATTTTCTTTTCTTTTTTGATATCATCAAAGCACTGTTTATCCAATTCTCTCATTCGGATTGACTGAGGTTTGATGTTATTGGTTTTATTGTTATTATCCATATTAATTATCTCCTTTTCATTTTTATCCAAATCCAACAAGTATTGAACCCATGTTCAACGCAGTATATTTACACAACATCTATATAAAGTGGATGCGTATGCACTTATTACTTCATCCACTTTATTAGCATTGTCTATCACTTATTATTCGAATCCACTATTTTAAGCGGAAGTTTCTATCCCCATTTTCATCCGATATCTCAGTAAAATACTTAGATTTTGTAGCCTTTTCGCAGATTCTACCAAACATAGCTTCATCCAATGCGATTAATTCAGCTTCTTTTTTCTCAGTGGAGATGATGGTACATTTATCTTCCTTGTATCGATAATCGAGTATCTCAAACAGCTCAAGATTACACTTCGCATCCTCAAATTTAAACAAATCATCTAGAAATAACACATCTGTGTGTTTGGCTTTATCCACCAAGCCATCTGCATTAAACATCTTAATATCACGAACCAATGAGGGATAAGTCATGTAGCTAACGCGCTTACCTAATTCCATCAATCCATTCGCCGCAATTGAACATAAATGCGTTTTACCAGTCCCAGTTTTACCCATGAATAGCAACCAAGGTAATGGATTCTGGTTTTTTATTGCTAGCTTAGAATCATTTAAATAACTTTGAACCACTTCCTTGCAATACTGTTGCCAACTTTCATTAGTTTGAAAATTGTCCAGACTTTTATTCAACAGATTACCCATGCCAGATATCTCTTTTAGATGCTCAATTTTTTTCTTCCTGAATTCAACGATTTTTTCACAAGTAAATCTATCTTGGCATTGATATGTATATTCAACTGGTAAATCATATCCTTTCTCGATTTGATCGTAATTGAATATTCCTTTCCCCCCGAAAGCAAGACATATTTTGCATTTTTCTCCATTCATATAACATTCCCCCTTCTTTTATAGTTTTCATTTGATTTTTGACAATCATTAAGATAGATTTCAAACTTATCACCAAACAAAGTTGATGGTCTAAGATACTGTGCATACTTCGTATTCGTCCATTCTTTGCATTTTTGATCAATAACAGAAATCATATCTTGTTCACTAAAACCTTTAGCAAGAAGTGCATCAATATAATCAATAAACACCTCTGAGTCTAGCTTATAAGATTTGTCACATTTCAAATTAAAATGTTGAATGATGTTCGAGTAAATTTCCCTATTCTTCTCTTCTTTAATTCTCTCTTTATACTTCTTATCTTTATTTATATATAAAGAAGTCTCAGAATTTGGAATTGTACATTTCCCTTTTTTAGAACTTGTACATTTCCCAATTTCAGAATTTGTACATTTCCCATTTTGATGACTTGCATTTACTAATTTTTGGAACTGCTTATGATAGTACATTTCCAACAATGACCATCCTACGTCATCATACGTATACCAATACGTTCTATCCCATGGATTCTTACCGTGATGAACACGCTTGAACAACTTTAATTCTTCCATTTTTTTTAGTAGAACATATACCCTATTTTTCTTAAAAAAAGGAAGATACTCAACAATTCTTCGCGCAGGCATAAACACGCCTTTTTCTACATCAAATCCATCATTACAACAATATTTATCAATAAAGTAAGTGAAAAAGCTAAATATAATAGCAATCTCAATACCATATTGAACCGCAATGTTGATAACAACAATCTGATACAATACTTTTTCCATATTTGTTTGTCCTTTCTTTCTATCAATTTGTTGAACAAATTGAAAACAATACAATCGATTATATTTATTTGTAATACGTCTTACACTTATATAATGCCTGTTTTTCGCCCTTTTTTTATTTTTTCTTTATTTTTTTGATAGATATCATAAATATACTTTATATAAAGCACTTTTTTTAAATAATCATATTATTCATAACTGTATTGCTTCTCTGATTTTTTATGAAAAAGCACTAAAAAAGTGGCATTATTGCCACTAATTCATTTCTATATCAATCAAAAAAAGATGGCACTGTTGCCACAATTTAAAAATTGCCTATCAAAAAAGGTGGCACGGCTGCCACCACTATAAAAATCTAAAATCTCACGAAATATAATCGTAGTTTAAATGTGATAAATGCTCTTCAATATCAATTGGCTCTACACCTTCTAATGTTGAACAAGCGATAATATCACTATCCAAAATGGATCTAGCTACTTGTCCATGTCTGTCTTCAATAAAACAGTCATATCTAGTCTCATAGTACAGCAAATGTACCTGAGATGTGCACACCTTAACGTAGTAATATCCAGACTCTCGTGGTCTCAATGTATCGTAATCCATCCATTCAAGGACATACATATTCCCATCTTCATATATGTAGGTTGTACCTAGATAAGTCATATAAACCGCCGAATCCGTGTTTTCAACATGTCCTAAGTTCAATCTAAAGTATTCCGACGCAATACTTTGAACAACCGTATCGATATAAAAATACTTGGAATCACAAGAATATAATTTCGCCAAGATATTAATAAGTTTCTCACATTTTTCAGCATTTAATCCGGTGATTTTTTTTGTGACAACCAAAGTTTCGATATATTTTTGATGTAGATATTCCCTTGGCGGAATGAAATAGTAAAAAGATTCAACATAATCAATTAATTGCTTGCAAAAAGTCACTTTTAAAACGTCAATTCTGTTTTGTTCGTTTTCCAGAAGACTTAATAGTTGATTCACATCGATTTCACTTAGATCCATTAAAGTAAAATATCTTTTTTCTTTAGTAATCAGCTTCTTGTCTTGCCACTCACGGTCATCCAAACATATATTTTTCAAAACTTCTTCATCATATTTAACAAATTTACTATTAATGATTTTAGAACCGAAATGTTCTTCTAAACCATCCAGTACATCTTTCTTACTCCACTCCACCAGAGATTTAACATTTCGAACCTCTTCATTCTCACGTGGTTTAAACATATCTTGAATTGATGATAAACTTTTCTTTTTTACCATAATACATAATCCTTTCTTTATTTTTTCTTAGTTGGCTTCATTAGTCTTTTGATTTCATTGAATTTCTCAGCTTTTCCATTTGGAGCACGATCAAAAGTTTGTAGAATGTTGACATACTTACCAGATACCATCTTCTTTTTTAAACATGAATGCTCGATATAATAGATCCAGTTCCCTCTTTTGATTCCATACCTTTTGTACCAATTAAGGTAGTGGCGTGAATTATATGTACTCCATTCTCCGTATTCAAATCGACATTTTATTTCTGACATATCCACTTTCTTCTTCTCTTCTTTTTTTTGTTTTCTTTCTTCCTTTAAGTACTTATCTTCAGAGTCCAAATCCTTAAACATTTGAACCAAATCTACATCTCTACCATCGATTACTTGATAGAAGTCTGTCTCATTTGCGTACGAACCAGTATGATGCCAACTTGTCCATTCCAAGCATACATTTTTTATAGCCTGAGCACTGTATTTGCTTAATTTGGCGATGGTATCATCATCTAAGTCATTTTCAAGATCACAAATAATATCCCATTTGCTCCACTTCGACATAGGTCGTTCACCGCTGTCATATGCTTCCTGAGCACGTTCGCTCATTTTACATCCTACGTAGCCAGATTGGCCGTATCTAACTTTAGCCATATATATTCCCCCTTTTGTTAATTCATAGCTATGGCTTGCTATGCATTTACTTCAAACCAATGACATAAACTGAAATTCATGTTAGTAATCAAAGATGCATTCTCTTTATGATTAACATCGCAATATCAACTAATATCATCTGTTCATACCTTAATTAAACCGTAGTTTTGTCCCATTTTTATTTTTTGTTGAATTATTTTATATTCATTTTCTGCTTTATATAAAGCACTTTTAAAATTTATGAAAAAGAAAAAAGTCAAAAATCGATGCATTTTGATTATTTTTAGAGATTTTTGTTTTTCAGACAAGAATAACTGAAATAAATTCTTTAAAATGCAAAAATAATGTGAGTACCCATCAGATAACCCCTAAGCATTTTTTTCTTTCTGACAACAACATTTTTCCTCAATTTACAGCTTATTTATTAACGTTCTTAACGCTAAATTATTAATTGGAGACGTCATGTGTGTACTCACAAAATCTTTTAAACCCGCAAATTTTTAGATTGATAAATTAAAAAAAGTGGCACATTTGCCACCATGTAAACAGTTTTTCACGTTAACTAAATATAAGGCGCTGTAACGGATAAAGAAGTTTCAGCTTAATAAAAAAGGACCGAATATTCAA
>NZ_JAHQVB010000151.1 GCF_019052655.1 Holdemanella porci
CATGAACTCGAAGCCGACGTCGATGATGTAGTCACGTGCCGGATCGATGCCGGTGGTTTCGATGTCGATGCCCATCACCGCATCCACGTCGCGGCCGGGCAGGTGGGCGTCGCGCCAGTCGGGCTTGGGATGGTGTCCGGTAGCGTTGCCAGACGCGGCGGCACCACCCGGCAGAGCGGCACCACCCGGCGAAGTCGCGCCGGAGAGATTGGCGCGGGCCATCGCCGCATCGCCCGCCCGCTTCTGGAAGCGCTGGGCCTTACGCCGTTCGGCGCGTGCGTCAAGAATCGCTGCCGTACGATCTTGGACATCGTCCAAGGCGACTGTTGTGGGGAACTTGACATCGCTGTTTTCGGCGGCAGTGTTTCCGGCAGATGTGCCACCGGCTTCGCCGCTCAGATCCAGCATGCCTTGGTCATCGTTCGATGGTCGGTTGACGAAGTACGGCCTGAGCACGGCAACGGTAGTCCTCCCCCGCCGTTCGCGACTGACCACCCATAGGTGTTGCTGTTCGCCCAGATGCAACAGCGTGTTGATGTTGTCGTTGAGCCGACGATTGGCGTAGGCGAGCGCGCGAGGCAGACGATAGGAGCCGATGAATCGGTCGAAATCGGTCATGAATGTGCTGTTGCATTGGGCGATGATTGATTCCAGATGCTCGCGTGTGGCGTAGTCGGCCTTCAATGCGTCGTGG
>NZ_JAHQVB010000152.1 GCF_019052655.1 Holdemanella porci
TAATCTGAAAATAAAATTTATAAAAACAAGAAGTTAGAAGTACAAAAGGGTGCAAAACCCCTTTCCCCAAATATAAAGATTATTGTGTTGCTATAATATTGGCATTTTGCTGAATCATTAGTGTTAATTCTTCAACTGTAAGTCCAATATCTAGTAGTTGTTTAATATCTGATTTACGTATTTAATTCTTTGTTCAACTGGCGTTTCAACTTCTGCTAAATCTGCAGGATTCCAGATTTCTCCTGTAAGAAGCATATGATATGCGGCTGCAAGTATTTTTCTGGCAATCGCAATAAAAGCACATTTCTTTCCGCGACGTTTTGAAATTTTATTAAATTTGTTGGCGTAGTAAGGATGGTTTTTATCCTTGACTGCTGCATGTGTAACTTCAACCAAACATGGTTTAAGATATACTCCGGCTCTGGAAATGCGTACAGATTTTTTCTTTCCTGCTGACTGGTTACTTGATGAAGTTAAACCTGCCCAGGAAGTTAATCGTCTTGTAGAAGTAAATTGATTCATATCTACACCGATTTCAGAAAGAATTGTGATGGCAGAGTTTATGGAAACACCAGGTATCTGACACAGAAATGAAATATAGTCTTCGTATGGCTCAATCATTAAATCAATAAGTTTATCAAGTCTTTGGATATTGGATGATAATTGTTTGATGTGGTCATTTACAAGTTTTATACGAGATTTCTGGACTGGTGTTAAATCCGTTCCATTAATTGAGTCAAGA
>NZ_JAHQVB010000153.1 GCF_019052655.1 Holdemanella porci
GGCGCTGTAACGGATAAAGAAGTTTCAGCTTAATAAAAAAGGACCGAATATTCAAGATTTAAAAATCTGAATATCGGTCTTTTTTGGTATAATATGTTTGTGCCAAAATACCTAGTTAATTGTAATGCATATCAGCCATCATTTCAATTCCCTTTGTGTTTTTCTTACGAAGATGTCGTTGAAAAAGACGATATCTCAAGAACTGTGAAGGAAGTCGTAGAAGAGGTCAACATTTTTAAATATATCGATTTCTCACAGAATAACGCTCATGGATATGATGCAATCCAAATGTTCGAAGCAGTCATTCTTGCATTTGCGATAAACGGTTATGCTTCTCTTCGTGATTTAGAAAAATTATGTAAATATGACATTCGCTTTAAATTCATTATGAACGGTTCAACACCTTCTCATATGGCTTTTGAAAGGTTTATCAAAGATAAGCTTGCTATGCCTATCGAAGATATATTTGTGGATATCAACAAGTATATTGAAGCTCATGATGTCATAGATACAGAAGTATTATATATTGATGGAACCAAATTTGAGGCCAATGCCAATAAGATGACTTTTGTATGGATGAAAGCTACAAAGAAATTCAGAGAAAAGCGTTGGATCAAAGTTATGGACAGGCTTTCTGCATTTAATAAATATTGTTCAAAAAACAATTTGAATATTCGTTTTTCAATTGTAAGAGAGATCAATTTCGATTACTTGTTTGAAGTAGTTT